>CAZJTF010000368.1:0-6852 GCA_964548565.1 uncultured Planctomycetales bacterium | reverse complement strand
GGGAAGAAGTCGTCCGGCGGCATGACCGAGCCGCCCCAGCCCTGGATCGGTTCGAGCACGAAGCCGGCGACGTCGTTGACCGTCGCCCGCTCGATATAGTCGTCGTAAAAGCTGATGTACTTGTCCGTGTCGATCGAGCCGTCGGGCTTGGACCAGACGGGGCGGTACGTGTCCGGGCGGGGCACCATGTGCATGCCCGGCGCGCGGACCCGCCCGTAGACCGGCGAGCGGATCTGCGCGAGCGACACCGAGCCGTACGTCTTGCCGTGGAAGTCGTAGAAGCACGAGATCATCTCGTTGCGGCCGGTGGCGGCGCGGAGCACGCGCATCCCCGCCTCGACCGCGGTTGTGCCGGAGTCGTAGAGCTGGAACCCGCTCAGATCGCCGGGCAGGACGTCCGCCATGCGCTCCATCAGCTTCGTCTTCACCGGCGTGGTGAAGTCGTGCGCGTTCATGAGCTGCCCGGCCCACTTCTGCACCGCGCCGGTGATCTTCGGGTGGCAGTGCCCGAGCGTCGTGACGTAGATGCCCGACGAGAAGTCGATGTACTTGTTGCCGTCGACGTCGGTGAGCGTGCACCCGTGACCGCTCTCGAAAGCCACCGGGAACAGCTTGACCTGCTCGCTAAGGCCCTTGAAGTACTTCGTGCAGCGGGCGTGCAGCTCTTTCGATTTCGGACCCGGCGGCGGGACACGGACAGACGGGTACTTGGCCAGGTCCACGTGTGCCCACTCGCTGGTCGGCAGAACACTCGTCATGGAAGCGAATCCTTTACGCCCGGCGTCTGGATCAGATGAACCCGTGCCCGCCGGAGAGCCCGGGCCATGGTCGGTTTCAATTCCCTGTCGGTAATCAGGCCGTCCCAGCTGCCGATGCGTCCGAACCGCATGAGGGCGGTGCGTCCGATCTTCGAGCTGTCGGCGACGACGTACACCCGCTGCGCGGAGCCGGCCATTTTCGTGAGCATCCGTCCGACGGCGGGTGCGTTGTTGTAGATGTTGCCTTCCAGGTCGATGGCGTCGCCGCCGATGAACGCGACGTCCGCCCGGAGAGACTCGAGGTTGGCCTCGGTGAGCGGCCCCGTCAGGTCGGGGGCGTCGTGGCGGAGCAGTCCGCCGAGGAGCAGCACCTGGATGTTGTCGCAGAACTGCAGTTCCGAGGCGATCGGCAGCGAGGTCGTGATGACCGTGAGCTTCTGGCGTTCCTTGAGGCGACGTGCGAGGGCGAGCGTCGTCGTCCCCGAATCGAGCATCACCGACTGGCCGTCCGAAACCAGGTCGGCAGCTGCGGCGGCGATCGCCTCCTTGGCCGCCTGGTGCTCGCGGACGCGGTTGAGGAACTCGAACTCGAACGACACCCGCTCCGCCGGTGCCGCGCCGCCGTGCGTACGGATAACCTTCCGAGCCTCCGCCATTGTCTGCAGGTCGCGCCGGACGGTCATGCCGCTCACGCCCAGGTGCCTGGCCAGATCCTCGACCGAGCAAGCTCCGCGGCTGCGCAGCACCTCCGCGATGCGCGCCTGCCGCTCCACGGCACCGGCCCGGCCGTTTGTTCGATCCTGTGCCATCGTGTTTATTTTAAACAAGTCTTCCCGAAACGCAAGCCCGGTCGCGTGGTCACTGGCAGCATCGGCAGGCCGGCGTGGCGGCGTTTCAGGCCCCCGCGGAATACGTCTGGTTGAGCTTTGGACCAGGGGTCAGATCCGCTCCCCGCACTCCGGGCAGCGCGGCTCGGCGAGCCCTCGCAGGATGTACCCGCACGTGCGGCAACGAGTCTCCGGGTCCGGCCGCGTCGGCCCCAGCCGCGCCGTCAGAACTCCGTACACGGTGACCGCGACCAGCGGTGTGATCAGCCGCAGCAGGATCTGAACCGGAACGGAGGTAAACTGCGGGACGGAGAGCAGCCGCAGGATGAACAGGCTCAGGAACAACCCCACGATGACCGCGGCAAGCACCGCAATCAGCCCGCGCCAGAACCAGTGCAGACGTGTCATCCCCGCATGATATGCGAAGGAAGAGTTAACTTGCAGATATGGGGCGTTCTGCCTTTTCCCTTTGAGTTCGCTTCGCTGACCTATCCCGGACGTGTTCGTACGAGCGGCACAAACCGCACCGCCGTGATGGTCTCGGTTTTGCGCTGACCGTCCGGCGTTTTGGTGACGACGACGAGTTGCTGATAGCCGCCGCTGCCGGTCGGTATGACCATTCGTCCGCCGGGGCGGAGCTGCTCCCACAGCGGCTCCGGGATGTCGTCGGCCGCGCAGGTCACGATGATGCCGTCAAACGGCGCCGCCTCCGTCCAGCCGAGATAGCCGTCGCCGTATCGGCACTTCACGGAGGTGTAACCGAGCTCCCGCAGCGTCCGCTCCGCCTGCCTGGCAAGCGGCTCGACGATCTCGATCGTGTACACGTGCGGCGTCAGGTGCGCGAGCACTGCCGCCTGGTAGCCCGAGCCTGTGCCAACCTCGAGGATGCGGGAATCGGGCTCGACCCGAAGGTGCTCCGTCATGAGCGCGACGATGTACGGCTGAGAAATCGTCTGCCCGTGGCCGATCGGCAGAGGCGTATCGTCATACGCGCTGCGCCGGTACTCGCGCGGGACAAACAGGTGCCGCGGGACTGTCCGCATCGCCTCCAGCACGTCGGGATCGCGCACCGGATCCCGGCCGTCGCGCGGATGGCTGATCTGCGTCGCAACCATGCGGATGCGCTCGCGGGCGAACTCCGCTGCGGCGGCCGGTCGCGTTCCGAGCCACGGTGCGGGTGCGGAAGTCGTGGAGGGTGGGGCGGCGGCAGGCCTATCGTCCACACCGGTCGGCCGGGGGCGGACCAGGATCGCGATCACCACCGCGCCCGCCAGCAGGGCCAGGAATGCGTGCAACCGGTTGGGTCGGGGCATGCGGCACCTCCCCGTCAGGACGAGCGTTCAGCAACCACCTCTATTCTATCACAGATTCCGAGGAGAGGCCGCCAGCTCATCCTCGAACGCGGATCCCGGGCTCCGCCGCTCATTTCAGAACCGAAATGCCCATCACGCCGAACACGATGTCGTTGGCGATCGCTTCGAAGTCGATGCCTTCGAGCGGGATGCCGGGTTTCAGCGGGAATGCCACGAGGTGCGCGATCGTGTCCACCGCCACCGGCCGGGAGCGGTCTTGCACCTGCGACGAGCCGGCCGGGCCGCTGCGTCCGCCGATGTTCTCGAAGCCGTTCGCAGGTGTGTCGAAGTATGGGCCGCACCAGGTGCTCCAGCAGTCGCCGATGTCGAACGGGTTCACCAGGTCGCGCACCTCGCGCGAGCCGTCCGCGTATTTCAGCGTGCAGCGCGCGTTCACGACGTGGCTCTGATTCGGGTGCGTCATCCCGCTCACCATCAGGTAAACGGTTCTGCCCCTCGCGCCGACCGGCAGTGAGACGGACGCCGGAAACGCCTTGCTGTGCAGGCAGACGGCGGCGATGTTGGAACCTTCCTTTGGGCTTCGGAAGGGGATGCCGTCGGTCGTCCAGGCGATGTCGTCCGTGCCGATCTTCGCACGCCAGGCCGCATCGGACGGCGGCTTTGAGCGGACGATCACGTGCTCCAGCCAGTAATTGAAGCCGACCTGGTCCGCCGGCATCTCCGGCGGGATCGCGCCGTTGGCGAGCCGCTTCGGCACGTCGCTCACTTTCGCGTTGAAAGTCGCCGACAGGTCGATCAGCTCCCAGGGGGCCAGGTCGCGGGCTGATACCTGCGGAGGCGACCAGGTGCGTGCGACGACCGGCGTTGCGGGTGCAATTTCCAGGCGTACCGGCGTCCAGCGCGGGCACTCGCCGCCGCTCGAGACGAACAGCACGCCCGCCCCCGGATCACCGTCTGCGGTTCCGACGAGCGAATCACCCTCCAGTCGCGCCTGGGCGAGAAGGCCCTGCGGGTCGAGCCACTCCGTGATCGCTCCGCCGGGCAGAGTCAGGGAGACGGGTTCGCCCCGGCGGGCGGACACCGGCTTCGGCCCCTCGAGCGGGTCGGGCTCGAACGCCACTTCGATCACTCCGCCTTCGGAAGCGGGAATCGTTACCTGCAGCCAGGTAACATCAACACCTTTCCCTGGCGTCCAGGCAAGCTCGCGCCCGTCCGCCTTCGCCGACAGCACTCGGCGGGCCTGAACGGGCAGGCGGAGCGCCACCTCCGTCGCTGCCGGCGATTTCCACGTGATGTCTACGCGTTCCGGTGCTTGCCGCAGCGTGTACGAGAAGTGCGGCGTCTCGATCGAGGCCTCGGCCCAGTCGCGCGGGAGTTGCGGCGAGAGATGCACCCTCTTCTGAGGGCGATTCACGCGGATGCCGAACAGTCCCTCACAGACGGTCCGCACCCACATACTGCTTGCGTCGGCAAACTCGTCGTTCGCGCGCTGGGTGCCGTCGGTGTGGCTGTGGCAGCTCAGGCCGCCGGGCGTCGGGCCATTGAAGATACCCGCCAGTCCCGCTCGCAGCAGGGCATAGCCCACATCCGCGCGTCCGGCCAGATAGTTCGTTTCGGCGAAGTTGAGCTCCTCGGCGTACGCGAGCTCGTACGTGCTGTGCGTGTAGGACCGCCCGTGATTGGGGTGCCAGTTGGAGCTCCAGTACAGCCGCCCGCCGCCCGGCGTGCTTTCCTGCGTCAGGTGCGTGTCTGCCCAGTGCAGCATCTGCCAGACCTGCAGCGGGTCGGCCGCCCCGAATTCGGCGGCGTGGTAGATCGTGGGCAGCTCGGGCTCGGTGTGCAGCAGGCGATGGCCCCGGGTGTCGCGGTACTCGGCGAAGACCCCCGCGCGTTTTTGCCAGAGCTCGCGCTGCATCGCCTCGCGGATGCGGACGGCCTGCGCGCGGAAGGGGCCGGGGTCCTTGCCGAGTCTCGGCGCGACCTCCGCGAGGAACTGGTGCGCCCGCAGCATGTACGCCGACGCCTGCGTGCACTGCCCGCGGATGTACCAGTGCGAGTCGCTGATCCAGGTGTTGAGAGCATTCTCGTACAGGTCGCCGCCGTCGGGGCGCAGGCGCCGGTTCTCTCGCGCGATCGTGCCTTCGAGAGCCGGGAAGATCTCGCGCATCAGCTCGACATCGTCGGTGTACTCGTAGTAATGCCGCACCATGTCGAGGAACACTTCGTTCATGTTGTAGAAGAAGGCCTTCGACTCGAGCATGCAGCTCAGGCTGCCCGCGTCCGGCCCCTCCTCGATGTGCCCCAGGCGGCACTGGTTCCGGATCGTCGTGCGGACGCGCTCGGTCCAGCCCAGGCATGTCGGCCCGTACAGGATGCGCCAGCCGAGATAGGCGTACCGCCAGGACCACCCGCCGTGAACGTACGCCTGGGACGCCCACGTGCCCTCGGTCGCAAATGCCATCATCGTGTTGGCGGCATCGAACCGAGGGTCCGGCGTCTTCGTCCGGATGCGCGCGGCGATGCCTTCATTTCGTTTCATGCCGGCGTTGAACGCCTCGTCAGGCTGTGCGATCGCCCCCGCGATGTTGCCCCCCATGCCGACCACGATGAATCCGCCGCTCGCCCGGTCCACCGCCATCCTCTGCACGACGACGCAGTTCGCCCGCGTCCGCGCTGCCTCGTCTCCGCCCCAGTCGGCGGCTTCGAGCAGGGCACGCGGGCTCTTCGCGAACGCATCGGGCGCGCCGAATCCGGTTTCGCCCTTCGGGGAACTGCCGCCGCGGATGCGCGCCTTCCACTCCGGCAGCGCGCGCATCACGCTGAGCGACTTCCCCTCGCCGCCGACGATGCCGTCGGTCTTGTCGAACGCGCGCACGAGTTCGAAACCGGCGGGTCCGACCGTATAGCTGTCCTTCGCGCAGTGCTCCGGCGCGTAGCGGAACTGCGGGGCGACCACGTTCCAGTTGGTGAAGAACGCGGATGCGCCGCCGTACGCCCAGACGAGCGCCGCGCCGGGGGCGCCGCCTTCCACCTGCACACGGACGACGATCCCGGCCGACCCGCTCAATGCGACGGCGTGCAGCCGCGCCCGCACGCCGGGGTAGGCGCCGTCCGCAAGCTCGTACTCCATCGCACCGTTCACGTACCGCACGTCGATGTCGTCCCACTGGTGGAACCATTTGCCCTCGGTGCCCGGTGGTGCGAGCCCGATCTGCAGGTGCCCGAGCAGCCCGCCCGCCGAGTGGTAATCGAAGAGGAAGCGCGGCGCGTTGTACGCGAGCACCATCGGGCGGAACGTGACCCGCTCGCTGCGGGCGCACTCCTCAGCCGTCCAGATCAGGGACTTGTCCACCGCCGGAAACAGCGGACGCCGGTGTTCGCGCGGATTTGCGACCGCCGGGACATTCCCCCATGCCTGGTGCCCCGGAGGCGGCGCGGCCGGCGTGCCGGACTGCGGGCGTGTCGAAGCCGGCCCAGCCTGCGACTCGGCGGACGCCCCGCGGATGCGAAGCGCCCACCCGCCCGGGGCCGGCATGTAGGCGGCCCCGGCAACGACCTGCGTGCCTTCGCCGCCGATGCAGATGCCCGCGGCCAGGGACCACATGATGCCCGTAGACCATGCCCTTGTGCGTGTCATGATGTTCTCTCTTCGCTGGAAAGGTCGGGCTGCCGGAGCCGCGGTCGCAGGAAACGTCCCGTGTAGCTGGCGGGGTTGGCCGCGATCTCCTCCGGCCGGCCCTCGGCCACAACCTGCCCGCCGTGATCACCGCCTTCGGAGTCGGCGCGCCAGAAAGGCGTGATGGTCTGACATGTCACCCACTCGCTCGTTCTTAAACATGCGCATCGGGATGGCGGAGGAGTTGGTTGAATGCACGGCCAACACTCGGCTCCCAAAACGAACAGCACGTTCTCGGAGCCTGGGGTGGGGACATCGTGTCCACACAGGTCGAGCAC
>CAZJTF010000367.1:0-6882 GCA_964548565.1 uncultured Planctomycetales bacterium | reverse complement strand
GTCATCACGCCCCGCAGAGGACTTCCACCTCCAAGATTCACAACATGCTTGGCGCGCAAAAGAGAGCCCGCAACACGCGCGGGCTCTCGACCACATCGTCATCCGTGTCGACAGGGGTTACGGAACGAGGACCGAATCGGTCAGCCAATTGGCCTTCGATCGCTGCTTGCCCCATTCAGTATTGGCGAGTGTGCTGGGATCGGCATCGCCGACCGGATTTCCACCACTGTCCTGCTGCTTGAACCAGATGCAGTCCTCGTCAGCCCCGACCTTGGAGGTCTTGGCCCAAGCCGCGTGGCCATCCAGGTAAGCGACGTTCTGCCCTTCGCGGTTGTGATTCCGCGTGTTAAAGTCCTTCTTGGTCCGAAGATCCCGCTGGAAAGTCGTCCCACTTCCCGTCGGCGGAGCGGAGAAGCCGATCGACGACTTGTCAGTCTTGAACTGGTACTCCTTGCCGCCGCCCGTTCCGTTGACGAGATGGTTCGAATATGGATTCCGGTCCGCGGCGATCGCCTTACGCGGATCCTGGGTATTCGTGAGGGGTCCGCCGAGCGTCTCGCCACCAGTGATGTACTTGAGTGTCATCTGGAAGGAGTAACTGAAATCTGTCATTTCGGTGGCTGTGGGTTCGACGGCTTTCGGGTCGAAGTCGTACACCTTCACAACACCGTTGAGGCCGCCGATGTTGTAGTAGTCTTCCACCGTCGTTCCCTGCGGCTTGTGCTGCAGGGTCCGCGTGCTCTGGCAGATGAACTGTTTGGGCTGCATGTAGGCCCGCTCGCCGCCCATCAACAGTTTGAATGGTCCACGCGTGTTGCTGCCGTGGTAGGTTGAAGTGCGGGCGGGAAGCACCAAGCCATCCGGATAGGGGCGGTACGTTCCGACGTTCGCGCCGGTTGACGCGGTCGTCTGAATCCTGTCAGACGGCGAGGGCAACACACCGCTGTTCGCCTCGGAGTAGACCAGCGAGCTTGTCGCAAAGGCCTTCAGGTTGGCTGAGCAGGCGGTGCGGCGCGAAATCTCGCGTGCCTTCGACAGCGACGGCAGAAGGATGCTGATCAGCAGGGCGATGATGCCGACCACCACGAGCAGTTCGATCAGCGTGAATGCCGGGCGGCGTTTCGGGGTTGCGTACATGAGTCGTTCCTCCGTTTTCGTTTCCCGCATGGGAGGCACACTGTACTCCCATGCCAGAGCCCCATGCAAGCGGTGTGCCTGCCCCAAAACCGCCTTAGAACGACCTTTAGGACAGTCTTGGCGCCCCTGGAGCGGTGGAAATAGACCAGAGGGTGGTTGAAATGAACCACCTCAGCCGGAACTGTCGTCGCGTCCTGTCCCGAGACCGAATTTTGCCATCCGGTATCGCATGGCTTCCCTGCCGATCGAGAGCAGCCGGGCAGCGGCTGACACGTTGCCGCCAGTTCGTCGGAGCGCCCGCTCGATCAGGCTCCGCTCGACCTGCTCCAGGTCAATCGGAGCGTCCAGATCGATCGCCCGTTCCGCCCGCCGAACAGGGTCCACCGCGCGGCTAATCGGCAGGTCCTCCGGGAGAATGACAGTCCCGGCGATGCTGAGGGCGGCGCTCTCCAGTGCGTGGCGAAGCTCGCGAACGTTGCCTGGCCAGTCGTAGCCGAGGAGCAGGTCCCGAGCCTCGGGCGACAGGGTCAGGCCGGGCAGGCCATACTTGACCGCCAGCCCGCGGCAGAAGTGATCCGCGAGCAGCAGAACGTCTCCACCCCGTTGCCTGAGCGGCGGCAGTTCGATGGCGACGACGTTCAGCCGGTAGTACAGGTCCTCCCGGAACCGACCGGCGGCCACCTGGGCCCGCAGGTCGCGGTTGGTTGCGGCCACGAGGCAGACATCAAAGGGTCGGTCACGAGTGTCGCCGATCCGGCGGAGGGTGTGTGTTTCCAGCGATCGCAGGAGCTTCGGTTGCAGAGCCGGCGGCATATCGCCGATTTCATCCAGGAAGAGTGTCCCCCCGTCGGCAGTCTCGAACATGCCCGGCTTGTCACCAACCGCCCCGCTGAACGCGCCCTTCTGGTGGCCGAAGAGCTCCGACTCGAACAGGTCGGCGGGCACCGCGCTGCAGTTGAGCGCCACGAGCGGCCCCGTCCGGTGCGGCAAAGACGCATGGAGATACGACGCCAGAAGGTCTTTACCCGTACCGGTCTCGCCGGTCAGGAGAATGGCGGGCAGATCGCTTCGAGCGGCGGCGGCGCGCGACGTCAGCCGCCCGACCTGTTCACGGACAGCGCGGATCGGCTCACTCTCGCCAAGAAAATGCACCTCCCGCAGCCGTTCCGCCTGAGCGGTGCGGAACTGTTCGAGACGTCGTCGGGCCTGGGACGCCGACCAGACTTTGTCCACCGCGACGCCGAGGACGTCCAGATCGACAGGTTTCGTCAGGAACTCGGCGGCGCCGCGCTTCATGGCATCCACTGCCACCTCGACGCTGCCGTACGCCGTGACGACGATCGCTTCGGTGTCGGGAGCCTCGCGCTTGATCTCCTCAAGCAAACTGAGGCCGCTGACGCCACCCAGCCGCACATCCAGAAGAACGATTTCGGGCGCAAACGCTCTGAATTCGGCCATCACCTTCTCGCCAACGTGGACGAGGCGAACCTCGTGACCGGATGCCTTCATGGCATCGCCCATGGCACGGGCCAGGCTGGTCTCATCCTCAACGATCAGAAGCTTGGGCATGACTCACCACGTCGGTTCGGGATTCGTGGGACTCGCTGTCAGCGTTCGGCGTACGGCCGGCGTTGTCCGCTTCACGTAGCGGAAGTTCAACATAGACGGTCGCCCCGCCGTCGGGATTGTTCAAGGCGTGCGCCGATCCCCCCTGCCGCTGGAGCGCCTGGCGGGCCAGACCGAGTCCAAGCCCCATGCCGCGCTGCTTGGTGGAGTACCAGAATTCAAAGATGCGTTCGGGGTCGTCGGCCGGCAGTCCGCAGCCGTGGTCATGCACGCAGATGCGGCAGGCCGGCTCGCCGGAGCGCCCGACGACCCGCTCCGCCGTCATCCGTATCTCGGCACCGAGCGGCGAGGCTTCGATCGCGTTGACGACCATCGCAATCAGTGCATGCTCCAGCGTGGCGGGATCGTGAGCACAGACCAGCCCCCCCTGAGGAGCATCGACGTGCAGCGTCAGTTCCTTTGCGCTCACCTCCGTCGCCAGGGCCTCACGAATCCGATGGAGCAAGGGGACAACGTCCGCGTTCGGAGTCGGGGCGGGCTCTCGCCGGGCAACCTCCATCAATCCGGCAATCCAATGGTTGAGACGGTCCACCGAGGCAACGATCTCCTGCATGCGCTGCCTGGTTTCGGCGTCCGTCGTGGACAGGCGGCCGGTGACCTGCGCCATCGCGCGGATACCGGCCAGTGGGTTCCGCAGGTTGTGCGCGAGTTGGGCGGCGAATTGACCGATCGTGGTCAGGCGCTCCGAATCGATGAGCTTCTGGCGAAGCGTCCCGAGCGACTCCCGCGCCTGGTCCAGCGCGGTGGCCAGCGTCGCCATTTCCCTGGGGCTGGTGAGCAGGGGCTCCGGGGCAGGCTCGTCCCGCGCGAGCGCCTGGACCTGACGGTTCAGCTGCTCCATCGGTCGGAGCAGCCACCGTCTGAGCAGCGAGCCGATCACGGCAATGTGGAGCCCGGTAATGGCAAAAACGACAAGCAGCAGGAGCTCCTTCCTGGACTCCTGTCGCTCGAGATCGTTCTCGAGCATCTGCCCTTCCGCCTCGACAATGTTGGCGTAGGTGTCGATCGCAAAACGCACGTTCTCCAGCCGCTGTGAATCGGGCCGAACGCCCGTCTCCATATCCTGCTGAAGGCGCGTCACTTCCTTGCGAACAACGTTCAGAGACTCCCGCGGAATGTCGGCATCGATGTAGTCGCTGGCGTACGAGATCCTCGGATATTGGCTCACAACAGCGTCGAGGATCCCCCGAACGTCCTCGACCGTGATCTCCTCCTCCGTCGGGATCGACGAGCGGAGCTTCTGCGCCGTCAGGACAATGCCGTGCCAGTGCTGCAGCGCGCCGAACACGCGCCGGGCACGCTCGAGTTCGAACAGCGCGACCGCCACCGTGGCCACGCTGAGCAGCACGACGATTCCGTAGACCAACAGCAATCTGTGCCGCAGCGTCATGAGCCGAATCCACCCCCCATGCCCTCCGGCACGCCCAACGGTAGCACCAGCAGCGACTTGAGACAACGACGGCACCCGTGCCTGCCTCGAGGCTGGCCCTGGGCGTCCGCCGTCGGGCTGGCGGATCGGAAGGGTCGTTGGTATAGTCTCGGCCGCGTGGTTGGACCGTCCGGGGCTTGCAAGGCGGCGTGACGGCGTCTAAACTTAGCCCACTCATGAGGAAAGGGTTCCGGCAAGCCGGCGGCCCGGCAGTGCATGAAGTTCATTCTGATCGATCGTATCACGGAGCTGGTGCCCGGAGAGCGAATCGGCGCGGTCAAAGCGCTCTCACTGGCGGAGGAGTACCTGGCGGACCACTTTCCCCGGTTTCCGGTCCTGCCGGGTGTTCTGATGATTGAGGCCATGGTGCAGGCTTCCGCCTGGCTCGTGCGGACGACCGAGGACTTCGCCCATAGCATGGTGCTGCTTTCCGAAGCCAGGAACGTGACGTACAAGAGCTTCGTCGCACCCGGGCAGGTGTTCGAACTCAGCGTGGAAGCCAGAGAGATCGGTCCAGGATCCAGCCGTTTTGTAGGTGTCGGCCGGTGTGGAACCACCGAGATGGTGAAGGCCCACTGGTCGCTTCGGCATTTCAATCTGGCAGAGGACGATCCCGCCATGGAGCCGGTCGATCGCAAGCTGATCGCGGCCGCGCGGGAACAGCTGGCGTTACTGAGGCACGTGTAATTGTCTGCCCGAATCCATGGAAGGACCTGGAGCGTCGCAGATCGACAAGAGATGGAGGTAAGTTGACATGGCGATGAGCCGTGGCGAGATCTTTGAGAACGTCCGCGAGACGCTGGTCGACGCGCTGGCGGTTGAACCGGACGAAGTCACCGAGGATGCAACGCTGACGGGAGATCTCGGGGCGGAAAGCATCGACTTCCTGGACATCGTGTTCCGACTCGAGAAGAGCTTTAACATCAAGATTCCCCGCGGGGAACTCTTCCCCGACGATCTGCTCAACAACCCGGACTACGTGTCGAACGGCAAGTTCACGCCGGTCGGCCTGCAGCAGATCAAGAAGGCGATGCCTCACGCGGACTTCAGCAATTTCGAATCGGATCCTGACGTCAACAAGATGCCGGACCTGTTCACGGTCAAGACGCTTGTCAATTACATCGAGGCCAAGCTCGCGGCGTGACGGACCCGGTCTCATAAGTGGAATGGAACGACGGCCGGCACCCGCCGGCCGTTGCTGTTGAGGAAATGCGCGGGGCCTGACCGCACGCGGGAAGCCAAAGCCATATGCGCTGGATCTGGATCGACAAATTCGTGGAGTTCGAGTCCGGCAAGCGAGCCGTTGCGATCAAGAACCTCACGCTCGCCGAGGAACACCTGCACGACCACTTTCCCGCGTACCCCGTGATGCCGGCCAGCCTGATGATCGAAGGCATGGCACAGACGGCCGGCATTCTGGTCGGGGAAGCACGCAACTTCCAGGAAAAGGTGATCCTCGCCAAGGTGAAGCGGGCCAGCTTTCACGCGATCGCCCGCCCCGGCCAGCAGCTCCGTTACGAGGCGCAGATCGACTCGATCACGGCGGAGGCCGCGCTGGCGAGCGGGACGATCCTCTGCGACGGCCGCCCGCTCGGCCAGATCGAGCTGATGTTCTCGCACATTGACAACAACATGAGCGGCCTGGATTTCCCGGAGGAGAACTTCGTCTTCACCGAGGAGTTTAAGAGCCTGCTCGCCACTTACCAGATCCGCCGCCCCGGCGCGGGCGGACCGGCATGAGGACGCAAGCATGAGTTCACGTCGCGTCGTGGTCACGGGACTGGGGCTGGTCACGCCCATCGGCATCGGCGCCGAGGCGGTCTGGAGCGCCCTGCTCGACCGCAGGAACGGCATCCGTCGGATCACCGCGTTTGACCCTTCGCGGTTCGAATCTCAGGTCGGCGGCCAGATCGACGCGCTGGCGATGGGCAACTTCGTGCCCAAGGCATACCGCAAGAGCACGAAGGTCATGGCACGCGATATCGAAATCGCCGTGGCGGCCGCGTACGAAGCGGTCAAGGACGCCGGCCTCAAGACGAAATGCCTCATCGAGCGCGGCGAAGCAGAAGGCCCTCCGAACCTGGATCCAACGCGGTTCGGAGCAAATATCGGCGCGGGTCTCATTTGCGCCGACCTGAACGAACTGGCCGGTGCCCTGGCGACCGCGGTGGATGAGACCGGCGCGTTTTCCATTCGCAAGTGGGGCAGCGAGGGCATGAACAATCTCACGCCCCTGTGGCTCTTGAAGTTCTTGCCGAATATGCTCAGCTGCCACGTCACCATCGTGCACGACGCGCAGGCGCCCTCCAACACCATCACGTGCGCGGAGGCATCCAGTCATCTGGCGATCGGTGAGGCTTTCCGTACGATTGCCCGCGGAGCGGCGGATATCTGCATCTGCGGCGGCGCGGAAAGCAAGCTGAACCCGATGGGACTGATGCGTCAGCAGCTCCTCAAGCGGCTCACGGTCACGCATAACGACGATCCCGCGGCCTCCTGCCGGCCGTTCGACGCCAAACACGACGGCACCGTCATCAGCGAAGGGGGCGGCCTGATTATTCTCGAGGCTCTCGACCACGCCCGCGCCCGCGGCGCGCGGATCTACGCGGAGATGGTCGGGTTCGGAGCAAGCAGTAACAGTCACAGCTGGTCGGAGCCACATCCAGAGGGTCGAGGCGTGTCGCTCGCGA
>CAZJTF010000366.1:0-6935 GCA_964548565.1 uncultured Planctomycetales bacterium | reverse complement strand
CAGGCGTGAGCGCGATCTGATCCCGTGCACCCCGCCATGCCTCTGCGACCTCGGCCGCGAAGCCTTGTCCCGCCGGCGCACTGATCGCCCCTTTCAAACCTGCGTGGTTGCCCGCCAGGATTGCCGCGACAGCCACGGGTTCTGCGCCTCCGATCTCCTCCAGCGCCGCGGTGACCGCCTGCTCCAACCCGGTTCCCGCGTCGTGGCGTAAGGCTGTGTCGTCGGTCGCGTCGAGGACCATGAATGCCGACCGCATCGCGCTCAGCCCCGCGGCAAGCGCACTCGATGCGCTCCTCATCTGCCCGTATTTCGCGTGCACGCCAGTCGCCGCGAGATTCCTCATGGCCCGCTCGAGCGTCGTGAGATCCCGCTCTATCCCACCGGATGCCTGCCGGGCGCGCATTGCCTCACCGGCGGCGGCGTTCCGAGCCTGTTGGCGATCTCTGTTGATCGTTTGAAGGCGGTCATAGTAACCGGCGATCACCGGTCCTTTACGGCGCCGATGCCGAATCAAGTTGCGGCGCGTGGTCCGCGCGGCGGCCTGGGCCAGCGCGTGAGCCTTCGCGTCTGCGGCCTGCATGTCCTGGCTTGCCTGGCGTTGGGCCGCCTGTTTGACCTGACGGACGGACTCCCGGTAGGAGTCCAGCGTGTACACCTCAGAAACCATCTTGAGCTCGGCCCGGTACGCGGCGGACTCCTCCGCCGAAAGAGTCCGGTTGGAGAGGGCGTCCGCTGGCTGCGTGGCCGGACTCGCCGCTGCGGCCGCTTTCTCTGCAGCGAGACTGGCCCCGCGAGCGGTCGAAATTGAGAGCAGCACAACGAGAGATGCCTTCGCGGCGAATCCACGCGCTGCGCGCCGCCTGGCCTGTAACCGATTGCACATGACACACGCCTCCGCCGGTTCCCAGGGACAACTCGTCCCAGATCACCTCTCGATACGCGTGCAACCCGTCGCCCCTGCGCAGAGCTTCAGGATTTCTCCGCATATCAGGACGCGCATTCCAGTGCGTCGCGCATAACTGCTTGGAGTTCAAGAAGTTGCTTCGTTGCCCGGAGAGCGTGGAGATGGTATGCTTGAAGGCAGAACGCACTCATCAAGCGAGGGTATCCGGTGCGGCCAGACGAATCGGGCGTTTCTCAGCCGTTCCCGGTCACCCAGTGGACGATGGTCGGCCGCGCAGGGGACCCTGACCCTGCGGGAAGTCGGGCAGCGCTGGCACAGCTTCTTCATCTCTACATGCCCGCGTTACGAAGCCACCTGATCTCCGTCAAGCGTATCCCCGCAACGCAGGCGGACGACCTGCTTCAAAGCTTCGTGACGGCCAAGTTCCTGGAGTCCAACCTTGCAGCCGCGGCGGACCGCAAACGGGGCAAGTTCCGGACGCTCCTGCTGACCAGCCTTGATCGTTTCCTTATCAGTGAGCATCGCCGGGCGGCGGCGATCCGGCGCGGAGGTGGTAAACTCTCCGACGTCGATCCGGCTGAGATGCAGATCGAGGACACCGCCCAAGTCAGCCCGTCCTCCGCATTCGAGATCGCGTGGGCGCGCGAACTGCTCTCCGTCGTGCTGCGGCGGATGCGCTCGGAGTGTGAGCAGTCCGGGCGGCCTGAAATGTGGGCTGTGTTCGATTGCCGCCTTCTGCAGCCGGTCCTCGGACGTGCCCCGGCCAGGGAATACGGCGAACTGGTTCGAGAATTCGGTTTCCAGTCCCCAACTCAGGCCGCGAACATCCTGGTGACGGCCAAACGGATGTTCCAACGGCTGCTCAAGGCCGCAGTTGCCGAGTACGCCACGTCCGAAGAGGAGATTGAGGAGGAAATTCGTGATCTTTGCGCGATTATGGCCCGAGGCGGCGCAGGCATGGCCGAATGACCGCGTATCCAACTGGACGGTATTCGCAGGAAGGTAAGTTCTCCATGGCTGAACATGATCTGAGTGCCGCCGGCCCGGAGTGCCTCGCGCGTCTGCTGCAGATGTCCGAGGGTCACCAGCCGCTCTGGACTTCGCAGGAACTCGCCGCCATCTGCCGACACCAGTTATCCGCGCCGATCGAGTACGATCTGCGCTCGCTGTCATCCGACGCTGCCCGAAAAACGAGATTCGTCAGCGCAGCACAGGGATTGTTGCTCAGGAGCTTTGCGGACTTGTTCAGCCACCCGCAGCCCCCGCTTGAACTGCTGGAACTCACCAAGGAATTTGCCAAGAGCCATCGCAATCAGCCGGAGAGCCCGCTTCCGGTCGAAGTGTCCACGCTGCTGTACTATGCGAGTGTGGCTGCGGCGTTCCTCCGGTGCCGCCAGCGCATCAGCGGGTTGACGGACCACGCCCTGCGCGAAGGATTGGAGTGGGCCGCAGCCCTGGACTGGGTTGAGGAGCCGATTCATCAGCTCTTCGCAGAAACCCTGAGCCTGCTGAACGAGGGAGGCCGGCCGTGACCGACCGACTCGATGCCGCCAGCGAACGCCTTCATATCCCGCTTGTGTCCGGGACAGACGATCTGACCGCAGGGCTGCTGCAGGCGCGAGCCCTGGATGCTCCACCCCGGCCTGGCGTGCTGGGCGCTCTCGATCGCTTTGAAATCGTCCATGTGATCGGGCAGGGGGGCATGGGTGTCGTCGTGTTGGCACGCGATCCTGCGACCGACGTGAGGGTCGCGATCAAAATGCTCCGACCGGAACTCGCCCGCCAGCCGCAGGTGGTCAGGCGTTTCCTCACCGAGGCGCGGCACATGTACCGGCTGGACCACGGGCGCATCCTGCGTGTTCTGGAGGTCTCTGACCGGGCGAACGGCCCTTATTACGTGATGCCCTGGAAGGAACGAGGCTCGCTCGGCGATCGACTCAGGTCCGGCGAACCGCTCGACGGGTGTTTCGCGTTGCAGATCGCTTGCGACGTGGCGGAAGCTCTGACGTATGCCCACGCCCAGGGCATTATTCACCGTGACGTCAAGCCGCTGAATGTGCTGCTCGATTCCGAGGATCGGGCGTGTCTCGGCGACTTCGGGCTGGTCCGCGCCTTTGACCAGAACGAGTCGATTGTCGAGCCGGGACGTGAGGGTCGGATCGGAACGCTTGCGTACATGTCGCCGGCCGTTGCACGCGGTGAGGCCGAAGACACTCGCTGCGACATCTACTCGTTCGGGGCCCTGCTCTACGAAATGCTGACCGGGCAGCCGCCGTATACGGGAGAGTCGCGTGAGGCCATTCTCGCGCAGATCCTGTCAGGTCCGCCGACTCCCGCCTCCGTGCGAAACCCCGGCGCGCCGGCAGGTCTCGCGTCCATTGCAGAGGACTGCATGGCGCGAGAACTCCGCGACCGCTACGCAAGCATGGGCGATGTGCTGGCGGACCTGGAACGCGTCAAGGCGGGACAAAGACCGCTGGGGCCGTACGGCCGGCGGTGGCAGGCATCGATCCGTCGGCGGCGAGCCTACGCAGCGGCCATTGTGCCTGCAGTTCTCCTGGCTGGTGGCCTGGGCTACTTCTTCTGGTCGTCGCAGTTTCGCGCCAACGTACAAACGGCTGGCGAGCCGCGTGTATCCCTTTCCCCGCGCACCGCCGGGTCTGACGGAGAATCCGATCTGCGGAATCTGCTCACGCACTGGCCGGTCGTTTTCGAGGACGCGTTGACGAGCGAATCCTGTCTGTCCAAAGCCCGCTTTTCTTGCTCGACCGGCATGTACCCTAGGAATCAAGCGTTCACCCTCCACGAGGGAAAAGGCCTGCAGATCGGCGGTAGTGGCTACAACGTGGCATGGTGGAACCGGCTGATCGGCACAAACTACGCGGTCAGCTTCGAGTTTCGCCCCTTTGCGCCGAGCGAGCCTAACGATTTTGCCGGTCTGGGCGTCTGGATGAACGGTCCCGGCTACGGCACCCACGGTGATCTCGCCTCACGCTTCTGGATCTGGCGTGACGACCGTCGATATGCCCTGATCGACCAGGGTCGCGAGATTTCACCGGCGACGGGACAGTTGCGGGAACCGCTCACGACCGGCGACTGGCACCGGATCGACCTCGTTCGGCGCGGCGAGAAGGTCGCGGCCTGGCTCGACGGGGTACTATTGGTGAATCACAGTCTGCCGGTGCCGACCGAGGATCCGTTGCATCGGTATGTTGGCATCGGTGCGGGCAGCGGGTGGCATACGAACCGTGACAATGATCCGGTTTTTCGGGCGCTCTCCATCCGGATGCCGCAGCACGACGCCGACCGGCTTGCCAAATTGCCGCTGGAGCCGCAGTTCGACGGACGGACAGACCGGCAACCGGAACCGAATGGGGCAGCCCTGTTTTCGCATGACTTTGCGAGCGGCCATCTTGCCGGCTGGTACGCTGCGGATTCGCCGGAGGACGCACTGTGCGGTCCGGAAGGGCTCGCGTTGAACGGCAGCGGGGGGACCCCCCTGATCTGGCGGGAACAGACAATCCCTTTGAACTGCGCGGTCGAATTCGATGTCTATTATCCACCGGAGCATTCTCCCGGGTGCTTCTGCCTGTTTCTCGCCACAGAAGATCCGCGGGCAGTCAAAGACGACAACTACCATGGGTGGTCCATCAGTCTGCCCGAGATGAGCGGGCGGAACACCATCTGCTGGCACTCCTCTCGGACAGATACCGCCAATCTGCCCTGGCATCATTACGCCCGCCCCCGGACGCTGGTGACCAAAGAGCCGTATTTCGTTCCGATTCCTGGGCGAGCATCACTCTTTCGGCTGGAAATCAAAGGGGCGCGCCTCAGCGTCTTCTCAAACGGCAGGCTATTCATGGAGGCGGAGGCGCCGGGCGGTTTACGGCCAGGAAGCGCGTTGTACGTCGGCATCGGGAAGTACTTCGGCCCCAAACTGGTCCGTTCCGTCAGGGCCTGGCGACTGCGGCCGGCTGTCACATCGAATCCGGGAAGTGATGTCGGCGGGGGCGGCTGAGAATCAGTCCGTACACGTCGGATCAGACTCGGCGCCCGGGCTCGCGAGGCACCGTAGGAAGAGGGTCATGTCGCCATCGTTGACGTAGGTGTGGGCGGTCAGCCGGGCATTCTGACAGGCGGGGTCTTCCTGCGGCAGAAAGCCAGTCAGGCAGATCTGCATGTGCCCGAAGTCAGACTGGTCGACGGTCATCACGGAAGAGCGGATCATCAAGAGCGATCTCGAGATGGGGATGCTCCGGGAGGCGTGGAGCCGTTCTCCGACAGGTTGAGCAGGATCGTCGAGCTCTGACCCACCCTCCCTGCGGCGGCTGTGGCTCGCCATCACAGGTCTCATGCTGCGGATCGAGATGGCAGGCTTCATCGCCCCCAACCCCTGCACAATATGCTGATGCTTGGCGGGCACGCCGGCACGTTTTCGCGTTCTGCAGACGGAACTGCGCGTCTGTCCGTTCCACGCGGATTGACCCTGCGCCGCTGAAGCATCGCGCACGAACCTGGTATCGCCGGCCCATCCAGCCCCTCAGCTTGACCTGCACAGCTTTCATGCGAAGCATCGATTGTCCAGCACAGTCGTTGGTGACGCCCGGCCACGACGGCCACTCACAATCGTTGATTCAGTCGCAGGATCCGCCCCGGTAGAGCCACGTCCCTGCGTGCCTGGGGCACGCATGTGCCGAGGCAGGCTGGGACGGGGGGCGATTTGGAGGTTGCAGAGATGGTCTCAGCGCAGCAGGTTCTCGACACCGCACGTGAGCAGGTTCGCCGCCTCAAGGATTCGCAGCCGATTCAATGGCGCCGCGAGATGAATATCAGCCGGGCCGAGCGCGCGATTTCGATCGGCGCGGGTGCCGTGCTGGCGGCACTCGGAATCCGGCAGCGCAGCATTCCAGGCTACATCTCAGCAGGGCTCGGCGGGTTGCTCGTGTATCGCGGGGTCCGCGGCCACTGCCTGGCTTACCAGGCGCTCGGCATTGACACCTCCGAGCGCGGCCAGGCGCGTCCAGAGGATTACTTCGAGCGCGGCGTTCACGTGAAACAGTCCTACACGATCCGGCGTTCGCCGTACGAGCTCTACCAGTTCTGGCGCAACTTCGAGAACTTACCGCAGTTCATGAGCCACCTTGAATCGGTTCGGGTCCTTGACGAGCGGCGTTCACACTGGGTAGCGAAGGCTCCGAGGCTGGCGGGCGGACAGGTTGAATGGGATGCCGAAATCATCAACGACGAACCGGCATCGGTGATTGCCTGGCGATCGCTGGATGGTGCGGACGTGCCGAATACCGGCTCCGTCCGCTTTGTTCCCGCTGCCGCTGATCAGGGTACCGAAGTGCACGTGACCATCGAGTATCTGCCGCCGGCCGGCCAGGTGGGCCGTCTGCTTGCGAAGCTGTTCGGCGAAGAGCCCCAGCAGCAGATCCGGGAGGATCTCCGCAAATTCAAGCAGTTGATGGAAGCTGGCGAGATCGCAACGATTCAGGGGCAACCCCGAGGCAACTGTGCCGGCGGCGGCGAGCCCCACAGCGGCTGGTAAGCAGTGGCTTCGCGTTGGCCGGCGCGGCAACGCTGCCACACTCCGTCCCGGTGAGTATCGACGTGAAAGCAGTCACCTGGTGCGGAAAGCAGCGGGTCAGCGTCGACAACGTTCCCGATCCGCGGATCTTGAACGCGCGGGACGCGATCATCCGCATCACGTCCACGTGCATCTGCGGATCCGATCTGCACCTGTACGACGGGTACATCCCCGCCATGCAGAAGGGCGACATCCTGGGCCATGAATTCATGGGGGAAGTGGTCGAAGTCGGGCCCGGCGTTGATCGTAGCATGATTGACGTCGGGGACCGTGTGGTCGTGCCGTTCACGATCGCGTGCGGGCGCTGCTGGTTTTGCCAGCACAGCTTCTGGAGCTGCTGCGACAACTCGAATCCCAATGCCTGGCTGGCCGAGAAGGTCATGGGCTTGCGCGTTCCGGAAATTTTGACCACTTTTTTCCGGATATTCTGACCACCTCGAC
>CAZJTF010000365.1:0-6960 GCA_964548565.1 uncultured Planctomycetales bacterium | reverse complement strand
CTCACTCGGAGGCCACCCGAAGCTTGCTCCGCGGGCCGACACGGCCCGTGGTTCGTTTGTAGTTCCGTCAGATCAGCGCCTTCCGGTCCGCGCCGGACCGCTGGACGCTGCCAGGCGAAGTGCCTGTACTGCAACCGGAACCCGCCTCCGATTGGCCGCGCATCCAATCTTGGGCGGGAATATTACAATCTTTCGTTCCGTTTGCAAGCCTCATCTGAAAAAAACTCGCGTATCCGATCTGCGGTCACCGGCTCGATGATCCCCTGTTCCGTGATGATCCCCCGGATCAGCTTCGCCGGGGTGACATCGAAGGCCGGGTTGTAACACCGCACGCCTTCCGGGGCCGTCAACGGGCCGAATCCCTTGCGGATCTCATCCGCCGACCGCTCTTCGATCGGAATGCCCGATCCGTCCGGAATCGACAGATCGAACGTCGAACGCGGAGCCGCAACGTAGAACGGTATTTCGTGGGCCCGCGCCAGCACCGCCAAACTGTAGGTGCCGATTTTGTTGGCCGTATCGCCGTTCGCAGCGATCCGGTCCGCGCCTGTCACGACGAGATCGACCGCGTGATCCCGCATGAGGCTCCCAGCCATATTATCGCAGATCACGACAACGTCAATACCTGCGTGAAACAATTCCCAAGCCGTCAGCCGTGAGCCCTGCAGCAATGGCCGCGTTTCGTCTGCATAGACGGTAAACCGCCTACCGCATTCTTTGGCCGCATACATGGGTGCCAGAGCGGTGCCGTATTCGGCGGTGGCCAGGCCCCCTGCATTGCAGTGGGTCAGAACCCGGCCGCCCTCCGGAATGAGCTTTTCGCCAGCTCGCCCGATGGCTCGGCAGATTTCGGCATCCTCGTCACGGACGAGCTTTGCCTCGGCCAGCATTGCCGCCTGGAGGGCCTCCACGGGGCTGCCGCGAAGGCTCTCCGCCTTGCGGCGCATCCGCTCGAGCGCCCAGAAGAGGTTCACGGCCGTCGGCCGGCTGCTCGCGAGCTCGTCGCAGACCTTGCTTAGATTCTCAAAGAACGCCTGCGGAGTCTTTGCATCCCGGGTGCCCAGGACGACCCCCATGGCCGCAGCCACGCCGATCGCCGGGGCCCCGCGGACCCGCAGGTTTTTGATTGCCTCCCACAGCGTCTCCACGTCGCGGCAGGCAATCACTTTGACCTCGCCGGGAAGCAGCGTCTGATCGATCATCTCGATCCGGCCGTCCAGGCCCCCGACCCACTTTATCGTCTTTGGGGACAGGGGGTTACTCACGGCTACGCCGCTCCCGCGAAGCTTGGTTCATGTTATCGACCGTTTCCAGCAGAATACTTTTGACTTTCCTTATGGCCGGAGTTCGAATCCGGACATCGTGTAAGCCCGTTTTGCCCGGGCGCCAGGCGGATGATGATACTGAAATCGGCTCCTGCCCGAAACCACGGCGCAATTCCCGCCGGTCACGCGTCAGCTCCCGGCAGAACCGGGCCAGCCAGGACCTCCACCCCCATTTGGATCTGATCCCCCGCGTGCAGCCGTGTCCCTGGCCTGGTCGCGGCACGGACAAACCCCAGCCCGATCGCCGCGCCGGTCGTCGGCGACTGGCACGCGCTTGTGAGCCGCCCGGCCTCACCCGCATCGCCGATGAGCGGGGCCGGGACCGTCGAGGGCAGTTCCTCCAGGCGTAGCGAGACCAACCGTCGCGCCACCGCGCCGTGCGAGCGCATCCGCTCGACGACCTCCTGGCCCAGGTAGCAGCCCTTGACGAAGCTGACCGCCCGGCTGAGCTGCCCGGTCTCGGCGGGCAGCACCTCGTCGTGCAGCTCCCGCGCGTAGGCGGGGCGACCTGCTTCGATCCGCAGGATCTCCAGCGCCCGCCGCCCGACCGGGCCGAGTTCCACCGGACGACCGATCTCGAGGAGCCGATTCCAGCAGGCAACCGCATCCGCCGCCTCGATGAACAGCTCCGCACCAAAAACGCCGGCGAAATCGGTCCGGACGAGGGGGCGCGACCTCTGAACCAGAGTCGCCGACGTCAGTCCCGGTACCGGCATCGCGGCCGCATGGCTCGCACCCAGCGCGTCCGCGATCTCCGCCGCGCGCGGACCCACCAGCGCGATGCGGACATAGTCATTGCTGCGATCCGTCAGCTGCACGTCTTCGGTAATGATGTAACGATTCAGATGGGACATCGCCGGGGAGAGAGCCGCTCGATCCAGGTCAATCCAGATGGCATCCCGATATATAAGGATATTGCAGTCGAAGAGGATCCGACCTTTCACGTTGAGCGCGAACGCGTAGTTGCCCTCCCCCGGCTGGAGCGTCTTGACCGCGTTTGTCACGAGGTTGTGGAGCCAGGCGGCCCGGTCGCGACCTGTCACCTCGATCAAGCCGCGCCTGCGTTCACAGATCCCCGCGCCGTGGAGTGCACGTTCATATTCGGCCGGCACATCGCCGAATTCTACGACCGTCCGACATCCGCCGGCTTCTTCAACTCGTCCCCCCGCAGCCCGCATCACCGCCTCGAGCGGATGCTCCATCGCAGACCTCCTCGTCGAAGTACACCCGGAGTGTAGCGGGGCCAGCTAACACCGGGGCGGGGGGAAGGAACAATGCGCGAGGAGCACGCAGGCCCGCACTCGCCGAGTATGCGAGATGAGTCGGATTTCATACCCTGCGGCGGGCCAGGAACAGGACACCTACCAGCATGGCCAGCGCTGCCGAAGGCTCGGGCGTCACGGTGATTTTGATGTCGCCGAGATCCGTCGAGCGGACCAGCGGGCCGACGCCTCCCACTCCGAAGAACTCGTCGAGCGTCGCTCCGCCCTCGACCTGCAGCAGCAGCTGAGCGATCGAACCCTGGGTCTGGTCGCCACGGCCTCCGGCCAGGAGGACTGCGGGCGAGAAAGGCGGCGGCTGGTTTCCCGTGAAGGACCACGCATCGCCAACCCCGTTGATCAGGAGGGCATCGAATCCCGGCAGTACGCTCAGCGGGCCGCCGAACGTCAGGACTGAGTACGCGCCGCCCGGCGTGAGGGCCACGTCCGTCGCAGTGAAGGCCCCGGTGAATCGGTCAGCCAGGGTGGCGTCAGTAAGGGTCGCCGACCCGAGGATGGTGTAGGCGTTCGGGGCTGCCCCGCGGATGACCTGGGCGGCAAGGCTGAAATGGAAGTCAGCCCCGGAAGCGATTCCGGCGGTCGTCGCCCCGGAGGTAACGGTGAGGCCGCTCGGAAGGTCGTCGACCATCGTGAAGGTTCCGATCACCTCTCCAGGTCCGGCAGTGGGGTTCGTGCGGGTGTAAGTTGCGTCCAGCGCCGCCACGTTAAACAGGACTGCCGCACCCGCCGGCGAGGCGAGCCAGAAGCATACGCAGATAACACCAGTGGAAAGGATTCGGCCCATGACGTTGACTCCCTCTCGCAGTTGCGGCCGATCCGGCGGATCGGACCGCCATCTGACTTCTAGCACTCGGTTTTACGCCAATTCAACAGGCTGACAGGATCCCGGCCGGCTCTATTGAACCACAACAGCATCCCCCCATGCAACCCCTTGAAGCGACACCGCAGGAAAGTGCCGGCTGCACGACCCAATTGACCGGAGATCGAGCAGAGTTGTAAGCTGATCCTCCGTGCCGGCCGCGCGCCGGGTGAACGTCCTCTCCGGGTGCCCGGGCGAGACGGACAGGAATCAGCAAGGAGACGAACGCCGTGACGAAGCCTGAGTCGAAGCCCGGGAATCCAAACTTCAGTTCCGGACCGACCGCCAAGCGGCCCGGCTGGTCGCCCGGCGCCCTCTCCAACGCGTTCCTGGGCCGCTCGCACCGTTCGAAGAACGGCAAGGCGCGCCTCAAGCTCTCCATCGACCTGAGCAAGGAAGTGGCCGGCATCCCGAAGGATTACCTGCTGGGCATTCTGCCCGCGAGCGACACGGGCGCGTTCGAGGCCGCTATGTGGAGCCTCCTGGGCGCCCGGCCGGTGACTGCCATGGCCTGGGAAAGCTTCGGCGAGGGCTGGGTCACGGATATCACCAAGCAGTTGAAGCTCGACGCGACGATCCTCCGCGCCGGGTACGGCGAGATCCCGGATTTGAAGCAGGTCGACTGGAACACGGATGTCGTTTTTACCTGGAACGGCACGACGAGCGGCGTGAAGATACCGGACAATGCCGCGATTCCCGCGGACCGGCAGGGTCTGACGCTGTGCGACGCGACCAGCGCCGTTTACGCCATGCCGATCCCGTGGGACAGGCTTGACGTCATCACCTGGTCGTGGCAGAAGTGCCTGGGCGGCGAGGCGGCCCACGGCATGCTCGCTCTCTCGCCGCGCGCGGTGCAGCGACTCGAGACGCACAAGCCGGCGTGGCCGCTGCCGAAGATCTTCCGCATGACGAAGGCGGGCAAAATTGCGGCCGCGATCTTTGAGGGCGACACGATCAACACGCCCTCGATGCTGTGCGTCGAGGACTGGATCGACGCGCTGAACTGGGCGAAGACGTTGAGCTTCGGCGGGAAGACGGGCCTCGATGCGCTCATCGCCCGCAGCCGGGCCAATCTGCAGGCCGTCGCGGACCACTTCGGCAGGTACGACGGGATCGAGTTCCTGGCGACAAATCCCGAGATCCGCAGCTCGACTTCGATCTGCCTGAAGGTCACCGCGCCGTGGTTCACCGCCATGAGCGATGACGAGAAGCAGGCGTTCATCAAGAAAGTGGCCGGCATGCTTGAAGCGGAGAAGGCCGTCTACGACGTCGCCGGCTACCGCGAGGCGCCCCCGGGCTTCCGCCTCTGGGGCGGCCCGACCGTCGATCCGGCCGACATGAAGCTCGCCTGCGAGTGGCTCGCCTGGGCGTTCGAGAGCTGCAAGCCGGCGTAGCGTGTGAAGATTCTCTTGCTCAGCGACTGAGTTCGGACAGGATTCGGCGCAACTGGCCCGTACACCGCTGCCGGTGTTCGTCCGCCATCGGAGTCTGCGCGAGCCGCAGCCACAGCATGTCCGGATCAACGAGGGCCCGGCCGAGGAGGACGGTCAGGAAGCGCAGATCCTTGTCCCGGCCCGCCGCAAGCTTCGAGACGGCCAGATCGTGCACTTCGAGGCACAGGCCGGTCGCGCCGCCTGTGTTCTCCGAGCGGACGGCGATCAGGCGTTCCTTCCAGCCGTGCGGCAGGATGGCGGTTTCTTCTCCGACACCGTGGGCGTAGTACCCGAACGTTCGGTGAAACGGCGACTCTTCCCCGATCGAGCCGTCGATCAGCTCGGCATCCTGAGAAGACCGGGGCGAAAACAGGTCCGCCTCCATCGACACGAGAAGCTCCGGCGGCGCATTGGGGAACTGCCCCAGGACCGCCTGCGACCCGACGATCACGAAGCTGTCTGCCCCCGTGATTCCGGATGCGGCGCGCAGGATGTGCTCAAGCTGCTGGCGCGTCATCGCGACACCTGGACTTGATGTCCCAGACCTGCCTGGGGGATAGAACGCCCGCGAAGGGCGAGTTCTGCCGCAGCCGACGGCTGTTGTCGTCGTGCGAGGTCAGGATGCGGCAGATCTCCTCGACGGGGAGGGCGAGCAGCGCGCGCCACTCGTCGTAGCACCGCAGCAGGGCTGGTGCATTGCTGTTGCGCAGGGACCAGCGGTCGAGGTTTTCGCGGGCCAGTTTGAGCCATTCTGGGTGCGCAGGCAGCCCCTCGGCGATCCGCCGGGCCATCTCCATGCTCGCCCTGTCCTGCACTTCGTGCCCCATGCCTCGAAGTATACCGCGTGATCCGGCGGTGCAGAACCGGTCGCCAAGGTCGTCGGCGGTCAGGGCGATGCGTTCAGCACGTCCATCGCGGCGGCGATTCCCGCTGCGGGTCGCACGGAATGCCCCATCCGGCGGAGAGTCAGTTCGATCGCCGCGATGCAGCCCAGCGTGTCCACCTCGTCGACGTACCCCATGTGATTAATCCGAATGGCGCGGCCCTTGAGCTGGTCCTGGCCACCCGCCACCACGATCCCGTGCTCACTCCGCAGATGCTTGCGAAATGCCGGCTCGTCCAGGCCCTCCGGCAGCAGCAGCGCCGTGAGCGAATCCGAGGGATCGCGCGCGAATGAAGCCAAGCCCATCGCTTCGCCGGCTGCCCGGGTTGCCCGCGCAAGGCGCGCGGTACGACGCCAGACCCTCTCGATCGTCTCCTGGCGGATCATCTGCAGTGCGCGCCGCAGTCCCTTCATCAGCGTGATGGCAGGCGTATACGGCGAGTCGTCGTCGGGAAGCGATCGACGATACGCCTTCAGGCAGTTGTAGAACGACAACGAAGGGAATGATTCGATCCGCTTCCACGCGCGATCACGGACCGCGACGAACGACAGGCCGGGCGGGCACATCAGCGCCTTCTGCGATCCGGTGACGACGACGTCGACGCCCCACTCGTCCATCCGTAACGGCAGCGCGCCGACGCTGGTGATCCCGTCCACGACGAGCAGGCAGTCACGCTCCCGGGTGACGCGGGCGATCCCCTCCAGGTCGCTGGCCGCAGCCGTGCTCGTCTCGCTGTGCGTCACGATGACCGTATTGAGTTGAGGATCAGCCGCGAGTTGGTCCGCCACGAGTTGCGGCATGAAGCCCCTCCCCCACTCCAGGTCGAGCGCGACGTGGTTCATCCGGAACGCGCTGCACACCTTTGCCCAGCGTTCTCCGAATTTCCCCGCCCGCAGAACGAGTGCCTTGCCGGCCGGATCACAGCAGGCGGTGATGGCCGCCTCCATGGCCGCCGTGCCGCTCCCCGTGATGGTGAGGCAGTCGCCCCGGGTCTGAAACACGTATCGCAGGCCCTCGGTCACCTCCCGGAATATCTGGCGATGCGCGGCAGTGCGATGGTGGTCCATCGGCATCACCATCTCGGCGGTGACCTCCGGTGGCACCATGGTCGGGCCCGGGGTCAGGAGTCGAAGCTTCTGCATGGCAGGATCACCTCCGAAGTGTCGGGCGGCAGGCGAG
>CAZJTF010000364.1:6348-7002 GCA_964548565.1 uncultured Planctomycetales bacterium | reverse complement strand
GTACCCTTCGGGGGTTTCAGACGCGCCGTCCAAAGCGCAGTGCGTTTGCTCCCATCGAACGGATCTGCTGAAAGTCGTGCACCGTCTGTGTACGCGATGGAAACGGTTCACCGGCGGCATTGGGCTCGAAGGGCCCATAGGTCATGCCACGCACGTACCACTTGGCATGGGCGAGGGCCAGTCACTTGCCTTCGATGCGCACCCGCGG
Organism: uncultured Planctomycetales bacterium; assembly: GCA_964548565.1. GTDB lineage: Bacteria > Planctomycetota > Phycisphaerae > UBA1845 > PWPN01 > CAYLLT01. Next base: position 6,794 of record CAZJTF010000364.1, on the reverse strand, counting down.
GGTGGCGTGCGACAGGGTTGCCGGCGCGGCCACGGGGGAAACGCTTTTGCACTCTGGGGAGAACCTCTGTACCACCACGAGACTTCGCTCCGTCCCTCCGGTCGGTCCGGGCACAATGCGACGCCTCGAGACCCTTCTGCCGCCATTGGAGCACCTCAGCCCGACAGCCCACCCATGGCAGGCGACCGCAGCAGCCAACTGGCAGATTCAGCGCCAGGCGCGCCGAATCAGGCGCGGCCGATGCAAGCTGTTTTCGCACTGCGACTTCTGGACCGGAGGCGGGGGACGGGGCGCAGCAGCGCTGGCCGCCTCCGCCAGTCGGCCACTTTTTGGCCAGGCCGTCGATGGCCGCAATCGGCAGCGCGGCCAGGCATTGTGAATTGTAGAACGCCTGTTTGACCGGCTGGAAGCCGGTCCCACACACCAGCCGGTCCCACACACCAGCC
>CAZJTF010000364.1:0-6248 GCA_964548565.1 uncultured Planctomycetales bacterium | reverse complement strand
GGTCCCACACACCAGCCGGTCCCACACACCGGCCGGTCCCACACACCAGCCGGTCCCACACACCGGCCGGTCCCACACACCAGCCGGTCTCACACCCCCAATCGGCAGCGCGGCCAGGCATTGTGAATTGCGGATGCACGTTGAGAACTGCCACTCACACAGGAGCATCATCCCCTCTCTCGTCACGACCGGCGATGCTCGCTGGCAGCGCGGCCGGCACCCGGGTATTGTCCAGCCGCGTCGGTTATGGAGGAACACGCGATGCAGCTTCGGACGACGTTGGGGATGATCGTTGCGGGTGGGTTGGTGGTCCCGATGGCAGCGGCCGTCGAGCACGACAAGACGCTGGGCGAGCCTTATGTCCTTGCCGGCAATCGGCTTGTCTTCACGACCTGGATCCATGTCCGGCCGGGCGAGTTCGACTGGCGGGATCGAAACAACCGGAGCGTCTTCGCGAGCAAGGTGGACAAGATCGGCCCGGACGAGGCTCGATTCAAGGCCTATGACGCGCCCTGGGGCGTGCAGTTGCGGGCGGAGCCGGCGCAGCGCGTCGGACCGATCGTCACGGGTGGGGAGAGGCCGTGGGAGGTGAACGGCATCTGGGTCAACACCCTGATGCGTGATGGCGGCAAGTACCGCCTCTGGGGCATCGGCCAGGACGAACGGCAGTGGAGCGAAGACGAAGGCGAGAAAAACAACCGGATGGCCTGTTACCTGGAGTCGGACGACTGCAGGACGTGGAGACGGCCCTCGTTAGGGCTCGTCGAATACAACGGGAGCCGGGAAAACAACCTGGTCAATCTGAACACCCACGCGACGGTCTTCAAGGACCCCGTCGCGCCGCCGGAGGAACGCTACAAGGCCATCTGGGTCGGGCAGTACGACCGCAACCTCTTCGAGCAGTTGAAGGACCGTCGCCCGTGGGCACGTTCCGCCGCGCCTGCCGGGGGCAAGTTCGTGTATGCCGTCATGGCCGCCGTCTCGCCGGACGGCCTCAGGTGGACCAACCTGCCCGAACCCATCAGCATCGAGACGAGCGACACGCACAACATCTGCTACTACGACCACGTGCTCCGGAAATACGTGCTCTACACGCGCACGCGCGAGATCAAGCCGGTGGCCGAGGGCTTCGCACCGTCGCCGAGGGGCTCCGAACTGGGCCGTCGAGCCATCGGGCGCACCGAAAGCGCCAACTTTCGGGAGTTCCCGCTGTCCCAGACGATCATCGAGACGAGCAGCGACATGCTGCCCGGCGACACGTACTACACTAACGGGTACACCACCATTCCGGGGGCGCCGGATCACCACCTGATGTTTCCGACGATCTGGCACCAGTCGAACGATTCCTCGAGTTTCGCGATGTTCACCAGCCACGACGGCAGGCTCTGGTCGCGGGCGACCGGTTCGCCGATTCTGAAGACCGCCGACTTTGGACAGTGGGACGGCGGGTCGATCTTCAACGCCCCAGGCCTGATCGAACTGCCCGATGGAAGCTGGGCGATGCCGTACACCGGCTACATTTATCCGCACAAGTACCCGCGCGGGGCCTGGAAGTACGCGGTGGGACTCGCGGTCTGGCCCAAGGGGCGGCTCATGGCGCTCGTCGCCGAGTCGCGTGGCGAGTTCGCGACTGCAGCCGTTGTTGCCCCCGGCGGCAAGCTTTTCATCAACGCCGTTACCGCGCGGGCCGGCTCGATCTTGATCGAGGCGACGGACGCGAGCGGGAAGGCGATCCCCGGCCGAACTTTTGCCGACGCGCAGGCTGTGATCGGTGACCAGTTCTGGACGCAGGTCAAGTGGAAAGAGCACGACGGTCTCGGCATCGAGCCGCGCCAGCCCGTCGCGTTCCGGTTCCGCCTGGACCAGGCGAGGATCTACGGCCTGGAGTTCAGGTAGGCGCGACGCCTGCGGGGCGTTGCCTCTATGGCGCGAGTGCCTTTCGGATGGCGTTGGTCATGGCTTGCTCTGACTTCGGCAGGATCCAGCACCAGGAGTCGGTGAAGCCTTCCTCGAAGTCGCGGTCGATCGGGATGTAACCCGGGGCGCATTCAGCGAAGCCGGCCACCAGGACGAACGCCTCCGGTTGCACCCGCTGGGCCATGAGCTGGTACGCGACGAACGATTCCGCCGGCAGGAACAGAAGCCGGGCTCGCCCCAGGTCGAGGGCCGGCACGTCGACGGGCTGACCGGCCGCCACGCGCTGGTGCCAGCTCAGACCCATTGCGGCGAGGTTGCGTTCAAAGCTGCGGAGCGAGCTGTTGTTGAGGCGTTCGCGGAGTTCGGCGACGGTATACCGCGGCACAAGCTGCAGCGGAGTGACGCCGTAGGATACCTCCGCAAGCGGGTGCCGGACGGTCGCCTCCCAGGCTCGCACCATTCCCTGGTACAGTCGATCCGCCAGGATCGGTCGGTTTCCCCGCGCACCGTCGTTGTACTTCCCGGCGATCGTGTCACCGCTGCAGCCGCTCAGATAGATCTGGAAGACCGCGGGGTTGTCCTTCTGCCGGCGCTCCCGCGCCATGCCGGGGAAATCCCACGAAACGCCGCCCTGGCCGTAGTAACTCATCGGGTGCACGGAGTAGGCGCTGATGGCCGCAACGGGTTGATCGCCGTTCCAGAAGCTGAGCGTCTTGAGCATCGGGTCGATGCTGCCGACGGGCATGTCGCGGAGCTGCTTGCTCGCAGTGGCGCTGGTCCTGGCCCAGGCGACGCGTCCGTCGGGGAAGACGACGCGACGATTGGAGGCGACCTGTTCGACCTCGGCCTGCCCGATCCCGAAATGAGTGATCCTGCGCGGGGACTTCAGCGCGTCTCGGACCGCGGCGGCCACGCGCTGCACCGCCCGTTCGTGAAACTCCGGATCGCAGAGCGAATTCTTCAGGCCGACCGCGTCCAGCATCTTCTGGGCGGCGAGATCGCACACCGGCGCGTCGTGCTGATGCACGCTCGCCAGCATGACGTGCCTGGGCGTCGTTCCGGCGGCTTCGGCCAGGACCTGACGCCAGCGGTCGTAGGCGTCGTTGCGGATTTCGCACCAGTCGACGGCCACGGTGACGACCGGATGCTCTGCACCGAGGAGCACGAGTCCCTTCGCCAGCAGCGGATCGACAATCTCTTTGGCGGGAGAGATGCCGCCGCCCATGCACGCGTGGCCGATCGGGATGGTGACGTCGGCGGAAAAGGTGGCGATCTGAAACTGTCGCTCTCCGGGTGCCGCTGCTAGGGCAAATGCGGCGGCACACAGCAACGTCACGGTCTGGACAGCAAGGGTCCTGAGCACCGCGGGTCCTCCCACGTAAGCGGCCAAGTGTCACACTGCATCCAACGTACCCGGCCGGTGAACACGCTGCCATCCACCTCGGCCAGATCCGGGCAGCCAAAACACGAGGTGCCCCGCATGCGTGCAGCAGAATTCCTCCGTGGTACGGCGTGTTTCGAAGTCGCGGCAGTCGCTCCACAGGAACGTGCGTGCGACGGCTTTGGGGTTGCGGTGCGGGCTTTCGGTGCTCCGATCCGGGGGGTAGGATTGGCCGCTTCACCCGGGAGTTTCTGCATCTCGAAGGAGCCTCTCGATGAACCTGGACGATCTCGGTTCGCTGTACCGTCAAACGCTTTTGGACGAGGTCGTGCCGTTCTGGGAGCGCTTCGGCGTCGACAGTACCGGGGCGTTCAACTCCTGCGTCGATGACCATGGCGCCCTGATCAGCCGTGACCGATGGGCCTGGTCGCAGTGGCGCGCCGTCTGGGTGTTCAGCAAGCTCCACAACGCGATCGAGCCGCGGCCGCACTGGCTGCAGATCGCGCGCGGGATTTGCGACTGGCTGCGGCGATACGGACCGCTCAAGGACGGGCATTGGCCGTTCCTGCTGGACGCCGATGGTGCGGTCAAGCGCGGCTGGGACTGCTTCTTCACGGACACGTTCGCGATCTACGGACTCGTGGAGTTGTGGCGGGCGACGCGGCAGGATGAGCTGCTCGAACTGGCGGTGGCCACGTACCGGGCCGCGGAGTCGGCTCTAAGCAAGCCGTCCCTGCCGCCGATGGCCGTGTATCCACCGCCTCCGCATCCGCGGGCCCGCGCGCACGGCCTGAGCATGATGTGTTCGCTCGTGTACGACGAGCTGGCGACCGCGACCGGGGTCAATTCGATCCGGGCCGCCGCCGATCGGCATCACCGACTGGTGATGAATACCTTCCTGCGGAGGGATCGGGGTCTTCTGCTCGAATGGGCCGGTCCAGATGGGGAGGAGCTGCCGCCAACCGGCGGGACGGCGGTGGTGCCCGGGCATGCGATCGAGTCGCTCTGGTTCCAAATCCACATCGCTCGCGCCGCGGGCGACCGGTCAACGATCGAGCGCGCGATCGCGGCGATCCGCAGCCATCTCGAGATCGGGTGGGACGAAGAGTTTGGCGGTGTCCTCTACGCGGTTGATGCGGATGGACGATCCGAGGTGGGGTGGCCCTACGCCGACATGAAGTTGTGGTGGGTCCATACCGAGGTGCTCTATGCCACACTCCTGGCGTACGAGCTGTCCGGCGAGGCGTGGTGCATGGAGTGGCACGAGCGGATCCGCGAGTACGCGTTTTCGCATTACCCGGTGCCTCCCTTCGGCGAGTGGACACAGCGACTCGACCGGCAGGGCCGTCCCATTTCGACGGTCGTGGCGCTGCCGGTCAAAGACCCGTTTCACCTGCCCCGGGCGCTGATCTACTGCGTGCAAAGCCTCGACAGGCTCCTGTGCAACCCGGCAACGGCTTGATCAATCGCCGCCTGCACCGAGCGGCAACCGATCTGAGCGCGGAGAATCCTGCCTCGCCGAGGAGCGATCCGCCTCGCGCGGGGGCGGGCTGGCAGACCCGCCCCGGCGCGATGAGCCCTCTCCCGCTCAGTTCCCGACAACGATCGTGATCGCCTGTCCGCCTGCCACGGGGAGGAGACCCACGCCATCCACGGCGTAACCTAAAAACAAACGCACCTTTCCCGTTTGAATCCTCTCTACTTGACATCATCATCCCAAGTCGTGTAATGCCGATCGTGGATCGGACGCGTCGATAGTGGCGACATCGACTTTCCCTGCAAAGGCAATATGATGCGGGTTGGGTGCATTCGGTGTGGCACCGTCGATACCCCCGAAGTAGAAGTCGTACCAAACGCTTCCATTCTGATAAGGTATATCGACATTTCCGAAAGTGATGCGGTTCGCGTCAATGACCCCGTGCGTCACCCCTGGGTCGTTGAACGTGGATTTGGACTTGTCCGGCTGATGGAACCATTCGAAACGGATTGTGGCCCCTGGGTTCCGCAGGACCTTCACCGCGCTGTAGGTGTCCGCGCTGCGGATCAGAAGCACGTCGCCCGCGCTCAGCCTCCTTCTGGACCATGCCGTGAACTTGCCGTTCCAGGCGTGCTTGCACGTCCCGAATGCCCGGCTCTGGGAAGCATACTGAACCGTGCCGTCCGCGTACTTCAGCCGTACGGCGCCGCATATCCCGCACAGCGTGTATTCCGCCGGTCCTCTCTGCGTATGGAACAACATGGCCGTCGGCGGGAAGACCAAGCCCAACGCCACGACCGTCGAGGCCGGAGCCATCACCGGCGCGAGAAACAGACCTGCGAGAAGCACCCGCCGACGGCGCCGTCGCCACCGCTCTTTCCGGAACAGATTATCCTCACGCGGGACGTTCCGGGCACGGTCGATCGCGTAACCGCCCGCGGATGCCCGGACCAGCGGTGCTCCGCACTCGGAGCAGGTCGCGGCGCCGGGTACCCGGAGCCAGTAGCGACAGAGGGGACACAGCGGCGCGATGCGGACGGACCGCCTTACCACGTTCCGCAGTGCCAGAGCTGTCGGGACTACGCAGAACCAGGCTCCCCAGATGAAGAGAAAGTATCCCGTTCCAAACAGACCGGTTCCCGAGAGGCACGTCCGCAGGATCTCGATGGCCCCCAGGTATGCCGTCCCGTACAGGCAGGCCTGCCACCAGTACCGTACGAAACGGTACCAGCGGGGTCGCGGGCGGCGCAAGACCAGCCGAAACACGAGCCAGCCCGCAAGCGCTTCCAGGAGGATCGGTACGAGGAGGCTGCCAGCCGCCTCGTGTAAACCTTCGCGCGAGAACAGCGACGGCCGAGGAGCTACCCACACGTTGGTGGCGATGGTCCCCAGTCCTCGCCTGTACCAGAAATACTGAGCCGCCTCCCACAGCGCATCAAGCAAGACCGCCCCTGCCTTGGGGAGAAACCAGTG
>CAZJTF010000363.1:0-7003 GCA_964548565.1 uncultured Planctomycetales bacterium | reverse complement strand
GGCCACGGACGACTTGCGGCGCCCGGTGCCCCAGAAATAATGCTGCTTGGCGTCGGGAGCGGGGATCGTCGCCGACGGGGCCTGCTGCGGGGTCGTTTCCTCTGCCATTGTCAAACGTTCCTGATTAGTGTCCCGTGGTCTTCTCGATTACTTCAGCGTCGGCTCGAGCGGCTTGGGCTGCTGGGCCAGGTGCGGGTGCTTGGTTCCCTTGTAGACCTTCAGCCGCGACATCATATGGTCGCCGAGCTTGTTCTTCGGCAGCATCCGGCGCACCGCCGACTGGATGATCCGCTCGGGGAACCTCTCGCGGACTTCGGCGATCGGCACGACCTTGCGCCCGCCTGGATAGTACGAGTAGCGGTCGTACTCCTTCTGCTCGTCCTTGCGCCCGGTCAGCTTGACCTTCTCGGCGTTCACCACGACGACGAAGTCACCGCTCAAAACGTGCGGCGTGTAGGTCGGGCGGTGCTTGCCCATCAGGATGGTCGCGAGCTGGGCCGCGAGTCGACCCAGCGGCTTGCCACCGGCATCGACCAGGTGCCAGTCGCCGCCCACCTCGCCCGGCTTGGCGAGGAACGTTTTCATTGCCGCACTACGCATGGTGCCACCGACGAAAAAGGCGGGCATCGCTGCCCAACAGGCTTCCCCAAAAACGAGCCCCTTATGTTAGCGGTTTTGCCTTTTCGGTCAAGACCACCCGCGCAGTCTGCAGCGGGCGAGGCGTGAGGCCGTCAGTCTCTTCTCCCCGTTCGCCGGAGACAGGGCGAGGGGCCGCAGCACCCTCGCGACGGCGCCGGGGGCCGCCCTGCGGGCAAATCGGCGTAAGGCGCTGAAGGGGATGTGTTTGCGCGCAGCGAACCGAGGTGCCGGGCGAGCTCGGCACCCCGGCCACGCCGGAGGAGACGCTCCGCCCCCCGGACCGCGTTTGCCCGGGACAGGCGAAGATCGCATGGCGTCACATCAGCGGAAGCGGGTCATGCGGGAACCAGTTCGGGAGTCGCCCGGGCGGCCGCACCCTCGGTGTAGCGGGTGAGCAGGTCGTCCAGGGCCATCCGGAAACACGACTGCACCCAGTCCCGTGTCGACTGGTCGGCCGTCGCGGACGTCCGAACGCCCTCAATCCTCCCGATTCCCGGCACCGCGCACTCGTAGTCAAACTCGATGCGGTCGATGCCCTTGGGCCGGAAGTGCACAAGAACGTACGCGTCCTCGGTCAGGCTGAATTTGAACGTGCGGAGACCCGTCTGGGTGCGGGGATTGCCGGTCCGGAGCTCACAGCGCGCGGCGAAGGCCTCGAAATCGCCATACACCGGCTGCAGCGTCTGCCCGGCGAACGCCTCGAAGCGTCGGCCCCACTGCTCGCGCAGGGTTCCCACACGCGCGGCAAATTCCTGCTGCCACTTGTCCATCTTCGCTTCCCTCCTGGGATTGCCGCCCGGGCCGGCGGGATCTGATCGCCGCACCCGGTGCCGCGTCCACAGAGAGGTACGATATATGGTGATCGCCGGTCAAACGGGGCAAGTTGAGGAGTGCAGGCAGGGGGCTGCCGCAGGAAATCGGGAGATCGAGAGGTATTTCTCGGACGCGAGCCGTCAGAACAGTCGCCGGGAGTCGAGCAGGATGCAGATCGGACCGTCATTCACCGAGTCGACCAGCATGTGGGCCCGGAAAACGCCCCGCGCGACAGGCAGCCCCATTCCCGCCAGCAGTTCGCACAGACGCTCGTAAAGGGCCTCGGCCGGCTCGGGGCCGGCGGCCCCGTCGAACGAAGGTCGGCGCCCCTTCCGGGCGTCCGCCTGGAGCGAAAACGCGCTGATCACGAGCAGGCCGCCGCCCACCTCGGCAACGTTCAGGTTCATCTTCTCCTGGGCGTCGCGGAAGATCCGCAGCCCGGCCACCTTCTCCGCGATATACCGCGCGTCCTCTTCGCTGTCGTCAGCGGCGACACCCGCGTAGACGAGCAGGCCGCGCTCGATCGCGCCCGCCACCCGACCGTCGACTGACACTGCCGCGCGACTCACTCTCTGAACGGCTGCACGCATGGGGGCATTGTAGCGGATCGCTCGCCGGTCATCGCCACGCGAGCAGGTTTGCGATCAGACTGGCCGCGGCCACGACGGTCCCGCCCCACACGAACGCGCGGGCGGTCGGGCGGCTGATCCGATCCGAGTAGATGAGCGTCACCAGGGCAACCGCGGCGCCCGCCAGTACCCCGTGGAAATAGACGCTGTTGAGCAGCGGATGCGGAGTGACCGTCCGCAGCGACCAGGCGGCCGCCGCCATGCAGATCACCGCGACGGCGGCAAACGTGCGCGGCCCCGGCACGCGGGACGCGATAAGGTACAACATCGCCAGCGTGGCGAACGTGAGCGGCGGCAACCAGTGCGGGATCAGCGCTTCATCGGCAATACTCAACCCCATGAGCGACAGCACGGGCGCGAGCAGCACGCCGGTGACGAGCAAAGGCTCCACAAAGTACGGACGCGCCCGGCGCACCAGCAGGATTCCCAGCAGGCAGACAACGCCGGACGCCGCGACGAGCGCCGGCCAATAGAGGAACCACAGTTCCCCGAGCGCCGACCCCGGAGCGCGCGTTACCACGAAACCCGCAGTCGATCCCAGTGCCAGGATCGTCAGCCATGCCAGTGTCGACTTTCGCGTGAGGCGCGCCGACAGCAGCAGCGCGACCACCAGCAGCCCGTTGGCGATCGGCCCCCAGATCCACCGCGCCCGCGAAGCGTCTCGATCGATGACGTACGGCAGGCTCGGCCAGAACGCCAGGTGCAGCGACATCAGCAGCCCGGCCGCCCCGGACAGGAAGCCCACGCGTCGCGCAACCCGGATCAGGCGCCCGGCGGTCGTCCACGGGCGTCCCTCGTCCAGCTGCTGTTCCCAGACCGCGGCCAGCCAGTGCCAGAAGATTGTCATCACCGCAAAGCCGAGGACTGCCCGGTTAAAGATCGAGGCGTAGCCGGTGGTCGTCCACACCGGCCAGCTCATGCCGAACATGCAGGCCGAAACGACCGCCAGCGTGATCAGCCCGAATGCGGCATCCGCCAGTACCTCGTTCCAGCGTCGGTGCGCGAGGGCCAGCAGCGATCCGCCCGCCATGGCAGCCGCAACCGGCGTCCAGGGCACGATGACATGAACGCATCCCAGACACAGGACGGCAACGCCGACGATTGCTGCGCTGGAATGAAACCCCGGCCATGGCGTCGCGGGCTCCGTCAAATGCTCCAGATTGTCGGGCCAGGCTCGCGCCCGCCGCCGCTGAGTCATCCAGCCGGCCAGCACGGTCATCAGCAGCGTCGCCGCGCAGGCCCCCAGCATGAACAGGCTGGCCCAGGCTGTGGGAATGCTGTGTTCGGAGCCGCCCGCCGAACGGATGCTGCGAAAACCGGGTGAAAGCAGGGACCCCCAGCCCGCCGCGAGGATCAGCACCCAGTAGATTGCGGTCAGCAGCTGTGCCTGCCGTGTCCGCGCCCAGTGCAGCCCCAGGGCAGTGCCGACGAGCAGCAGGTCGATGAGTCCCGACCGCCAGATCACCACCTCGCGCGCGATCAGGTAATCCATGAACACGGTGCGGCGGAGCGTTTCGAGGACAGCCGCATACAGCATGACGAGCACGGCCACTTCCGCGGCCAACATGGTGGCGATCTGCAAGACCGCGGTCGCGTCGTAATGGACGTGCGCGGGGGCGAAAGCGCGCCGGCGGGACAGCAGGTAGGCGGCAAGGCTCCAGATCAGCGCCAGCGCCGCCGACGTGTGCACAAGGACCGGAGCCTGGATCACACGCCCGATGCTCCCGCTGAGCGCCAGCACGGCGACGGAAACCGCTCCCACGATCATCGAGAGGGTCAGGCCGACTGGCAAGCGATCCTTCGCCACCTGTGTGTCGCTCCGTGGGGAGGGATCAGGACTTGACCGCCCCGTGCGGGGCCGGTCCGTATCGAGGCGCGTTCTTGTCGCCCTTGTAGGCGGACAATTCTTTCACATTCGCGAGTCGCTCGAGCATAGCCTTCATGCTGGCCAGCGCCGCCGGGAGCGCTTCCTCGGGCGGGGCGAGTGCAGCCACCCGCGACTTCGGCCAGCTGAACACCACGTACCCGCCGTACAGTACGCCGCGAAGCAGGTCGAGCGCCCGCTCCACGTCCAATCCGCCTTCGCCCGGCAGCGCGTAGCCTTCGACCCTGCCATCGGGCGCGACACGCAGATCGACCATGTGAACGAGCTCAATCATCCGTCCGATGCGGGGTACGGTAATGGTGGGGCGTTCTCCGGCCAGACGCGAGTTACCGGCGTTCCAGCAGCACCGCACCGACGGGTGGTTCACAATGTCGATCAGAAACCAGAGATCCCGCGTGCTGTTGAAGTCACCGCCGTTCTCGAGCAGCAACGTGGTGCCATTCTCGGCGGCCGTGGGCGCGAGCTCGCGCAGCGCGTCCGCGATGCGGACCAGCGTGGTCTCCTTCGTCTCGCCCCGCGGCTGGCTGCCGCAGGTGACGCACACGTTCGGACACCGCAGTCGGCCCGCCAGTTCAAGCACTGCGCGGACCTGCGCCTTCTCCGCCTCGAGCCGCCGGCGATCGGGCGTCTCGAGCCGATTGTCCGTGGTCAGGCAGACCAGTTCGACGCTCGCTTCGGCGAAGCGCGCCGCCACCGCTTCCGGTCCGCGGGCGAGTGCAGGCACCACGGGCAGGTGCGATTCGCCGCGCACACCATGCAGTTCGACGCCGCTGTATCCCATCGCGGCGGCCTGGCTGATGATCGTCTCGAGGTCCCACTCGGGGCACGCGAGCGAGCTGAAACCCAGCTTCATCCTCGGTCCTTTCCGGCCGATGCAGCGCTCCCGCCCGTCAGCGACCGGACTCCAGGTGCCGTGCACAGCTCGGTCTCTGTGCGTGATCTTCCGCGACGACGGGCCGCCACAAGGCCCGATACAGTAGCAGAATCGGCTGTTCACGCCAATTCCGCCGCTGTTGTGCCTCGACCACGCCGGATTTACCATTCGCCGCCGATGCCGGAGCTTCCTGAAGTCGAATCCGCACGCCGGATTGCCGAGCGGACGCTGCTCGGGCGGACGCTCGTGCGCGTGAACACCGCCGACGACCGCATTGTCTACTCGGGTGTCACGCCGCGCACTCTCGCTGCGGCGCTGCGCGGACGTCGTGTCGTCGCGCTGCGCCGCAAGGGCAAGTACCTGTGGATGGAACTGGATCGCCGCCCATGGCCCTGCCTGCAGTTCGGGATGGGCGGACACTTCGTGGTCTATACGGCTCCCGGACAGCGCCCGCTGTTCTGGAAGCTCGAGCTGGTGACCGAGTCCGGCGAGCGGCTGGCCATGACCAACCCGCGGCGCCTCGGGCGCATTCGCCTGCAGGACGACCCCGAGCACGAACCGCCGATTTCGCGGCTGGGCTTCGATCCGCTGCTCGAGATGCCGCCGGCCGCCGGGTTCACTGCACTCCTGGCTCGGCGCAAGGCGCCGATCAAGGCAGTGCTGCTTGACCAGGGCTTCGCCGCCGGCGTTGGCAACTGGATTGCAGACGAGGTGCTCTACCAGGCCGGGATCGCGCCACGCCGGCTCGGATCGGACCTCACCGCCGACGAGGCAAAGCGACTGCGAATGGTTCTCCTTCGGGTCATCCGCCGCGCGGTCGATGTGGACGCCGTCAAGGAGCGCTTCCCCGCCGACTGGCTCTTCCACCACCGCTGGGGCCGCAACGTGGACGCCGTCACCACGCGGGGCGAGAAGATCATCCACGAGACGATCGGCGGCCGCACGACCGCCTGGGTCCCCGTCGCCCAGCGGTAAGATCGGTCTGCGGTGCCCGGGGGCCCGCCCACCGGTCAACGAGCTCACGTTTTTCGCTCATTTCCGTTTGACTCTCCTCAAAACTGTTGTATATTCCTCATTACCCTTCGGAGAGTCCGGCTCTCCGTACGACCCAGGGCATATCGCGACCACTGATTCCTGTTCGAACGGATGGTCCGGGAGACGTCGCCATGCGGCGCGCGTACAGATTCGAAACTTATCAACCCGGCAGAGACGGCCGAATGGGGCTGATCGCCCCAACGCCGCTCTTATTCGGGAATTGCGCGGATCCTCCGGGCTGAGCGGGTACGCAATCGCGTTCCACGACCCCGGAGGCGAGTGCCTGCCGGGGTTTTTTATTGCCAGCCCGCGGTATCCGCACCGCTGCGGATGACTGTGCGGAAAAGGTGCGCGCCGATGGCGTGAGATCGTGTCAAGGCTGGAGTTGTTTTCACCAGGGGTTGAACCGGCGCGGGCCGGCGGCGCGTGCGGCGTCGTGTATCGACTTGCACGCACGCGTTCCGCCCAGGCGATCGAAACGTGCCGCTTGTGACCAACGTCTGTAGCTCAACGAAAAGAGCAACGGGCAGATAACCCGTGCGTTGCGGGTTCGATTCCCGCTCGACACCACAGCAGGACCGTACCAGGTCCGGAGGTGCAGATCCTCCACACAGGGGCAGGCGCGGAGGCATGGTCGCCCGCCCACCGGCCGCCGGCGTTCCGCACAGTCGTGTGCGGCGCCGGCACGGCAACACGCGAGCGGCTTTGAAACCAGGTGGATACCGGGGGATGCCAACGTGTGTCGAGAGCACCGGCTGCGGACGAGGGGGACGCGTCGGCGCAGAATCGACCCACGCAGGTACCCTCTGAAACCTGGTTCCGTCACAAGCGTGCGGTGAGGTGTACGAATCAGCCTCCGGCCTGCCCGTTGATTTATCGTCTCGATCTTCAGCCGCCGGCCCTCCGCTCCCGTTGAGCGATGGGCCGGATGCTGAAACCTGAATGCCTTTACGAAAGGAGGTGAGCGTTCATGTTCAAGCGGATCCGAATTCGTCAGCACGAGCGGGGACTCCAGTTCCGGCACGGTGATTTCCGGCGGCTGCTCGAGCCGGGCGCGTACTGGCTCTGGACCGGTGTGACCGGTCGCAAGGCCCGCGTCGAAGTTGTCGACACGCTCGTCACGCGTTT
>CAZJTF010000362.1:0-7004 GCA_964548565.1 uncultured Planctomycetales bacterium | reverse complement strand
AGGCTGGCCTCCCGCCGCTGTTAAAGGCGCTTGGTGTTCGCTTGTTTAAGGTCTAGCCCCGTCCCCGTTTTGACGCCTTTACTCCTCCTGCTGCACAATGCATGCCGTGACGCTCACTCCTATTCTCAAGGCCGCGGCATGTTGCAGGAGGACTGGGTCAAGGTCGACAGATCGTGCGAAATCCCGATAGAGCGTTAGGGGCCAGAATGTCGATTCTGCAGGTTCCTGGGAGGCTCTGAAGAGCCAGACACATCGGTGCATGCTCTTGGAGATAACTGAGGAGGCCGGCCGACAGATCGGCAACGGTTAGATACTCCCCGAGAGGAATACGAAAGCCAGAATCTTGATGCACGCGCCCTTTCAGCAAACGTTGTCCGGCCTGCCACACCACGGCATGGGCGACACCAAATGGACGCAGGAACGCTTCGGCATCGAACTGTGCCTGTGTACCATAAGCCAGGACGGCGCTCATTGTGTCTTCTTCGAAAGCACAGTTCATCACATTTCTCCTCGCGACCCATCCGCTGTCATTCAGCCCGGCAGCTTACTCCCTCATTCTTGGGAGTACGGAGCGGGAACGCAGGTAGTTTGAAGATGCTCTCACTCCGGGACAGCCAGCCCATGGTACGGGGTACGGAACGGGGGCGCGGCCCCCTGTTACGCCCCCTTTGTACCAGGTGTACTCCACGAGCTCGCTGTTTGCCAGTCGTGCAGAGACGACGCCGTGCGCCAACAGCCCCGGCCCGGTGATCCGCTCGATCCGGCCGTACGCGTCGTAGTGATACACGGTCTCGTACTCCGGCGTGCCCGTGCCGATCTGGAAGCCGCTCGGTCGACCGGGCACCTGGCCCGTCCCGCTTCCCTGGTACGTCCGTACGATCGTCTTGCTGTAGAGGCCGCCGCCGAGTTCGTTGATCTTCTCGCGGTCGAGCTGGAGATCCTCCCCATTGTACACGAACTCCCGCGTTCCGACGGCGTCCGTGACCGTCTTCTGGCGCCCCAGGCGATGGTAGGTGAACACCACGGATGGGGTGGTGTCGGAGTAGTTGATACCCGTCAGGTCGGGCTGCTCGGCGCCCTGACGCGCCACGTTCCTGATCAGACGCATCGTCCGCGGGGACGGCAAGCGGCAGCCCGCGGCCTGCATCCTGCGACCACGCTCAGCTCGGACGCTGCGGTTGGGGTCCGACTTGCCCGATCCACCTGCGGGTCCACTCCACGGTTTCCAGTTCAAGATCGCAGACATTGCTGGCGAGAAAGATCATCCCCTCGATCCGTCCCTGCTCCAGCCAGCTCTTCCCGAGTTCACACTGCTTCTGCATCAGCTCAAGGGGTATGGGTTTGCGAGCGCCAAAGTCCCACAGGTAACACCCCAGGAGTTTCCCGTGTCGGGGGGCGAGTTTCTCCAGTCGGTCGAAGGACGATTCGAGCTTTTCGAGGTCGCGCGCTTCCCACGTCCAGAACGTGACCTTGTCACAAGCGTCCAGATGGGCCTGGACAGGCAGAGCGAGCTGGTGCTGGTACAGAACGACGAAGAGGTCGCGTTTCCTGCCGCCAACAGTCAGGTGCCCTCTCAGCTCATTGAGCTGATCGATCGACAGCGAGCCAGTCCCGTCGGAGCGGAAGAAATCGTCCATGATGAAACCGACGATATTCGGAAATCCCTCCGCGAGATCCAGGACGTGCCGTCTTTCCTCGTCGCTGCTTTGCCCGCTGGCCCCGACCAGCGACCACACGACGCGCTTGAGCGGCCTGAAGGCAATCGCGTATTGATCGAAGGGGATGGGCGGGTTTCCCTGGTAGCGGATGAAGAGCAGGTTGGGCACGCCGAGGTAGACCGCGCCTTCGACCGGTGTCATTCGAGACGCACGCGGCAGGCCGAAATCAAGCTTGTAGGAACCGGCGGCGTGGGTCCAGATCCAGAGTCGGTCCCGCACGGTGTTGGTGGCGGAGTCGTCCGGGGCGGTGCTCAACGCGGCAGCACCGGCCCGCTCTCCCGCCCGGCATGCTGCCGCTGTGGCCACCGACCACTTGAGCAGGTCGCGTCGTGTAGATTCAACCCTGCGAGCCATGGGAGAGGGTATATGCCTGGCATCCACAGATCGCAAGGGCTGCGGCAGGGGCTCCGACCGGCCTGCGGTCTTTGGTCAGGCCGACGTACTGAATGAGGTGACCCCGACGTTGCAGGAAGAATCACCGCGCAGGCGCCAAGGACGCCAGGAAGACGGGAGTTGTTGATCAGCATGCGGGCATGCCGCCCACTTCAATGCAGGTTGTATCCAGCACGTTTTTCATCCGCCACGAAGACGGCCGGTTCGGAGCCCGGCCGCTACCTGGCGGTTCACCTTTTTCGCAACCGGCGGAGCGAATGAACCTCTGGAGGGTCAGTGGGCGATGCCCACGATCGCCACGGCGATGGCGGCGGCCGCCAGGACGACCGTCACGATGAAGAGCATGGTGAATCGCTTACTCTGACGGGAGATGACCTTCCGCAACAGCTCATTCTGCTCGCCGGCCTGGGCGTGCATTTCGCGGAGCGCCTGCACCTGGGCGCTGTTGAACTCGTTGAGGGTGCCGATGGCCGATCCGAGCTTGTCCATCGTCTGCGACTGGACGAGGCTCTGCTCGCCGCTCATTTCGAGCTGGCGCTTGATGCCGGCGAGGGTCTCGCCCTGGACGCGGGCCGTCTTCGGGATCTCACCGAGGGCATCGGCGAGGTGCTGGGTGCGGGCGCTGGTGGTCTCGAGTTGTCCGACGATCGCGGAGAGCGCGTCACCCTGCTGGCGGGCGATCTCCGGCATGTCGGAGATGGAGCGCGCGATCTGTTCGAGGGAGCTGCAGATGCGGTCTGTCCGCTCGCCCTGGGTGGCGAGGTGTTTCTGCACCTCTTCGACGACTTGCGTGACGCGCTCGTAGCCTTCCTGGAGCTTGGCCAGCGTCTGGTCGCGGCGGGTCCAGCGGGACAAAGCGCCGGCAGGGCGCTCGGCGCCGGCGTCGCCGTCACCCGATTCCGCGGGCTCGGCCAGGAGGCCGTCCTCGCCGACCTCGGGAAGCGTGTGCGGATCCGCAGCGGTGGGGGCTCCGCGCCGCAGTTTTCCGCTCAGACGCGTCCACCAGGTCTCTTGCGTCATCATGCCTGCGCCCTCCCTGCAGTCGTTCGGAGATGCACGGATCGTACTGACCGGGCGGCCGATAATCAACGCCGAAGCTCGGCGGAGCAGGCGTACAGCCGGCCTTGTCCGACCGGGCAATCTCAATACAATAGCGGTTCTCGTTGAGCCGGGCGGGCACCCGACAGGGCGCCCCGGCGGCGGTGACACACATTCGGAGGAACTCATGCCAGGCTACACCACTGCGGATATCCGAAACCTCGCCCTCGTCGGACACCAGTCGTCCGGCAAGACGTCCCTGGGCGATGCGATCCTCCATGTGACGGGTGTCACCAACCGTCTGGGCGATGTCACCAACGGGACGAGCCACCTGGATTTCATCGAGGAGGAGAAGACGCGGCGGTGCTCGATCGATTCGTCGCTCCTGCACGTGTCCGTCAAGGGCAAAGTGATCAACATCGTGGACACGCCGGGCGCCCCGGACTTCATCGGGCCGGCGACGGCGGCCCTGGCCGGGGTCGAGACGGCGGTCTGCGTGATCTCCGCGACTGCAGGCATCGAAGTGAACACCCGCCGGATGATGGACCGGGCGAAGGAGTACGGCCTGGCCCGGATGATCGTCATCAACAAGATCGACGCCAACCTTGACCTGGGCGGGCTGCTGGGCAACATCCAGGAGCTCTTCGGGCACGAGTGCCAGCCGATGAACCTGCCGACGGGCAAGGGCGCCGGCGTGATCGACTGCTTCCAGAACAAATCGGGTGCCGCTGACATCGGCGACGTCGAGTCGGCCCACACGACGCTTGTGGAACGGATTGTCGAGGCGGACGAGGCGCTGATGGAGCAGTACCTCGAGACGGGCGACATCGACGCTGCGAAGCTGGCGGGAGTCGTCAGCAAGGCGATGGCCGCCGGTTCGTTCGTGCCGATCCTCTTCACCAACGCGCGCGGCGAGGTGGGCGTCCGCGAATTGCTGGACGTCTTCGCTGACTTCTCGCCGTCGCCGGTCGAGGGCAAGCAGCGGACACTCAAGCAGGGTGACAAGGAGGCGGTCATCAAGCCGGACAAGGGCGGCAGGTTCATCGGGCAGGTGTTCAAGGTGTTCGCCGACCCGAAGAGCAACATCAAGTACTCGGTGTGCCGCGTCCACGCCGGCAGCATCAGGTCGGACTCCTCGATCTACATCGCCGACGAGCGCAAGCCGCAGCGACCCGGGCAGCTCCACAAGCTGCAGGGACCGGATCACCCCGAGCTGGACGAGGGCATCGCCGGCGACATCATCGCGATGGCGAAGCTCGACACGAAGATCGGGCAGGTGCTGCATGCGGACGGCGAGGGCGGCACGATCGACATGCCGCGCTTCCCGCACCCGATGTTTGCCCTGGCCATTGAGCCGAAGAGCCGCGGCGATGCGGACAAGGTGAGCGGCGCGCTGGCCAAGTTCACGGAAGAGGATCCGTGCTTCATCGCCGATCGCGACCCGGTGACGCACGAGCTGGTGATTCACGGGATCGGCGATCTGCACCTGCGGACGATCCTGGCCCGGATGGCGCACTACTTCAAGCTGGAAGTCAACACGAAGCCGCCGAAGATTCCCTATCGCGAAACGATCACGGCCAGCGTCAAGGACGTCGAGTACACGCACAAAAAGCAGACCGGCGGCGCGGGCCAGTTCGGTCGCGTCATCATCGCGGTCGAGCCCAACGAGCGCGGCAAGGGCTACGAGTTCATCGACGACATCTTCGGCGGGGCGATCGACCTGTCGTTCCGCCCGAGCGTGGACAAGGGCATCCAGGCGCAGCTCAAGGAAGGCGTCATCGCGGGCTATCCGGTGGTGGACGTCAAGGTGCACCTCACGGACGGCAAGACGCACCCGGTTGACTCGAAAGACATCGCGTTCCAGATCGCCGGGCGCGAGGCGTTCAAGATCGCCTTCATGCAGTGCAAGCCCGTACTGCTCGAGCCGATCGTGCGGCTCGAGGTGACGGTGCCCAATGACAAGGTGGGCGATATCCAGGGCGACCTGGCCAGCCGCCGCGGACGCCCGGAGGGGCAGGAGATGCTCCCCGGCGGGCTGAGCGTGATCAGCGGTCGCGTGCCGCTCGCGGAAATGTCCGACTACCACTCCCGTCTTTCGAGCATCACCGGCGGGCAGGGCAGCTACTCCATGGAACTGTCGCACTATGAGCCCGTTCCCGGGAACGTGATGCAGCAGATCATCGAGCAGGCGAAGAAGGCGCGCGAGGAGGCACGGGCGGCGCACTAAGTGTGAGATGGCCGCTTGCACTACTCACTCGGGAGCGTACGGTTAGTAGGAGGTCGCGAGCTGCGGCCGCCAACGGGTCTCAGCCCGGATCAAGTTTGGCAGCTATGGTGTCGTTCGAGGTTCATTCGTCAGGCCCGGAAACGGAGTCACCAGTCGGTTGACGTGGTTGTGCGCCGGATCGCTCAGCCATCCGGGGCCACTGGCGACCCAAAGCACCTCGTATTGAACATCCTCGGGAACTGGCGATCCAGGGAGAAGAGACGGGATCATCATAGCAATGTCTCCGTCGGAACCAAGTACTCTCCTGACCCGCTCTAGATTGTCCGAACAGAAGGGGTACCTGCCATGGTCGCAACTCTCGCAGGGGCTTCGGCTGAACCGATTACGCAGTTTCTGGGTGAGCGTAAACACGACGTAAAAAGTCACGAGAAAGATACACCGCAGGAGCCCACCCCAGGAGCTGAACGGCAGCAGGAGAATTGCCCCGAACCAGAGCAGGGCGATTGAGACCCCAAGCAAAGCTCGAGACACCACCTTAAAGGGTTTGTACTGCCAAAAGATCTGCACAATTGTGGGCAAATACAGCAATACACCTATACCGATGAATTGCCAAGCGTACGCCATGCTGGCGTAGAATCCTCTCCAGCAGCAGAATGCGGTCGCTGTGGAAGCTGCAAGAACGGCTCCCGACCAGAGACTCGTGCATCCCAAGCACAGGTTTAACTCACCGACTCGAAGTAGATGGTTGTCATAGCACCTGCAGGTCGGATGATGTGCAAAGCGGGGAATCTTGACCAGTTCCTGCAGGACAGTCTCAGCGCGTCGACCGCCGATTCTGAACTGGGAAACGGTTCTCAGGGTATTGGGCATGCTATGGGCGCGCAAATACGAGGAAGGATGCATGCCGCGGCTGTGTTGAGCAGGCTTCCATTACGTTTACAGTCTCGGGATAGGCGGCTACGAGCACGTAACCCTGCGCGGACATGCTGTTGCATGCCGCCTCTACCTCCACGCTCAAATCTGGTGATGAGGAACAGCAGCCGGAAGGCTTTCTTGTCACGACAACGACCTTATATGTCATCATGCTCTCCGCAGTTGCCGACAATATGGGCATTGCACTCGCCCGGTGAAAGGCTGGTGGCAATACCAGCACATCTCGACATCGCTCGTCGTTGAAGGTTGTAGAGACGGCTGCTCCCCCGATGAGGTAAAGGAGAGCTGCACGGTTTCATTCGGCCTACACTTGCGCGCTCTGAGCTCTCGCAGTGACCGTGCCTCAGCTTTTCGGGCATCCTTCTGTTTTCGTGCTTCTTTCCGGCGCTCTTCCTCCTGTCTCCGAAGTATGCTCTGCTCTTCGGCGAATTCACTTCCTGGAACTACGAAACCCGCGCCGCAGATCGGACAAGTATCTGACTTGCCTATGTCATTGACAGGCGATTCGAGCTCCCAAGTGCACTTCTGGCATGCGTAGATGACACGCGCCTCGCCCCAGAGACTCTTCTGAATGCGATACACCATAGGGTTCTAGGATACCAAGGCACTCTCAGGAACGCAAGACTCTCTTGTGTCCCGGGAGCCGGTTGCGATGCTGAATTGTTATTGCTGCTGGCGGGTTTTGTGACGATCGG
>CAZJTF010000361.1:0-7025 GCA_964548565.1 uncultured Planctomycetales bacterium | reverse complement strand
CCGTGGATAGACCTGGATGCCCTCCGCCTTGAAAACGTCCGCCATTTCCTCCATGGCGGTTTCGGCGGCACGCGTGACCTCCATGGTGTTCGTGCCGTACTGGCTGAGCAGCTTCACCAGGACGCCGGGGCGGCCCTGGATGAGCGCATCGCCGAATTTCGGCTCCGGCGCAACAACGACGCTGGCCACGTCGCGCAGCCGGATGTTGGAGCCCACGCCACGCGTGACGACGACATCGCCGATCTGCGCCGCCGTCAGCGATTGCCCCTCCGTCTGGAGGACGATGCGCTGGTTGCTCGTCTCGATGAAGCCCGCGCCCAGCGTACCCGTGGCCTGTCGGGCGGCAGCCAGCACGTCTTCGAGTGCCACGTTCAGTGCGAGCAGGCGCCGAGGATCCACCTGCACCTGGAATTGCCGGACCTCGCCGCCCATGATGCCGACGGACGCAACACCGGGCACCGCCAGGAGCCGAGGCTTCAGCGTGTAGTCCGCGAACGCGCGAAGTTCCATGAGGTTCAGCCGGTCAGAGACGAGCCCGATCTTGAGCAGGTCCATCGTCGATGACGTGAGCGGCGTCAGCTTCGGGGCCTCGACACCCTGCGGAAGCTCACCAGCGATGGCCGCCAGCTGCTCGCCGAGCATCTGCCGGGCGATGAAGATGTCGCTGCCCTCCTTGAAAACCGCGGTGACGATGGAAAGGCCCTGGATCGACTGTGACCGGACGGATTCGAGGTTGGTGACGCCGCTGACCGTGCTCTCCACCGGGCGCGTCACCAGCGCTTCCACCTGCTCAGGCGAGAGGCCCGGCGCTTCCGTCTGAATCACCGCCTGGGGCTGGACGAAATCGGGGAAAACATCGAGCTTCGCGTGCATTGCAGTGTAAATCCCGTACGCCAGGATCGCGCACGCACCTGCAATGACGACGCCCCGCGACCGGATCGACCACTCGACGAGCGACTTGAGCATGGGAACTCAGCGGAGCCGGCGCGGCAGCGGCGCCTTCCCCCCGCTACTCCTCTTCCTCGCGGACCTGGAACCCCGACTCCTCGGCCAGCAGCAGCTGCGCCCCCCGGGCGACGATTCGCCGGTTCGGTTCAAACCCCCCGGAGACGAAAAAACCTTTCTCGAGAGGCACATCCGTCGGGACCTCGCGCCGCGTATACCGTCCCTCCTCCAGTTCGACATAGGCCCAGGCCTTGCCCGCCATCCGCACGAGGCTGTCGCGTGGAATGATGAATCCGCTCTGCGGGTCGCCGGGCAGCGGAATGTACGCGATCACCGGTATACCGGGCTGCAACACCCCGTCCGAGAGGGTGACGCGGAACAGTACGGAGTTGCCTGTCGTGCGCGGGTCCGCGGACGGCGCCGGCGCGAGCCGTTCCGCCGCGAGTGCCTCCTCGCGTCCGGGCACCACGATGCGTGCCTCGTGCTGCTCCGGCGGCAGAAGTCGCCCCGCCGGCAGATCGATGCGCGCCAGGAGACTGCGGAAGCTGCCCAGTTGCAGAAGGATCTGCCCGCTCTCGACCGCTTCGCCAGGCTGTGCGGAAATCTGGATGACCTGGCCGGCCTGCGCGACGGTGAGCGGGAGAGGTCCCGCCGGGCCCGTGGAGGCGGTCAGGGACGACTCATAGACGCGGACGGCTTCTTCGGCGCCGGCAAGGCGTGCCTCCTCCACCTTCACCTTGGCGGCCGCCTCCTCGAGCGCCCGGTCCGACACCATCTTGTCGTCCGCGTTCAGGTCGCGTTTACCTTGGTACGACGCGCGGGCCGCCATCAGCGATGCCCGTGCCTCTTCAACTTCCGCGTGGGCTGTCGCCAGACGGGAGAGCAAGTCCGCCCGCTCGACGGGGCTCAGGCGCGGCGCGACCGTGCCAACCTGGGCATTCGCATCCAGCTGCGTGCCAACGTGCGGCCATTCCTCTTCACCGGCGTGCAGAATTCCGGGAACCGGCGCCCGCAGTGTGAACGTGGAAGCCGGATCTTCCTGCAGAACACCGTACGCGATCAACTCCGGACGTCGCGTCATTGCCTCGAGTGCGACGGCTTCAATGCCCGCCCGCCGACGTGAACCTTCGTCGAGAAAGACCACGACCTCCCCCGAAGGCAGGTGCGTCAGGCGCGCGGGTTCGCCGCTTTCGGACGGTTCGGATGCCGCCGGCTCGTGCTCGCCGTGCTCCGCCCGGGTCTCCAGCCACGTATACGTGAGCAACCCGCCCACGCAGGCGAACAGGGCTGCCGTCAGCAGCCATCCGACCAGCCTGCGCATCGCGCACCTTCGTCCTGGCGCTTACAGGAGCGCCGCCGCCAGAATCTGCCGCAGGAAGTCCGTGACAAACGTAGCGAGGTCGGCCTGCGTGGAATCCGCTGCCGTGCAGCCGGCTGCCTGCAACAGCAGCACGAACGCCGCTCCGGCAGTCAAGATGCCGCGAAACGCTTGGCGCATCAGCCATCACTCCTGCCTGCGTGACTCGAAGCCGGCCGTGTCTGTGGCGTCAGCATCAAACGACCTCCGACCGCGGCCTCGAGCTGCGCCATGGCGACCGCGTATCTGCGGAGCACGTCCACGTGGGCGGCGCGCCGCCGGACCAGCGACCGCTGCGCCTCGATTAACACCATAATACCCTGCTCGCCGTCTGTGTAGACATGCCGCGCACTCTCGACGTTCCGCTCCGCCTGGGGCAGGGCCTCGCTGTCGTAGAACTGGTCGATCTCGTAGGCCGCCCGGGCCGTGGCAGCCGCATCCTGAACCTCAGCAGCAATCGTGTTGAGCAGATCCTCGAGCCGCTTACGGGCCTGCATATGTGCAAACCGCGCTTTGGCGATCTGCGCCTGGTTCTGGTCCCAGATGGGCAGCGTCACCTGGAGGGTCGGGCCGAGAATCGCGTCGATAATCTGGCGGCGCTCCAGATCCCGCTCGGCGCGCGACTGGATAGTCGGGGCGGTCAGCCCGCCCGACGCGATCGAGCCGCGCAGCGTGTCGGCAATGATTTTGCGGCTGGGCAGCGCCCGCTGATCCCCACGCTCGATATTGAAGCCCGCCATGAGACTCGGAAAGATGTTGAGGTACTGCCGCTGCACTTCCGCCTCGGTCGCATCGACCTCGAAAGAAGCGATCTGCACGTCCAGACGCTGCTCGGTGGCCACACGCAGGAGCTCGGCATCTGGAGGCACTGGGCCGGGCTCCGGCAGTGCGTCGCGCACGTCAACCCGCTGGAGTCCGCCGCTGATCCCCAGGATCCGGGCGAGCGCGATCTGGGCGGCCTCTCGCTGACGGCGGAAGTCGATCACCTCGAGGTTGGCGTCGATGACATTGCCGCGATCGAGGTTGACCTCGAACTGGCTGATCTCGCCGGCTTCGCGCTGGCGCTGCAGAAGCTCGTGCGTGTGGGTGACGAGCTGGCGGCTCTCTTCGGCCGTCTCCTCCGCGCGACGCGCGGCCAGCACCTCGTAGGCGCTGGTCTTCACCTCGGCCCGCAGCTGCACCGTCCGCTGGGCGACCTGCAGCACGACCTGCTGCAGCTTCGCCTCGGCAACTTTCTTGCGAACGGGGATCTGCCAGAGATCGACCAGTTCCTGGCCAATCCCGATCTCGATGTTCGGGATGCCCCCGCCCTCGGGGAATCGCGACATGAAGGACAAGGACGGGTTGGTGAGCAGCGTAGACTGCACGACGTCGGCCCGTGACGCGCCGATCTCGTAGAACAGCGACTGGAACGACCGGTTGTTGAGCAACGCCACCTGGACTGCTTCTTCCAGCGTCAGCCCGTCTGCCAGCAGCGCGCCCACGCGATCTGAAACGGTGTCGTCCACCGCGGGATCATAAAGGTCCGCCTCGATGCTGCGCTCGGCGGCCAGCTCGGAGACCCGCGCGATGTCGGCCGCTGAATCGACCCGCGTGCAGCCAGAGAAACCGCCTCCGCACTGGAGAATCAGCGCGCCGAAGATGCACAATCGCCAGGTTGCTTTTGAACTCATGATGCTCCGCCCGGACAGATCATAAGAACATCGAGGAGAGTGCACAGGCAAGCGCCAAACGGCCTCCGCTCGTCCACGCGATCCCGGACGACAGCCGATTGTGACACTCTATCACGACCCGGCACTCGGCCACCGAGGAACGGCCGCCGGAACCGGGAGCTTGGGATCAGTGGCATTTTCCGAGCGCCGGGGCGTCGAACACCCAGATGTAGCTCGCACTGAGGCCCCAGTTGTCACCGGCGCCATCGCCATCCAGGCCGACGCGCGTGGCCAGGCCGAGTTGCTGGTGCTCACTGATGATCCAGTCGAGCCCGACTTCGGCCGTGTGCTGGTTGCGATCGCCGTACATCTCGCCCGACTCGTGGATGTAGTCGACGTTGAGCCGCAGGCACTCACTGAGCTTGTAATCGGTACCGACGATCACACCCCACAGGAAGTGGCGGGGGTCCTCGTCGTCCGCCTCCCAGGAGTACCAGTTGCCGCCGTCCTCGCCGGCTGTCGCGTTTTCACCATTCACAGATTTGATGAAGGGGTTGAGGTGGACCCGCCACTTGTCCGGGCAGATCGACTTCGTCAAGAGTCCGATCAGGGTCCAGTCCACGCCCTCGGAGTTGTAGCCGCTGGGCAGGCGGAGGAAGTTCCGCAGGGCGAACGCCGGAAGGATCTCCTGCTCTTTCCAGAGCCGCCAGTGCCAACCCACCGTGATGTCTGCGTTGCCGTGGACCTTCCCGTCGCCGAGCTCGACCGGCACCTCGAAGATCAATTCGTGGTTCGGCGCGATGCCCCACTCGATCTCCGTTTCGTATTCGACGTCGTCGTCAGAGCCGTCAGACGACGTGCCGTAATCGAACTTGTTCTTGACTTCGATCTCGCCGGTCTCCTCCGGGTCTGCACTGCGAAGGCGGACGGGGCCGAAGATGTCCCAGTTCTCATCGTCGCCGCAGGTGGCGCACGAGCCGCCCGCAACAACGATGCCTCCCTCGGTCATCTGGTCGGCGGGCTTGAGCTTGATTCCGTCGGACGGAGCGGTCCCTGCAGAGTTCCGCTCACCTGCGTTCTGCCCGGGGCTCTGAGCTGCCAGCAGGAGAACAGCCAGCACCGTGCCCAACAGCATGCCTTGCCGCAACATGGTCCAGATCTCCTTTGCAGTCTTTCACCCATCCGGCTCGAACCATGGAACGTGAGAATGCCCCGGCAGGCGCTGGACCTGACGGGGCACACCAATGCCCTGGAAAGTTATCGGCTTCCTCAGTTGCCGTAGTCGAACGTATACGCGTAATTGAACCGCATGCCCCAGTTCGGTCCGAGGCTGTCGCCGTCGAGTGTGCAGTACGTGGAGGTGCCGATCATCTGGTTTTCGGCCAGGCGCCACTCGAGACCGAGTTCCGCCGTGTGCTGGTTCCGCCAGCCGTAGAAGCTGCTCGCTTCGTGGATGTAATCCGCCACCAAGATCAGGCATTCATTGATCTTGTAGTCGATACCACTGATGACGCCCCATTGGAAGTGCCGCGGATCGAGTTCGTCATTGTCGTCCCAGTCCCACGTGTACCAGCCGGCGCGGCTGCCAAGTTCCTTGAGCTGCTGATCCCGCAGGTTCTCCCCGTTGACCGTCTTGAGGAACGGGTTCACGTGCAGGCGAAGCTTGTCGGGAATGAGGCTCTTCGTCATGAGCCCGGTGAGGGTCCAGTCCACACCTTCAGACTGGTAGCCGTTCGGGATTCGCAGCTGGTTCAGCAACGCAAAGGCGGGTAGCAGTTCCTGCTCTTCCCAGAGCCGCCACTGCCAGCCGACGGTGATGTCGGCATTTCCGTCATAGCCGCCGTCGCCCATCCGGACCGGCACCTTGAGATTGAGCTCGTGATTCTTCGCGAATCCCCACTCCACCCGGAAAATGTGATCGATGTCGTCGTCTGTGCCGTCGGATGCGGTACTATAGTCGAGCTCATTGAAAATCTGGATCTGGCAGGGCCCGGTGGGGTTTGCCGCCTCCAGCCGCACTGGTGCATCGATGTCCCATTCGTCATCCGGGCAGCAGACCACCGTTTCGGTGACGCATTGCTCGGAAGGCTTCAGATCGATCCCCGTCGGCGTCGAGCCATTCGACTTGGGCGCCGACGTCGCGGCGGGCTGTCCATATGCCAGGCAAGGGGCGAGGGCAGCCGCCAGCACGGCATTCAACTTACTCAGGCGCTGTGCGTACATGCTCTGCATCCTTTCTAAAAAATGTGGGCTTTTTGGAACGACTGAGAGCCCGGACCCGTCCGCGCCACCGGAGGTCCGCAGCTCAGCAGTTTCTCACCGGCACTGTACTGATACCTCTCCGCGTGAAGCTCGTCAAGAAGGAAATCGGGAATTCTCCCGACCACGCGGAGCGGTGACGCGGTTTCGTCTGGGCGGCCACCCCGTTATGCTGTTAAAGTGCCCGTTCCCCGGCTGCGGGAGGGGCCCCCTGTTGCAGTAACACAGCAGCGCCCCAGACGGAGTTCCCGTGAAAGACATCCTGCTCCAGCTCTTCCAGGCACGTTCATTTCCGGTGCTGGCGGCGGCCGTCCGCCGCGCCGCTCCCCGCATCCTGGAGGAATGGGAGAAGAATCTGCGCGAGCTGATTCCCGAGGCGGACGAATTGACGTGGGTCGAGCTCCGCAACAGCCTGCCGCAAACCATGGAGCGCCTGGCTGTCGCCCTGGAGTCGACCCGCCCGGCCCCGACGCGGGATTTGATGGTCGACGCGGCCGACCACGGCGCGTGCCGGTTCCATCAGACCTTCAACCTCTCGGAGTTGCTCGTGGAGTATTCCCTGCTCCGCTCGGTCACCGTCCGGGAGGTGCAGCGGGCCTTGCAGCGGGACCTGACGCTCGACGAAACGCTCACCCTCGTTGCCGGCCTGGATCTGGGATCGCGGCGGAGCATCATCACGTTTGTAGAGCACCAGAAACGCGAACTCCAGGAGGCCACCGAGCTGCAGGCGCAGTACCTGAGTTTCCTGGCCCATGACCTGAGGGGCGGGTTGAACTCCATCCTGCTCCTCGCGGAAGTGCTGCGGGAAGACC
>CAZJTF010000360.1:0-7038 GCA_964548565.1 uncultured Planctomycetales bacterium | reverse complement strand
CCGCCTCTGGGTTGCCGGCTGTGCCACCGGTGAGGAAGCGTACTCGCTGGCGATCCTGCTGCACGAGCGCCTGCAACTGCTGCGGCATCCGGTCAACGTGAAGATCTTCGCGACCGATGTGCACCGTGCATCGCTGGAGGTCGCCAGCGCGGGCGTTTACCGGGACGAGGCGCTGGCGGAGGTCCGGCCGTCACGGCTGAACACGTATTTCAAGCGGGCGGCCGACGGCTACCACGTCCACAACGAGATCCGGCAGATGATCGTGTTCGCCCGGCACAACATCATCCGGGACGCTCCGTTCACGCGGCTCGATCTGATTTCGTGCCGCAACCTGCTGATCTACTTCCAGCCGCCAGCGCAGAAGAAGGCGCTTTCGCTGTTCCATTTCGGGCTGCGGACCGGCGGCGTCCTCTTCCTGGGACCGAGCGAAACACCGGGCGAGCTGTCACCGGAATTCGAGACGCTCGACGAACACTGGAAGATGTACCGCAAGCGCCGGGACATCCGCCTGCCCGCGGACATGCGGCTCCCGCTCTCGACGCCTGCATCGCAGATCCGCGTGCCGGCCTCACTTGCGGTCTCATCCGGCATCGACGCATCGCTGCTCGGCGCCTACGACCAGCTTCTCGAAGAGCACATGCCGCCGGGACTGCTGATCAACGACCGCCGCCAGCTCGTGCACGCCTTCGGCGGCGCGGCCCGGTTCCTGATCGCGCGGGACGGCCGGCCGACGATGGACATTCTCGAGCTTGTCGATACGGACCTGAAACTCGCGCTGGCCGGCTCCCTGCAACGCGCTGCAAAGGACCTGCTTCCCGTCGTCTACAACGGCATCCGGCTGCGGACGCCGGAGGGCGAAAAGCAGTACAGGCTCTCCGTTCGGCCGATTCTCAACCGCCACTCGAACCTGACCCACCTGTTTATCGCCTTCGAGGAACTCGGCGGCACGGAGAAGGCCACCCCGGCGACGACCGAGCTGAACGTTGAGCAGGTCTCGAAAGAACACGTCTTTTCGCTCGAGTCCGAGCTGCGGCACACGCGTGAGAACCTGCAGGCGACAATCGAGGAGCTCGAGACGAGCAACGAGGAGCTGCAGGCCTCGAACGAAGAACTCGTCGCCAGCAATGAAGAGTTGCAGAGCACGAATGAGGAGCTGCACTCCGTCAACGAGGAGCTCTATACCGTCAACGCCGAGTACCAGAAGAAGATCGCCGAGCTCACCGAGCTGACGGACGACATCGACAACCTGCTCCGCAGCACGGAAATCGGGACGATCTTCCTGGACAGGAATCTCTGCATCCGCAAGTTCACGCCCCAGATCGCCCGCGCGTTCGACCTGCTGCCGCAGGACGTGGGTCGACGTATCGACACGTTCTCGCACAATCTGGCATACCCCCGGCTGCTCGATGATGTCGTGAGTGTCGCCGAGTCCGGTACGCCAGTGCAGAAGGAGGTCAAGGACCGTCACGCGAACTGGCTCTACCTGCGCATCCTGCCGTACCGCTCCCACGGTCGGATTGAGGGTGTCGTGCTGACGCTGATCGACGTCTCGCAGCTCAAGAAAACGGAGGCGCGGCTCCAGCAGATGTCCGCCATCGTGGAGTCCTCCAACGATGCCATCATCGGCATGGACCTCGAAGGCCGCATCACCAGCTGGAACCACGGCGCCGAGCAGCTGTATGGCTACACGGCCGCGGAGATGATCGGTCAGTCGGTGTCGCGCCTGCGGCCCGAGTCCGACCCCAACCCGTCGTGGCTCGACTGGCCGCCCGACGTGCTGGAGCGCATGCAGACCGGGCAGTTAAACAGCTTCCAGGTAGAGCGCGTCCGCCGGCGCAAGGACGGCACGTCCATCCACGTGCTCATGTCCTTCTCGCCCATCCGTGACTCCGACGGCACGCTGGTCGGCATCTCCAAGATCGCGCGGGACATCACCTCGCGAAAACTGGCGGAAGAGGAGGCACGCGAAGCGGTGCGCCGGCGTGACCAGTTCCTGGCCATCCTCTCCCACGAACTGCGGAACCCGCTGGCCGCCATCGTCAACGCGTCACGCCTGCTCGATTCGGATGAACTCGACGAGGAGACGCTCGAGCTCGCGCGCGGCGCGATTTCGCGCCAGTCCCAGCAGATGGTGCGCCTGCTCGACGACCTGCTTGACGTCTCCCGCGTCACGCGCGACAAGATCGAGATCCGCAAGAAGATCGTGGACCTGCGTCAGACGAGCCGCGATGCCCTCGAAGCAGTCCGGCCGCTGCTCGCCACGCGCAACCTGCAGCTTCACGTGCATCTCCCCGACGAGCCACTCTGGGTCGACGGCGATCCGGCCCGCCTTCAGCAGATCCAGGTGAATCTGCTCAACAACGCGATCAAGTACACGCCCAACGGCGGGCAGGTCTGGCTCACGCTGTCGCGCGACAATGGTGAGGCCGTGATGTCAGTCCGGGACACCGGCATCGGCATCCCCTCCGACATGCGCGAGAAGATTTTCGACTTGTTCGTTCAGCTTGAGGATTCCCCCGGGCGTTCCGGCAGCGGTATGGGGGTCGGGCTGACGCTCGTGCGGTCGCTCGTCCGCCTGCACGGGGGGCAGGTCTCCGTCCAAAGCGACGGGCGGGGCACGGGCAGCGAGTTCACGGTACGTTTGCCCGTCGCCGCCAACGCGACGCCTGAAGCACCCGCCGCGCATGTGGGGACGCCGCTCACGGGGCTGCTCGTGCTCATCATCGAGGACAATCCTGACATCCGGGCGGTCACCGAGCGACTGCTCAAGAGCATCGGCTGCCGCGTGCTTCTGGCGGAAGATGGTCAGCGTGGCGTCGAGGTTGCGGCACAGCACCGGCCCGACGTCGCGCTGGTCGACATCGGCCTGCCGGGAATCGATGGGTACGAGGTCGCGAGACGTCTTCGCTCTCTCGAGGAACGCAGCAGGCTCCGGCTGATCGCGGTCACAGGCTTCGGGCAGCCGGACGACCGGCAGAAGGCGCTCCAGGCGGGTTTTGACGCCCATCTGGTCAAGCCGATCGACCTGAGTGAGCTGCTGCGCCTCTTTTCACGCTTCACCGCGCAGACAGGGTAATCGGGCGTGGAGGCTGCACGCCTCCGCGGTTGCCCCGGCGTCGAGGCGCCTGGCTCTTCCAGCAAGCCGATCACGAGCCATCCGCCGGTCTGCCGCCGGGTGTAACGCCGGGTCTCACGGGCCCAATCGGCCTGGCCATCGAAGCGCCCGGTGTTGCGATCATGCACCCCGAGCAGTTCGCCAATGTGCCGGCGGATGTATTCGCGACGCTTGGCGTCCTCCTGTGACTGGCGCACCTGATCCTGCGCCTGTCGCAACTCATCCCGGGCCAGGAGCGCGGAGTACTCGGGTGACGTGCGGTTGTGCAGGGGATTGCCGCTGTCAATCAGAAGCCGTGCCGCCTGCAGTACACGCGTGGCCAGGGGCACGTACTCCTCGTCCGAAAGGTCGTGCACGAGAAAGCCCACCGTCTCCACCAATGGACCACGAAGGGGCTTCCCGTCCGGAAGCGATGCGGCCAGTTCCACTTGTTTGTCCGGTGGCACGGAAATGTTCACAAGGTGTCGCTGAGGGTCCCAGCGACCGGCAAAGTTCCGCCAGGTAGGGCGCGAGCGCTTTGCTGAGGCTGGCGAAGTTGACCGCGTCAGCCGCCCGAAAGAGTGCCTGACGCTGTGGCTCAGGAATCTGAAACAGGTCCGGTCTCTGCTCCACGATATTTCGCAGGTCGTCTGCACTGAACCGAAACGTGCGGACGATCTGGCGGGCGGAGTCCGCCGGGCGCGTCTGTGCGTGGCGGGATCGCACGTGCGTAACGACCTGCTGCTCGGGTCGCGAGGTCACCTGGCCGGCGTTCGTCAACACGCCCGGAAGGCAGATCATCGTAAACCAGCAGTTTTCATGAGAATCCCTTCTCCTGCGCATTCCCTGATGTCTCAACGCGCCGTGCACGACTACGACGACGGCCCATCGGACGCGTCCTGCGACTCGATCCGTCGTGCACTCATCACGCCAACCAGGCGCGCCACGAATGCGGCCAGGTACAGCTGACCGATCAGCATCTCCAGGATTGCGAGAACGCGGGCGATCCGGTTCGCGGGGATGATGTCTCCGTAGCCCACCGTCGAGAGGGTGACGAAGCTGTAGTACAGAAGCTCCGGCGTGCCGTGCCCGATTCTTGCGCCGTCGTACTCAGGGAGCACGACCGTGCTGCTGAAGCTCGCCGGGTTCACGTCGCCGAGTACCGCGTAGGCAAAGGCAAAGACGTACCCGATCAGGACGTACCCGCAGACCGCGCCCAGAACCGTGTCCCGGTCGACCTGCCGCCGCCGAATAGCGGACGTGGCGCAGATCACGGCGAGAATGGCCATGTACGAGCCGACGGCCAGATGAGCGACGACCACAAGCGCCTTGTGCTGCTCCCCGTACAGGTGCCCGATCCAACGGACCGTGAGGACGAGAAACAGGATCGCGACCATTAACTTACGGAGGTTGGAGTTCTCCTGGACGGTGAAGATGCCGGTCACCAGTACCGCCGAAACAATGAGCCCCACCCCGAGCGGCCAGGTTTCGGCAATGGGCAGGACGACCAAGACCACAATCAGCCCGACGAGCAGCGGCACGAATGTGCCATTCAGCGCCCCGAGTTGTTTTGTCCAGGTTCCGGTGCTCATGCTGCCGACCTGCCGGTGGAGACGCGCGGAAAACAGCGACCGGTCCTGCCCCGTCTCACTGTGCAGGACTTTCCGGACCGGATGGCTGGTTGTCGAAGCCCGGGGGCGTTTTCATCCAGAACCCGCCCTTCCTGCCCATCTCGAACCCGACATCAAAGAGCTTCTGCATGTACTCCCGGTCGAACGGCTCCCTGGCCTGCAGAGTGAAATCGGAGGGGATGAAGACCAGGTTGTAGTCGATCCCGTCGCGCTGAGCGTTGAGATACGTACGGTACAGGTCGCCGATTCCCTGGGTGGCGATGAGCGTCGAGACCGCCCGCCCGGCAATACTGAGCGTGCGGCGCGGCGTCTCCGTGTAGTCGCGCTCCAGCCGGGCGTTCCGGATGATATAAACGCGACGCTCGCGAACCGTGCCCGCCGCCTGGGCAAGGTCCCGCAGCTTCAGCGACGGTGGGTACAGGAAGACCTGCGTCACCGTCCCTCCATCCACGTGCATTTCCTCGTAGTGCCGGCCATCCACCTCGACATCAAACATCATGGGCGGGAACGCCGCCGGGATCGCCGCCGAGGCGATCATGATGTCGCGGATCAACTGCATCGCGCG
This sequence comes from uncultured Planctomycetales bacterium, assembly GCA_964548565.1. Lineage (GTDB taxonomy): Bacteria > Planctomycetota > Phycisphaerae > UBA1845 > PWPN01 > CAYLLT01. The sequence goes on along the minus strand of CAZJTF010000360.1, from coordinate 1,748 downwards.
CGGATGCCCGCTCGCCGCAATCGCCCCCACGTTCCAGACCACTTCCCGCTGGGCGTCAATGTTTGTCGTGCCGATCGCGAGGACACGGCCCTTGCGATGTTCCGCGGCGATGGCATCCACCAGTTCCTGGTCGACGAGGCCGCCGACCAACCGGCGGAGCGGTGCATTATCAGTCAGTGCGTCATCCGAGATGGCCGCCAGCATGTTGCGCTTCTTCATCACGTCTCGCGTTGATACGCCGGTGTAGAACTTCCGCAATGTCGCGTCGTAATCCGAGCCCAGAAACGCAAACGGGGCGACCAACGCCCCGGTGCTGATCCCCGTGACGGCCTTGAACTGCGGGCGGTTGCCGGCCGCGGTCCAGCCGCTCAGGAGACCGGCGGTGAAAGCACCGTCCGCCCCCCCTCCGGAGATGGCCAGAAATTCGGCCATCGGCAGCGGTCCCGTCTCGCCGATGCTGGCGCGGTACGCCTGCTCTCGGCGCAGGGCCTCGGTGAGTTCCGCCTGGAATTCCGGCGCCACCGTCGATCCCCACGTCCGTATCCCCGGAGGCATGCCGCTGATCACCGCCTGGTCCCGCAGCTCAGGGGGCACCGCAGCCCGCCGTGTCGGCCCCGCGCATCCTGGCGCGCATATCAGCGCAGCCAGCGCACACAACTGTCCGAGCCGTTGCGTCGCGTCGTATGCTCTTCGCATTGTCAGTCTCCGTGCAGGCAGTGTCAGGAGTTATTCGCTAGTCATAACCGGTATTGCTTACAGGCCGCCGCCAACGTGGACGATTCACGATCCGACGCGACGGTCTCCCGGTGCGCTGTACTGACGGGAAGCTGGTTTCTCGCTTTGACTGGAATCTGATCTCGAGAGGTGTTGTAACCGCAGAAAGCCGCGGCGTCTATGAAGTGACGCCTCGTACTCAATGCAGAAAGCTGCGGTGGCTGCCCGCCATGTCAGTACGGCGGGCAGCCACCACCGGCCGTTGCGTGCAAGCATTCACTCAGGCTTGCGGGAAAATGGACCCGAGCAGGTCCGTGAGGAACGCCAGGATGCCGTTCAAGAGCAGTTCCTGGACGCCGCCGACGAGGGCGGTGAAGAACGACTGCAGATCGAACATGGGTCGATCCTTTCGAGGAGGACCATTCGCCCAGACCGACAAAGGCTTCGCGCGACCATGTGTCTTCGACAACCGCGCGGAATTGCCTCAAAGGTCCTGCGTCCGCTGCAGGGGATAGACGCAGACCGGCGCCCTCCCCTGGACGCCGGTCGCCCGAGCTTCGGCTTCTGGCCGAAACCGCGCCGGCCCGGCAACCGGGCCGGGAACCTCCCGACCTGCCTGGGCGAGGGATGGCATGTGGTTGCCGTGGCCGGCGCAATCAGTCATCGCGGCGCGGGAGCAGTTGAGCAGCCCCGTCGAGCGGTGGTTGTTCACCCACTGACGCGACGCACACGCACAGACTCCGCAGTGGCATATGGAGTGCATCATTTTGAGTGGTCAGACGGCCGACGAGCCGTGCAACGACGCGTATTCCCCGGCAAAGAGGCGTTGCCGGATCCTCTCGCGCACGGTCGTGTAGTCGGTCTCAGCCGAAAGCGGCTTCCATTGGAGCGAATCCAGCAGAAGATCCGTCGCGCTGCGGGCCACGGAAAAACCGTTGCCGAACCCGCCCCGTCGCGTAGCCACGCCGGTGTCCATCAAGGCTCGCGTTCCGAAGGCCAGGCTCCACAGCGTGAAGGCCAGGTTCGAGGGACGC
>CAZJTF010000359.1:0-7039 GCA_964548565.1 uncultured Planctomycetales bacterium | reverse complement strand
CCCGGCAGCCCATGGCCGGGGCCGGTCGAATGACGAACGAGAGAGAATGGGGAGAGAATGATGCGAATGCGAACGTCTGACGGAGTCCACCTTGGTGCGGCTATCACTCTGTGCTGGGCGTGGGTCGGCGCCGCGCCGGGCGTGGAGATCACCTTGAACCCGGTGGCCGACGCATTCGTCAGCGCGGCGCACCCGTCGAGCAACTACGGGGCCGCCGGAGCGCTGGCTGTCTCCGCCGCCGGGCTCGCAAAGGGAGAATTCCAAAGCGTCCTCCGGTTCGACACGGCGCCGGTCAAGACCGCATTTGACGGCGCTTTCGGCGTCGGGCTGTGGCAGGTCGAAAGCGTGTCACTGCAGCTCACAGCTGCATTGGCGAACAACGCCATCTTCAACGGCGCGGCGGCCGGCGAGGTGGCGCTGGCCTGGATGCAGAACGACGCCTGGTCTGAGGGAACCGGGAGCCCCTCCTCGCCGTCGGCTTCGGGTATCACGTTCGATACGCTCCCGTCATTCCTCAGCGTCAGCGACGAGGCGCTGGGCACATTCAGCTTCGACGGGCGAACGAGCGGTAGCGTGCTCTTCAAGCTGGGCGTCTCGCCCCGACTCGCATCCGACGTCCGTGCGGGCGAAGCGGCGAGCCTGAGGCTGCGCGCGGCGAACCCGACGGTCAGCGGCGTGTTCAACGCGCGGAACTTCGGGCAGGCCCCCAGCCGCCCGGCGCTGGTGATCACGGCTGTCCCCGTGCCGGAGCCCGTCACGATTCTACTGGCGGCGATCGGCAGTTTGTTTATTCTCTCCAGGCGAAGAGGATCCTGATGGCTCTACGCGACCTCTGCCGGCTTGCCGGCCTGCTCCTGCTGGTGTCCGGGTGCGCGCACTCCGCAGCTGTCCGTCCGCCGGAAACGATCCGGGCAGTCGTTATCGGTGGGGTCGCAGAAACGGGCCTGTGGGAAGCAGTCACGCAGCGATTCACCGCCGAAACCGGGCATCGCGTTGAGGTGGTCGCTTCCGGACCCAAGCGGAGCATCGCCACGGCCTTCCTCGAGGGCGAGTGCGATCTCATCACGATGCATGCGAGCGACACCATTGTGAACCTGGCGGCGGATGGTCACGCGCTCGATCCGCAGCCATGGTTGAAAAACGATCTCGTGATTGTCGGACCCCCGGACGATCCGGCGGGTATCCGCGGAATGAAAGACGCCGGCGCGGCGCTGGCGCGGATCGTCGAACGCAATCAGCGGTTTGTCGTCCACTCGAGCCTCGGCGCCCAGGAGGTCCTCCGCGGGGTGCTCGAGTCGGCCGACGTCGTGCTCGACGAGCAGCACACGACATCCATTCTGAGTGACAGGGCGCGCCAGGTGCTGCAGATTGCGGCCGAGAAAAAGGCGTACACGCTGGTCGGGCGGATTCCGTTTCTCTCGGGCAAGATGCCGAACGCGAACCTCGAGTTGATGGTCCAGGGCGATGCGAGGCTCAGGAGGCCGTACCTGGTCGCCGTCGCCAATCCCGCACGCTTTCCCGGCGCTCGGTACGCGGCCGCCAGGTTGTTGGCGGACTACCTGCGGAGCGAGGCCACCCAGACCATGATCGCGACGTGGGGCCGGGGCAAACTGGACGGGTACCCGGTCTTCTTCCGGATTGCGAACCCGCGATCACCCTGAACACCTCTGGAGACCAGTCATGCCGCGCCCCCGCTCGCAGTGTCGACCCATTGCTTCGCTCGTTCTGCTGTTGTGCTCCTCCCTCGCTGTGACCGCACAGGGCGGCGTGCCGGCAACGACGCCCGCCGGAGCAGACGTGTGGAACCTCGCGCGGCAGCAGGCCGGCACCTTTCGCTTCTCGACACTGATCACCGCCCAGGACGTGCGGCGGTACCTCTCGGAGCCAGCCGGAGTCGACGAGGCCATTGCGTGGTGCAGGCAGACCGGCGTCACGCGGATTTTCCTCGAAACATTCCGCGGCGGGTACACGGCTGAGCGGGCAACCCTGACCGCGGCACGCGAGCGCTTCGAAAAAGCCGGCCTGCTCGTCAGCGGATGCGTCACGACGACGGACCTCGGACGCAAGAGCGTGAACGGCTGGATCTTTCCGTGCTTCACCGATAAAGCCGCCCGGGACAAGCTCGCGAGCGTCTTCGCATACACCGCCGCCCTGTTTGACGAGATCATGATTGATGATTTCCTCGCCACGCGGTGCGAATGCGGGGAATGCATCGCGGCACGGGGACAACGCGCGTGGAGCGACTTCCGCTGCAACATGATGGTCGACATTTCCCGCACATGTATCCTCGAGCCGGCCCGCAAGGCCAACCCGAACGTGCGGATCATCATCAAGTACCCGCAGTGGTACGACGATTTCCACACGAAAGGCTACGAGATTGTCCGTCAGACGCAGATGTTCGACCGCATCTGGGTCGGCACCGAGACGCGCGATCCCGACAGCCAGGAGTGGGGACGAAAATCGCAGTACGAAGCGTACTTCATCATGCGCTGGCTGGGAGAGCTCGGTGGTGCGAAGTGCGGCGGCGGGTGGTTTGATTCGCTGGGCACGAGTCCGCCCGTATACGTCGAGCAGGCGCGCCAGACAGTGCTCGCCGGCTCGCGGGAAACCGTCCTGTTCTGCTATGGCCTGCTGCGACGCGCGGAACACCACCCGAAGGTGGACGCCCTCCGGCAGGAGATCCCGCAGTTGCTGCAGCTCGCGCGGATCGTGCAGGGCAAAACGCCCGTCGGCATCGCCGCCCCCAAGCCGCCGAACAGCCCCGCCGACGGGAACGAGTACGTGTACGACTACGTCGGCCTGCTCGGAATGCCCCTCGTGCCGGCGGTCGAGATCCGGACCGACGCGCCGGCTCTCTTTCTGCCGGTCCAGGCCGCGCACGATCCGGATCTGGTCGCGAAAATGAAGTCGCTGCTGGCCGAGGGCAAGCCGGTTCTTCTCACCAGTCAGCTGGCAGAGCGGCTCTCCGGCAGAATTGATCTCTCCGCCCCCGGCGTGCAGATCCTGAGCGTACCCGCCGATCCATGGAAACTGATGGACATGCCGGCCGCCGACCTGCAGCGCGTCCGCGACCGGATGACAGAGCCGCTGGGTGTCCGCATCGAGGCCCGGACCCGGGTGAGCGTCTACCTCTTCCAGGAGCACCTGCTGGCAGCCGAGAACTTCAACGACGCGCCGGCGGAGGTCCGCATTCACAGGCCGGGCATAAGCCAGGCCGCGGTGCAACTCTCAATCCCGCAGGGTACCGGTAAACTCGCCGCCTCCCCCGAAGGCTTCACCCTCTCGCTCGCCCCGCGCTCACTGGCAGTCGTCCACTGGCAGGAGTGAGAGAAGTCGCGGCCGCACCCGTCGTGGCGATGAACTCCTGCGAGCCGCTGCCGGGCTGTTCCTTGACCGTGGCCGCCGCGTTGGATACGGTCAGGGGAAGAGGACGGCCGGCGCGCAACCCTGTGCCTTCGGCGTTTGATGAGCGGGCAGACTGCAGTCCACCCGCATCGATGCCGCAGGTTCACAGGGCCACGGCACCCTGGTGCGAAGGTCGACCGCTGCAACTGTTGGAGGCGTGCCCGAGCGGCTGAAGGGGACGGTTTTGAAAACCGTTGTACCCGGAAGGGTACCGGGGGTTCGAATCCCTCCGCCTCCGTTTTTCGCGTTCACATCCAGTCAGAGGATCAAAGAGGAGTTCGCATGCGCGGTCGGGGTCTGAACATCCTGATCACCGGGGCGGGGAGCGGGCTGGGGCGCGGGCTGGCGGTTCAGCTGGCGCGGAGCGGGCACCGGATCGTCGCGACCGATGTGCGGGACGAGACGGCGGCCGAGACGGCGCGGCTTGTCGTGGATGCAGGCGGGTCGGCCGCGTCACACGGGCTCGACGTGACGAGCGATGCAAGCGTGCAGGCGGTGATGGACCGGCTCGCGGGGGAGCGGGTCGATGTGCTCATCAACAACGCGGGGCTTCAGCACGTCTCGCGGCTCGAGGAGTTCCCGCCGGAGAAGTGGGACCTGCTCATCGACATCATGCTGAAGGGCGTGTGCCGCGTCACGCGGGCGGTGCTGCCGGGCATGCGGCGCAGCGGATTCGGCAGGATCGTGCAGATCGGTTCGATTCACTCGCTGGTGGCCTCGCCCTTCAAGAGCGCCTACGTGGCGGCCAAGCACGGGCTCGTCGGGTTCTCGAAGACGCTCGCGCTCGAGACGGCCGACACGGATATCACCGTGAACACGATCTGCCCGTCCTACATCCGCACGCCGCTGGTCGACGCGCAGATCGCGAGCCAGGCCCGCGTGCACGGGATCTCGGAGCAGGAGGTCATTGACCGCATCATGCTCCAGCCGATGCCGAAGCGGCGGTTCATCACGTTCGAGGAGATCGCGGGGACGGTCGAATTCCTGGCGAGCAGCGTGGCCCGCAACATCACCGGTCAATGCATCGTCATCGACGGCGGCTGGACGATTCAGTGAGCACCCGGCAGCCATAGAGTTTTAAGCAACTAAAAAGAGCGACCCCGAAGGAGCCGCTCTTTCTTTTCTATTGCATGCAGTGCAACCCGTCGAAACGGGCGGGCGTCACTTCGCCTCGAACGCGAGGCCGTCGGCGGGGCCGCCCTCGGCCGCGCGGATCGCACAGCAGAAGGACCAGTCGGAACCGCCCTGCGTGACCTTCACCAGAAGGACGTTTTCGCCCTCCTTGAGTGAGGCCTTCGCCTGGTCCTCATCGCAGTTGAGCCCACGGGTCACGTTCTTCTCATGGATGGGCCGGCCGTTGAGCCAGACCTTCACGCCGTCATCACTGCCCAACGTCAGGACGACATCCTGCGCTTTCTCGGAGCGAATCGTCGTCCTCAGGTACGCGCAGCGATTGTCACCTTTTCCGACCTTATGCAGATCGAGAGTGCCCGCACGCTCCTCCTTCTTGTTGAGGCGGAACGGCTTCCACTCGGCCGCACCGTGGCTCTCCTCCGGAGCGAAGGCGACGTTGAAGAGATCCTGCGCGCCCTTACCGTCCCGGGTATAGGGGCCGCTGAAGGCCCAGGTAGTGATGCGGATCGGCTTCCACTTCTTCAGGGCGGCGACGGCGGCTTCCCTGACTGCCGCGTCGCCGGACCGGGCCGCGCCGCGGACCACCGGCAGGGCGGCATCGGCCTGAAGATTGCCGAGCAGGCGGAGCAGGACGACCTTGCCGGGCACGGACGCCTTGTCCATGGCGGCCGCGATCGCGTCGCTGCACTTATCATCATCGCCGGCGCGCCGGCATGTCGATGCAATCGCCTCTTCGGCAGCCTTCCGCTCGTCGTCGGCCCTGGCGTCAACCAGCAGGTCGAGCAGGGCGCCGAGGTCTTCCGTCCGGGCGAGGCGTTCCATGGCGGTGAGGGCCGCCAATCGGACGGCCGCGTCATCTTCCCGGGCCGCCTTCAGGATGGTCGGACGGGCTGGTGTGATGCGCCGGCCCCACACGGCCTGGATGTATTCGACGCGCTCGGCGCCTTTTGCGCCCTCGAGAGCGGCGAGGACCTTCGCGTCGACGTCCTTATCCGGGAGACTCGCGAGCGCCCTGCGGGCGGCGTCGCGCTCCGCGCCTTGCGACCTGGCGCCGCGCTGGATCAGCAGTGTCACGACGGAGTCATCTCCGATGCGGCCGATGGCATCGAGCGCGGCGAGCCCGACGGGCTCCTGGTCGGCCTCGACCTGGCGGGCAACGCTCTTGAGGGCGGCCGGATCACCGCGCCGGCCCAGCACGTCGAGGAGCATCGCTTTGGCATCCGGCTCGGCGGACTCCATGGCCTTCACGATCGCAGGCGTCGCGTCCTTGCCCATGTTTTCGAGGCAGCGCGCGGCAATGAGCTGCATGCGACCGTCGTCGCCGCTGACAAGCTTGAGCAGCTGCGGCACGGCCTTATCACCCATGGTGGCCGCCAGCCCGGTGTAGACCGCGATCTGCACGTGTTCGGGGGCACGCTCATCGAGCAGTTGCTGGTAGATCTCGGCGGCCTCCGACATCCTGCCCGAGTTCTGGAGGTTCTTCGCCAGCCGGAGTGACGCGTCGAGCACGGCCCCGCGGAGAGCGGGTTCGCCGATCTTGCGCATCACGGCCAGACTGCGGGCGGAGGCAACGTCACCCACGTCGGCGAGGGCAGCCACGGCGGCGAGGGCGACGGGAGCGCTGCGGTTGCCGGCGAGCCTGGTCAGCGCGGAGACGCTCGCGCCGTCACGTCGATAGCCGAGGGCATTGATGAGCGCCACCTGCCAGTCGGGATCGGTGGCAGCGTTCAGCTCGTCCCGCAGGACGGCCGCGGCCTTGGGGGACGGGTTGTTCGCCAGCGCGCGGCGGGCGAGGTCGCGGATTTCGACATCGCTGTCCTTCAGCAGCGCGGCCAGGCCGGCGACGGCCTCGTCGGCGCCGATGGTGTCGATCCGGCGCAGCATCCAGACGCGCGCGGGTTTCGGCGTGTCGGGCCCGAGCCGGGCGACGATCGCCTTGGAGAGGGCCTGGCGCCGGGCATCCTGGCCGGGGGCGGCTGCCTCGTGGCAGAGTTTTTCGAACGCGGTTTGCGCGTCCTTGCGGTCGGGGATCGCCTTCGCGCCCATCCCGGGCATGAGGCGGTCGATTTCGGCGGCGTAGTCAACGGGGGCGGCCGCCCACGAGGCACCGGCAAGCATTCCCAATACGGTGCAGGCGAGCAGACCCATACGAGTATTCATGATGCGGTCTCCAGATTTTTCGCGTCCAGCGCGGCCGTCGCGGGGGGCGGCCGTTACAGGTTCCTGTTTTCAAACGGCGGCACGGGGTGGCGGCTTACACGTATGTCCGCCAGGGGGCCCGCTTGGGGCGATCGATCCAGCGGCTGGCTTCCAGGTCGCCGACGATCTCACCTCTTGCCGGATCCCACTTGATCGGGCGGCCCAGCCAGTGGGCAATATTCGCCAGATGGCAGACGGTGATCGTGCTCGCGCCGATTTCGACGTCGCAGATCGGGCGCCGGCGGTTGCGGATGCAGTTGATCCAGTCCTGCTTGTGGCCGGGGCTCTCGTAGAGGTGGAT
>CAZJTF010000358.1:0-7057 GCA_964548565.1 uncultured Planctomycetales bacterium | reverse complement strand
GACTGGTTGACGTTCTCGGCCGGGGCGGGAGGATGTGTGCTGCTGGGCGCCTGGCTGCTCGCCCGCATGTTCGAGAAACAGGGTACTGCCGCAGCTGACGTGTGCAGTGGGCGTGCCTCACGCCTCGAAGAAGGAGTGACTCAGCGATGACACAGCAACTTGCCCTGCTGGGCGGAACCCCGGTCCGAACCCGCCCGTTTCCCGCCTGGCCGGTCTACGGCACAGAAGAGGAACAGGCCCTGGTCCGCGCGCTGCGCAGCGGAAAATGGGGGCGTCAGGACGGCACTGAGGTCGCCAGCTTCGAACGCGATTTTGCAGCGTACCAGGGCGCAGCCCACGGGCTCGCGCTCGTGAACGGCACGATGTCGTTGCAGATCGCTCTTATGGCGGCCGGCATCCAGGCCGGTGACGAGGTGATCGTTCCACCGTACACGTTCCTGGCCACTGCCACCGCTGTCATCACCGCCAACGCGACGCCGGTGTTCGCTGACATCGAGCTTGAGACACTGAACCTCTCGCCGAAGGCGGTGGAGGCTGCGATCACGCCGCGTACGAAGGCGATCATCCCGGTGCACTTCGGCGGGCTGCCGGCCGACATGGACGCCATCATGGCGATCGCAAAGCGGCACAACCTGACGGTGATCGAAGACGCCGCCCACGCGCACGGCGCCGAGTACAAGGGCCGGCGTGTCGGCTCGATCGGGCACATGGGTTCGTTCTCGTTCCAGTCGAGTAAGAATCTCACCTGCGGCGAAGGCGGTTTCATCACGACGAACGACCCGGAACTGGCGGCGCGCTGCCGCTCGATCCACAACTGCGGACGACGACCAGGCCATGCGTGGTACGAGCACTTCGTGATCGCCGCCAACTTCCGGCTGAGCGAATTCCAGGGAGCCCTCCTGAATGCACAGCTCGCACGCCTGGACGCGCAGGCGAAGCGCCGGGATGAGAATGGACGGTTCCTGACGGAGCAGGTCGCACGAATTCCCGGCGTTGAACCGCAGGTACTCCCCGCGTTCTGCACGCGGCACGGATTCCACCTGTTCTGCTTCCGAGTCGATCCAGAGAAGATCGGTGCTCCGAGGCAGGCGTTCCTCAAGGCGCTGCAGGCAGAGGGTGTCCCGAATTTCTGCGGCTACCCGCTCCCGCTGTACCGGCAGCGCCTGTTCCTGGACCGCGCGTTTGGACCGTACGCCGGCTGCACCGGCGTCGACTATGCGAAGACCAGTTGTCCGAATTGCGAGGCGATATGCTACGAGCGCGGCGGATGGCTGGAGCAGCGGATCATGCTCGGCACGCGCGAAGACATGCAGGACATCGTGCGGGCGTTCGAAAAAGTCTACGCAAACCGGGCCGCGCTCAATGACTGGGCCCATTCGCAGGAAACAGCGGTTGCACGATGAAGATCGGCGTTTCGCAGATTGAAATCACCCCCCCGGTCGGCGCGGAGCTGTCCGGATTCGCGGCCCGGACCCAACCCTCGACCGGGCTGCTGGACCGGTTGCTCGCGCGCTGCCTTTACGTCGAGGATTCAGACGAGAAGCTGCTCTGGATCACCCTGGACGTGCTCGGACTCGAGCGCGCGTTCGTCCAGTCGTTCCGTGGCTGGGCGGCCGAGCGGCTCGGCATCGCCCCGGACCACGTCATGTTGTCGGCCACGCATACGCATTCCGGTCCGGCGACGATCGCGCTGCAGGAGGCCGGCACATATGACGCCGCCTACGTGCAGACGCTGCGAAGCCGTCTGGAAGAACTCGCACAGGCGGCCCTGGTGGAGCTCGACGAGTGCGATCTCGTCGCGGCCGAGGGCACGTGCGATCTGACGCAGGATCGACGCCGCAAGCCCTCCGCCCACACCGACCGGCAGGCCGGCAGCATCGCGTGGCGCCGGACCGATGGTTCGTTCGTGGCCGTGCTGATGAACTACCCGATGCATGCCGTCGCGCTCGGCCCAACCAATCGCAGCATCAGCGCGGATGTGCCCGGCCAGGTCGCAGCCACGCTCGCATCGGAACTTCCGGGCTCTCCCGTGGTGCTCGTGACAAACGGCGCCTGCGGGAACCTCAACCCACCCTGCGAAAACGTCCCGTACGCTCAAGTCCAGGCGTGGGGACGCGGGGTGGCCGAATCCGTGCTGGGCGGGCTCAAGACGGCACGCCCCGTGCGCGATGCGCGTCTCCGGGTCCTCTCGCGACTGGTTCCGCTGCCGCTGGACGTCCTCACCGGCCGTGAAATCGACGCGTATGCCGACAAAGCGCTGACCTATACCGCACCGCTGACGGAATGGGGTGACAAATACCGCCGCGCGATCGAACACTGGCGTCGGACGATGCGCGAGTCCGCGCGGAATGGCGTCAAGACAGAGAGCGAGGTTGAGCTGTTCGGCGCGCGCATCGGCCCGTTCGTCTTTGTTGGCGTCAATACCGAAGTGTTCTCTCGATTCACGGCGATGCTGCGCGAGGCGACTCCACAGCCCGTCTACGTGGTCGGCTATGCCAACGGCGACCGGGGATATCTGCCGACGCGCGAGGCGTACGACGAGGGCGGGTACGAAGTCGAAGTCGCGCACCTCTTCTACGGCGGGTTCCGGTTCAAGCGCGGCGCGCTGGAGACGCTCGCGGATGCAGGGGCCGAACTGGTCCGTTCGCTCGCCCGCGCCTGATCAGTCGTCGTCTCTCCAACTGACCGCCTCTTCACCGTCACCCTCGTACTGAAGCCGCACGAGGACCCCGTTTTCAACGCGCTGTGTCCCGAAGTGGATCAGGATCGGCGCTTCGTCCTGCGTGAGGTTGTAGAGACCCGTCTCGAACACGACGTCATCACTCTCCCCGATGCGGAACGCGACCCGCTGCGTCTCCTTGTCCACCTGCCCCTGGATCGTCTGGGCCTCGTCCGTCTCCGTGTTGAACATCGTGCCGCCGATGATGCCTTCCTTCGTCACCGCCAGCTGCAGCACGCGCGACGGTTCGATTTCGTACGCGCTGGTGGAGAGCGCAAACGTGCCGAGCGGCTGCCACTCGAGATCTGCGACGATTTCAGGGGACGGCGGAGGCGGAACGGTTGCGAGGGCAGCCGCGCTCTCTGCGAACTCCGGCGCTGTCGCGACCTGCTCGCCGTGCACGTAGACAACGTTGTTTTCGTAGTACACGTTGCCGCCCGGGCCGTAATCGTAGTAGACCGGCTCGGTCCAGATCCCCGCCGGTACGTTGGTCCAGCTGAACCAGGCGGTGAGCCCGCCCCACGTCGGAGCGCTCCACCAGTAGTCCCAGTCGTGGTAGCCGAACCGGTGCCAGTAATGCCATCCTGCCACCGGATGGTGATGGTGTTCCCACCAGCGTGGTCCAAACCAGCCGGGCTGGTAACGACCATACCACCAGTTGCGCCGGATGCGATCGCCCCACCGGTTCCAGTACCGCATGCGCTCCGGGTGGCGCTGATCCCACCGCGAAATACCCTGCCGACCTCCGTATCCCGCCACCGCGCCGCGCCAGCGGTTCTGGATCACGTTCATCCGATCCGGCGTGATGTTCACCCACCCGGGTCGCGTGTTGATCCTGCTGTTCACACGACCCATGTTCACGGGAGTCCGAGTCGCCGTCCCCCGACGAACGCTGCGATTCGTGCCGCCGGGCCGCAGCGTGGCGCCGCGACCCGCGGTGGTGCCCGGGCGAACAACCGAACGGTCTGTCACTCCCGATCGTGCGGCGCTGGAGCGATCGGTCGGACGGATCGCCCGGCTCAATCCGAGAAAATCGCGGAGTTCGCCCACCTGCGGTCGAACGACGCTCCGAGACCGATCCGTGGCCCCCGGGCGCGGTGTCGTACCCGGGCGCACTGTTGTTCCGGGTCGAACAGTCGTGCCCGGTCGCACCGTCGCACCCGAACCCGTGACCGTTCCCGGGCGAACGGGTGTCCGCACCGTCGCTCCCCTGCTACCAGGCGTAGCTGTACCGATGTTCCGACCGGCGGTGGACGGGATGCTCGATCGACTCGGCCCGCGCAGCGTCGGCGTGCCGATGCTCGGCCGGTTGACGATCCCCGGGCGCGTCACCGTCGAACGCAAGGCCCCCGCAGAGGAGCGACTGCGCGTCGAGCCGACGGACGGACGGAGCGCCCCGCTGGAGCGCGTGACGCGTGAGCTGGTGCTCGGCCGCTGCACCGTTGGTCGCTGGCGTGACGACGAAGTGCGTGGTGTGCTGGATCGCGCGGGTGCCCGGGCAGCGGACCGATCCACGCTCCTCCGCTGACCGGTACGAACGGCCCCAGAGGACATCTCGCAGACGCTCGTCGCGGTGACGAACGCCATGATGAACGAAAAACAACGCACGGAAGACATCTCCCCTCCTTACCGGCTGGCCTGGGTCGCAGGGACGCGCACAACCGTAACCGGCTCCGTCGAGGGAATCGGCTCGCCTTCGATCTCCTGACCGACCATCTGGACGCGCAGCCGGTCGTCGCTGAGCGGAGTGATGATCTGCGTCGCGACCCCCGCGCGCCCATCGGTCAATGTGAACACGTAACGGACGATCCAGTCGCTGCCGTCGCGCACCCACGCGCCCTCGCCAAAGGATCCGTCGCCGTCGAACACCCACGAGCGGATCCGCCCTTCACGCGGGTCCCACCCGATCACCTGCGTGCCGTGGTGGATCTGCTCATCGCCCTCGTTTTGGACCGTGTAGCTGCGGATCAGGAATGAGCCGCTCGTGGACCAGCGCGTCGTGCTCTCGACGATGGCGTCTTCCGACTCGTCCTGCCAGCTGCCCATCAGCCATTCGAGCTGACGCAGCGCGGTGTGAGCGTCGGGCGGTCGTGGCGGCTCTGTTTCCTGCACGGTGTCAATCAGCCATTTGCCATCGGATCGGACGGCAGTGGCAGAAAAGAACGTGGTGTTCGGCTCCATGTCCGGCGACTCGGCGAAGGCTCGGCCGTCTATGATCGCCACGTCTGGACGGATCATGCGCACGCGGTCGAGCTCGACGTCCAGGCGGATCCCGGGCTGCTCCCTGAACAGGTCGGCCATGTCCGCCTGTATCTGCTCGCGCCCCTCGGTGCGGTCTCCCGTGCTGCGGTCGACGTACACGCCGCCGGTCGTCCAGAGCGCTGCGATGGCGCCTGCGTCGTGACGGTTGAATGTGTCCACGTAGGCCTGCATGAGCTGCTCGAGTTCCGCCCGGCCGGGCTCCTCCGTTGCAGGCCCCGTGGCGGGCGGGCGCCCCTCACGCATGGGGCGCTCCTCGCCGGCCCAGGCAACTGCCCCCAGCACAAAGACGCCGAGGACCCATCGAATGCGGATCATGAACACCTCCCGGGGTGTCAAGTGGTAAGCGGCCGACCGCGGTGACGACGCATGGTCGTCGTCGTGTTGAATGCAGGGGTGCGGCAGGGCCCGTGATGCGCCCGCGCCATTCCTAGGGGGGCTCCCTCTCGTAGTTCGTAGCGCCAGATCTGTCCCAGGGCAACTCAGGCGGACGACATTTCATCCGGGCGGCGCGGGAGAAGAACACACGGACGGCCTACAGCCGTTCGCGTAGCTCCATACTGGTAGTCGCGGCTGCAGGCCGGGACCAGCAAAGTGTCCCAAACTGGACACTCGAGTCCCACGGGAGCACCCCCCATCGAGGGGTCCGCGACGTCAGGCGACCGCTTCGACAGCGTTCGATTCAGCCGCAGACCACAGCGCGCAGCCGCAGGGGCAGATGTCATGCTGCCGGTTGACTTTGCCGCGCGGAACCCATTAATCTAAATAGCGTTGGTGAGATTCTGTGATCCGCCAGAATGACGCTGGCTCAGGGCTTTTTGCGATGCCGGCGTGCTTTCCTCCGTTCGTGGCCTCCATGTGATCGCATCTGCAGGGAACGGGCATCGCCCCCGGAGAGCGCGCCCACGACGGGCGGCTGACAGCACCGGAGCTGCCGGGGGAACGAGCGGCTGCAGGAGTACTTCATGGGAGAACCCGCCGCATTGCCGAATCAGATGCTGGACGAACCGCAGACCGCCTCCCTGCGCAACGGTCGCGGGCCGTTCTTTATCGCGGGCATCGGGGCATCGGCGGGCGGCTTGGAGGCGCTGGAACGGCTGTTCAGGGTCATGCCGCCCGACACCGGCATCGCGTTCGTGGTGATTCAGCATCTTTCGCCAGACTTTAAGAGCGTGATGGACGAACTCCTCGCCCGTCACACGAGGATGCCGATCCACCGCGTCCAGGACGGCATGACGGTCGAGCCGAATTCGATTTACCTGCTGCCCCCCCGCAAGGAGATGATTATCTCCGGCGGGCGACTCCTCCTGACGGACAAGGACCCCCAGCAGGATCTCACTCTGCCGATCGACCACTTCTTCCGCTCCCTCGCCCAGGACGCGGGTCGCTGCGCAATCGCGATTGTGCTCTCGGGGACAGGCAGCGACGGCTCACGCGGGATTCGCGACGTCCACGAGGCCGGCGGGTTCGTCATCGCCCAGAGCCTCGAGACGGCCAAGTTCGACGGCATGCCCAAGAGCGCCGAGGATACGGGCGTGGTGGACTGCGTGCTCGCGCCGGAGGAGATGCCGGCCGCGCTCGCTGATCACGTGGCGAGCGTCACGCGGAAAAGCTGCGAGGACCCTGCTGAAACGGTGATGGAAGGCGCCACCGGCGTCTCCGCCATTTTCAAGCTCCTGCACGACGAGTACGGCATCGATTTTTCGCACTACAAGCCCAACACCGTCACCCGCCGGATTGAGCGCCGGCTGTCCCTGAACCATGCGATCGACCTGGAAACGTATGTTGATCGCCTGCGCTCGGACCCCTCCGAGCTCAACTCGCTTTACCGTGACCTGCTCATCGGCGTCACGCGGTTCTTCCGGGACCGCGAGGCGTTCGACCGGCTGGAGCGGGATGTTCTGCCTGATCTGCTGAACCGGCGCCGGGCGGGCGAAGAGCTCCGCCTCTGGGTTGCCGGCTGTGCCACCGGTGAGGAAGCGTACTCGCTGGCGATTTTGCTGCACGAGCGCCTGCAACTGCTCCGGCATCCGCTCAACGTGAAGATCTTCGCCACCGATGTGCACCGCGCATCGCTGG
>CAZJTF010000357.1:0-7059 GCA_964548565.1 uncultured Planctomycetales bacterium | reverse complement strand
CCATGGAGGTCACGCGGGCCGCCGAAGCCGCCATGGAGGAAATGGCGGATGTTTTCAAGGCGGAGGGCATCCAGGTCTATCCACGGCTCCACCGCCCGGCGACATTCATCGAGGCCGCCATCCACCACGTGCGAGCATCGCTGCTCCTCGGTGGACTGCTCGTCGTGCTGGTGCTCTTTCTCTTCATGATGAACCTTCGGACGGCATTCATCTCGATCACGGCCATTCCGCTGTCCCTGCTGGTCGCGATCGTCGTGCTGGAGTGGTTCGGCGAGACGCTGAACACGATTACGCTCGGCGGCCTGGCGATCGCGATCGGCGAAGTGGTGGATGACGCAATCATCGACGTCGAGAACATCTTTCGAAGACTGCGCGAGAATGAGCAGCTCGGGCGACCACAGACGCTGCTGAGAGTCGTGCTCGATGCCTCCATCGAGGTCCGCAGCGCTGTCGTTTACGCCACGTTCGTCGTGGTGTTGGTCTTCGTGCCGGTGCTGACGATGACCGGCCTCCAGGGGCGTATGTTCGCGCCGCTGGGGATCGCGTACATCCTGGCGATCCTGGCGTCCCTCGTCGTCGCCCTGACGGTGACGCCCGCGCTTTCGGCCATTCTCCTGCCGAAGGCGGCGCGGCGATCGCATGAACCGCTCATCCAGCGGGCCGTCAAGGCGGTGTACGTTCCGATCGTCCGCCACGTGTTGCCGGTGCCCGGCCTGCTGATGGGATTCGTCCTGCTCCTGTGCGCGGGGACGGCGGCACTGCTTCCGCGGCTGGGCGGCGAGTTTCTGCCGGAGTTTCGCGAAGGGCACTTCGTCTGCCAGGTCTCCGCAATGCCGGGGACATCCCTGCCGGAGATGATGCGGCTCGGCAAACGTATGACCGACGAGCTCCTGCAGGATGTGACGGTGGACGGACGCCCGGTGATCGATCAAATGGAGCAGCAGGCCGGGCGCGCGGAACTCGGCGAGGATCCGTGGGGTCCGCACCGCAGCGAACTGCACATCGAGCTCAAGCCTGACGTTCCGGGAGCAGCCCAGGCCCAGGTGCAGACGAGAATCCGCGAGATTCTGGGCCACTACCCGGGGACGAACAGCGAGGTGCTCACCTTTCTCGGCGACCGCATCAGCGAGACGATCACCGGCGAGACTTCGTCCGTGGTGATCAGCCTGTACGGCGAGGATCTCGACGTGCTCGATCAGTTCGCCGCGGTCGTGGCGGACACCGTCGCCGGGATTCGCGGAGCCGCCGATGTCAAGGTGGCGTCACCGCCGGGGGCGCCCCAGATGGTCATCGAGCTGCGCCCCGAGCGGCTGCGGCAGTTCGGATTCCAGCCCGTGGAGGTGCTTTCCGCGATCCAGACCGCCTGCCAGGGAACGCGGGTGGCGGAGAGTTACGAGGGCAACCGCGTCTACCCGGTTGTCGTGCTGCTGGACGAGGCGGGGCGACGAGACCCCGAGAGCATCGGAAGCCTCCTGCTCCGGAACGCTTCCGGCACCTACGTGCGGCTGGATCAGCTCGCGGATCTCAGCGGCCGGACGGGTCGTTACATGGTGCTGCATGACGGCGCGCGCCGTCGCCAGGCGGTGACGTGCAATGTCGAAGGGCGCGACGTGGCGGCGTTCGTGGCGGAAGCAAAGGCGGTGGTCGGCAGGATGAAGAGCCCGCCCGGGGTGTACGTCACGTTCGGCGGCACGGCCGAGGAGGCGGAGGCAGCGCGGGCGGAAATCCTCCTGCATTCCGGCGTGGCAGGTTTGGGGATACTACTCCTTCTGGCAAGTGTTTTCGAGAACAAGCGAAACCTCCTGCTGGTTCTGGTGAACCTGCCGTTCGCACTGGTGGGGGGCGTGCTGGCTGTTTTTCTCACGAGCGGTACACTGTCCATCGGCTCGATCGTGGGCTTTGTGACGCTGTTCGGGATCACCATGCGGAATTCCGTCATGATGGTATCCCATTTCGAGCACCTCGTGGGGCGCGAAGGCATGACCTGGGGCGCGGACGCTGCACTGCGGGGGGCGTCGGAACGGATCGTGCCCGTGCTCATGACGGCACTCGTGACAGGGCTGGGGCTCCTGCCGATCGCGCTGGGCACCGGTGAAGTCGGACGTGAAATCGAGGGCCCGATGGCGGTCGTGATTCTCGGAGGTCTCGTGACGTCGACACTACTCAACCTGCTGGTCCTGCCAACGCTCGCCCTGCACTTCGGCCGGTTTCAACCCGCCGCCGAGCCGGTCACCGTCTGATTGAGTGAACTGATGCGGTCTGCCGGCCTGAAATCCTCCATGTTCTGTGCGTTGGCCCTGCTCAGTGCATCCTGTACCGAGCTGCAGCTGAATCAGTATCGTGATCCCCAACTGCTGCGAGACTATCGCTACGCGCTCGGGGAGCGGTACGTGGACGTCGACGGACTCCGGCTCTGCTACCAGGACTCCGGGGAGGGCGATCCGCTGGTGATCTTCCCGGGCCTGGGCACGTCGATTGACTTCTGGCAACTCGTCATCCCGGAGTTGGCGCGCCACTACCGCGTCGTGGCGGTCGACCCGCCGGGTCACGGAAAATCGGACAAGCCGGACGTGCCGTACGAGCTGACCTGGATGGCCGACCGGCTGGTCAGCTTCCTCGATGCCATCGCGGTGGAGAAGGCGACGCTGATGGGCGGTTCGCTCGGCGGGCACCTGGCCGTGCTTGTCGCGCGGAGCCATCCCGAGCGCGTGGAGCGTCTCATCCTGATGGGTTCGTGCGGTGCGTGGTCGAAGACGGGCCCGATCGCACACCTCGGGCTCGTGACACTCTGGCACGATCCGATCGTCGTCGATCACATGCGGCGGAACTGGCCAACCATCTACTGGGACATCGTCGGCAAACACACACCGGTGAGCGAACGCCTCTTCCGCTACCAGATGGCGCTGAGGGCTTCGCTCGAGGATTACTGGCCGGAGGGGAGGGCCGCCTCGCGCGCGCTCAAGAGCATCTTTTACACATACACTCGGCCGGACATTGCCTGCATTGACGTGCCGACGCTGCTCATCTGGGGGGACGACGACCGGATCCACCTGCTCAGCGAGGGCCTGTACTTCCGCGAGCACCTGCCGCAAGCGCGCCTGGTTGTCGTGCCGGATTCCTATCACGAGGTCATGCTCGACCAGCCCGAGACCTTCATTCAACTCGTCACCACCTTCATGGACAAGGGCCTGGAGTCGATCCAGGAGGACACAGCCGTTTTCAACGACGCGAATGCGGCCGACGGCTCTTGACTACTCACCCCTGAGAAAACCTGATGTTCGTTTACACCCCCCCGGCAGGGCGGCTATACTCCGCCCTCTCAGGAGGACCATCATGAATCAGTTCAGTCGTCGTGACATGCTGCGGACGGGGCTTTCCGGCGCGGCCATCGCCGCCACGGGCGGTCTGGCGTCGGGCGGCGAGACGTCGGCAGCCACGAGCAGGGATTTGCCGGGCGATCTCAAGACGAGCATTGCCGGCTACTCGTACCGCGAGTTGATGGACAAGCCGGGCCAGCCCGGCAAGATGTCGCTTTTCGACCTGGTCGACATCTGCGCCCGCCTGGGCGTGGACGCCATCGAGCCGACCTCCTACTACTTCCTCAAGACGGATGACGAGTACGTCTACGCCCTCAAGCGCAAGGCTTTTCTCACGGGCATCGAGATCAGCGGCTCGCCGACACGCGACAACTTCTGCTACCCGCCGGGGCCGGAACTCGACGCCGAGATCAAGAAAGTGAAGGAATGGGTGGACCTGTGCGCGAAACTCGGCGCGCCCGCCATCCGCATCTTCGCCGGCGGTGCCGTGAAGGGCGTTTCGCGCGAGGATGCGTTCAAGCACGCCACGGGTGCGATGAGGCAGGCATGCGACTACGCCGGGGCGCACGGCATCTTCCTGACGATTGAAAACCACGGCTACCTGACCGAGACGGCCGACGACATCCTCCGGATGCTCGAGACGGTCAACCACGAGTGGCTCGGGTTCAACCTCGACACAGGGAACTTCAAGGGCGACGACGCCTACGAGCAGATCGAACGCGTGGCGACGAAGGCGACGACCTGCCAGTTCAAGTCGCTCGTCAACAAGCAGCCGGCCGACTACAAGCGCCTCGTGCAGATCATGCGCAAGGCGGGTTACCGCGGATACGTCGCGCTCGAATTCGAGGAGAAGGATCCGGTCACGCGCGTCCCGGTCGAGATCAAGAAGATCCAGGAAGCAATCCGCGCGACGGCGTGATCGTCGGCGATTCCGCTGCAGAATCAGAACGTTCCCGGGCCGGATGGCGCAGGGCTGTCCGGCCCATTTCATGGGCGCCGGTAGACGGGCGGACCGGTCCCCTGGTTCGCTACGAGCTGGCGACGTCGGACACCGGCGGGGGGGATGCCGTCGCGGCGCTCCGCGCGTAGCAGCCGCGCCAGTCATTCCAGCGGATGCGACACAGGTCGAGGAACATCCGGACGGAGTCGGTCAGCAGGGACACCTTGCTGTCCGCGACGTGGTTCCAATGCACGGGCAGCTCGCGGATGCGCAGCCCGAACTTGCGGGCGACGTAAAGGACTTCGACGTCGAACGCGAAGCCCTCGATGCGCTGCAGCGCGAACACCGGGGCCGCGGCTTCCCGCCGGAATGCCTTGAACCCGCACTGCGTATCGAGCAGCGGCAGCCCTTCGATCCGGCGGACGAGGCCGTTGAAGATGCGCCCGCTCCGGCGTCGAAACGCGCCCTGCTGCACCGTGATCAGCGAGGGATCGACCGCGCGCGAACCGATCGCGATGTCGCAGGTGTCCGATGTGATCGCTCCGATCAGGTGGCCGGCTTCGCCAATGGGCGACGACAGGTCCGCGTCGGTGAAGAGCACGATCGTCCCGCGGGCATGGTGAAAGCCGGTCCGCACGCCGGCTCCCTTCCCCCGGTTGACGCCGTGCCGGACCAGGTGGAGAGGCGGATCGGATGGACCGAGCCGGCTTCGCACGGCTTCGACGATCGACGCCGTGGTATCCGTGGAGCCGTCGTCAACGACTACGACCTCCGCACCGCCCGTGTGATTGCGGGCGAAATCGAGCACCTTTTCGAGCGATTCCGCGATGCAGGACTGCTCGTTGTAGGCCGGAATGACGATCGACAGCGCGACACTCATGCGGGTGCATTCTGGCCGGAGCCGCTTGTCCCGTCCACTGTCGGTGGCGAGACGTGAGGATCGGACGTCGAAATCGTGGGCGCCGGTGTCGAGCCGCGACGCATGAACAGCACGCCCGTCATGAGCAGCATCACGATCGCGCCCGCCGCCGAAAGCATCACGCCAAGCCGGAGCGGTCGCGGCTCGAAGCGGAATTCCACGTCGTGAGAGCCGGCCGGCACCGAAACGCCGCGGAAAATTGCATTTGCGGCGTACAACGGCACCTGTTCGCCGTCGATGTAGGCGTTCCAGCCGGGATAGTACGAGTCAGAGAGCACCAGCACCTGCCGCGAGTCGGTTTCCGTGCGTATCCGGACGCGCGAAGGCCGGTATTCCGTGATGTTCGCCGTCCCGGTCGCGCCACCGGCGTAAACGGTCGCCAGGGCGGGAGCGGGATTGGGTGATTCGAGCACCGCCGACTTGAAGACATCGACTGTTCTGCCGGCGAGCAGCTCAATCGCATGATCGGCCGATCTGGCCGGCACGACATCACGCACAAAAAAGGCTCGCGGCAGCTCCTTCCTTGCGCGGTACAGGTGAAGGCTGCCGTCCACCGGGATCTTCTCCCAGTTGGCGTGCTCGAACGGCCTCAGGGAGAGCATGTACCGGATGTTCAACAGTGGCAGCAGCGGTGAATCCAGCGACGTCCGTTTTTCGAAGTTCATCGCGATGTTGTAGGGGAGCAGCTTCTGAAGCTCGATCGCCTGCAGGAATCGCGCATAATTCTTCAGGATGATCGAATCGTAGCCGCCGTAGTCCTGCAGTCCGTAGTGCGTCGGGATATTCGGATGGAAGAATTTCTCCCAGCCATAGCGGCCGACACGGAAGAGGTCCTTATCCGACTGCAGCTTCGCTACGACCGGCGGGTGCTGGCGAAGGATAGACGGATCCGCCTGCGTGTTGAATGTGAATGTTGCCTGGCCAAGATCGATCGCGATCAGCACCAGCGCGGATGCCGTCAGCACGCGGCCGGAGCGCGTGGTCCATGGACGCCACTGGCCCGTTGCGAGGATCACCAGCGACAGCAGCAGAAAAATGCCCAGCCGGATTCCGTTCGTCCAGAGAAATCCCGCCAGTTCAGAGCTGTTCGCGAAACTCGTTGCGATCCGCTTGTCGCCGGCCATGAGGGACTCCGCCCATCCGATGAGCGGAGCTGGTACGAAGAGCATCACAGCCCAGGCGATGCACGCGAGCAACGCCGCCAGTGCTGCCGCACCCGCGACACCCCTGCCGAGGGGACGGGCGGGCTCGCGGAGCCGGGCGTGCCAGCGGTCTGCGCCGACGGCCGCCAGGTACGTTCCGGCGAACACGGCGAGATACAGCCACCGAAATGGCGTCCGTACCTGGTCGGAGCCGGGCACGACCGCGAGGAACAGCTTGTAGATCGGCGTGACGAATGCGAACGCCAGGGGCAGAACCAGCAGGAGCCAGAAATAGAGCCGCTGCCGACCGGGGGCGATCACGCCCATCAGGAGAAACAGCAGTGGCAGCACGCCGAAGTAGAAGTCGACTTCCACATAGTTCTTGGGGCCGAAGTAGTGGTTGTTCTCCCCGCCCGGCGTCTTGATCGGTTTCCATTCGCGCGACGCCAGGTCGAGGCCGGCATGACGCGTCGGGTTGCCGAGGGCGTCGGGTATGACGACGGTGAGCATCTCCCGCCCGGTCATCGCGCTGCCCTTGACAGACTCGAAGCTGCCCTCGCCCGCCCGCACGTTCAGTTTCATCACTTCGAGAAAGGGCAACAGTTGCGGTGCGGAGAGCGTCACCCCGAACACGACCACCAGGAGCGCCTTGCCGAGGTATCGCACTCCGTCGATCAATGCCTGCCGCGCGGCCAGCATCTGCCCGAATCGAAGTAGCGTGAACAGCCCGCTCGCCAGGTA
>CAZJTF010000356.1:0-7105 GCA_964548565.1 uncultured Planctomycetales bacterium | reverse complement strand
TGCCGGTCACACTGCCACCGCTCGGCAAGTGACCGCCCTGCACGGCTGCGACCATAAGAGGATTGACCGAAGGGGTGGGTCCAACGACTCACCCCTTCCGCTTCGAACGCCGAAAGGTCTTCGACCAGGAGCAGGAATGGCGACCCGACTGTCATTTCTCGCCTGCATCGCACGGGTGTCGAACGCCGGCACGGCTCCGGGTGCGTTGCTACCTGTTCCGCACGCAGCGCTACGGGCCCGACGCCGTCACCAGCGTCTACCGCTCGCGTGACCCGCTGGATTTCGGGATCGACAGCGATGCGTGTTTTGTCTGCGAGCTGCCGGAGGCCGCGCCGGAGATCCTGCAGCACGAAGGCACCTGGTACGTCGCGTATTTGTCGCCGGGTCTGAAAGGGATCCGGATCAGCAGGCTGCAGTGGGAGAAATCAGACGCAGTCGAGCCTGCGAACTGACACGCAGGAACATGCGAGGTTCGGACGGAATAGCTGCGCGTCTCGGACGTTGTCTACCGAGCTCTCATCTCGGCGTCGGCGCCTTCCCGGCTCGCACACGTGGGTATGGAGTGAATCATGTTCAACGGCCTTGGGATGCATCTCGGTAACCTGTCCCGGCTCTCGAACGCCCGAACGCGATCGATCAGCGCGGAGAACTTCACCGGCGAAAAGGGTAAAGGGGGTGTGGCGACGGACGGGACGGGCGCGAAGGCGGCGCGCGAGCTCGGCCGTGGCTGGAAGGTTTCGCCGTGCATCGATATCGCGCCCGGCGAGACGCGCGAACTCGCCCACATCCGCGAGCCCGGCGCGATCCAGCAGATCTGGATGACGCCCACCGGCCACTGGCGGTTCAGCATCCTGCGCATCTACTGGGATGACCAGGCGCAGCCCTCGGTCGAGTGCCCCATCGGCGACTTCTTCGCGTGCGGATGGCAGCAGTACGCGCAGGTCTCCTCGCTCGCGGTGTGCGTCAACCCAGGCAGCGCGTTCAACTGTTACTGGGAGATGCCGTTCCGCAAAAGCTGCCGCATGACGCTGACGAACATCGCCGACGAGAAGATGACTCTCTTCTACCAGATCAACTACACGCTGACGGAGGTGCCGGAAGACTGCGCGTACTTCCATGCCCAGTTCCGGCGGACAAACCCCCTGCCATACAAGCAGGATTACACGATCCTGGACGGCGTGAAAGGAAAAGGACAGTTTGTCGGCACCTACATGGCGTGGGGCTCGAACAACACCGGTTGGTGGGGCGAGGGCGAGATCAAGTTTTACATGGACGGCGACACGGAGTTTCCGACGATCTGCGGCACGGGGACGGAGGATTACTTCTGCGGGTCCTACTGCTTCCTCGTCAACCAGGGCACAGGGGACGTGCGCGACGGCAAGGGCCTGCAGTACGTGGAGTACACGACGCCCTACGCGGGCATGCCGCAGGTGATCCGCCCGGACGGTGCGTACGTTTCCCAAACGCGGTTCGGGCTGTACCGCTGGCACGTGATGGACCCGGTGCGGTTCGGGAAGGACCTCCGCGTCACGATCCAGGCACTGGGCTGGCGAAGCGGCCATCGCTGGCTGCCGCTGCAGGACGACATCGCTTCCGCCGCGTTCTGGTATCAGACCCTGCCAACCGCACCGTTCCCCCCCCTGCCGGACAAGGACTACCTGGAGGTGATCTGACGGGCCACAGCCCGAGCCCGGCGTGCCCGAGCACCAGAATCTCCACCAAATCCGCAAAATCGATCAAGCCGCGCGGGTCATGCGGGGGTACACTCATCCCCATGGAGAACGCTGGATGAGACCGGACACCCACGCCATCTACCAGGAGCGACTGCTGCGCGTGCTCGTCCACGTGCAGAACCATCTCGACGAGGCGCTGTGCCTGGAGGACCTGGCGGAGGTCGCCTGTTTCTCCCCTTACCACTTCCACCGCGTTTTTCGCGGCATGGTTGGTGAATCGCTGATGGAGTATGTGCGCCGGCTGCGGCTGGAGCGAGCGGCGCTGCGTCTGAAAACCACCGACCAGCCCGTGACGCGGATCGCGTTCGAAGCCGGCTACGAAACACACGAGGCGTTTACGCGGGCATTCCGGGCGATGTTCGAGGATTCACCGTCGGGGTATCGCGAACGGCAGCGATCCGCAGGCACTCTGCCGACAGCCGCGCCGGGGTCACGCACAATTCACGCGGACGTGCCGGCTTTCACAGGAGGATGCAAGATGGAGGTCCGCATCGAGCAGGTTCAACCCATTCACGTCGCATTCGTGCGGCACGTCGGCCCGTACGCGGAAGTCGGCGCCGCCTGGAACAAGCTGTGCGCCTGGGCCGGCCCCCGCGGCCTGCTCGGGCCGGGCCTGCTCGTCCTGGGCCTCTGCCACGACGATCCGGAGGTCACGCCGCCGGATCGCATCCGGTATGACGCGTGCATCGCGGTCGGTGATGACGTACAACCGGAAGGTGAAATCGGCATTCAGGATGTCGCGGGCGGCGAGTACGCCGTGACCGTGCATCGCGGACCGTACGAGCGTCTCGCCGACACGTATGCAGCCATGTGCGGGCAATGGATGCCGGGCAGCGGGCGCCAGCCGCGGTCCTCTCCTTCCTTTGAGATTTACCACAACTCGCCGGAAACGACACCCCCGGAACAGTTGATCACCGAGGTCCACGTCCCACTGGAACCGCTGCGTTGAAGCAGGAGAGACTCCCATGGTGACCGCCGGCAAGGTTGATCTGTACAAGCTGCACAAGGACGAGTACGTCACGCCCCGGCAGCCGGTGCTTGTCGACACCAAGCCCGCTCAGTACCTGAGCATCGCCGGCGAGGGCGATCCCGGCAGCGAGGCGTTCGTGAATAGTCTGCAGGCGCTCTATTCCGCAGCATTCACCATCAAGATGACGCGGAAGTTCGCGGGCAAGGGTGATTACGGCGTCTGCAAACTCGAGGGGCTATGGTGGGCCGAGGGGGCCGAGTTTTTTTCCGCCCCCCGGCAGGCATGGAAGTGGAAGCTCCTGATCCGGACGCCCGATTTCGTCGGAAACGCCGACCTGACGTCCGCCGTGGACAGCCTGCTGGCAAAGGGCAAGCCGGACCGCGTCCGAACGGTGCGTCTCGACACCATCCGCGAGGGGCTGTGCGTGCAGATCCTGCATGTCGGCCCATACTCCGACGAGCCAGCGACGATTGACCGGATGAAGGCGTTCGCGGCCGCCCATCACCTTGCCCTGCACGGATTGCACCACGAGATCTACCTCTCAGACCCGCGCCGGGTCGCCCCTGAGAAGCTCCGGACGATTCTTCGTCAGCCGGTAAAGTAACTCGCCGGTTCGCCACGTTGCCATAAAGTACGCTGCTCCATCTCCGGAGCGGCGGTGATCCGTTGTTGTGCGCGGCCCCACCCTACTACACTGCAAATCGTTCGGGCACTCGCTTCTTACAGGTCAAAGGGAGAGACAACATGTCCGCAGGAATCAGAATGCGCGCCGTTTGCCTGCTCATCCCGGTCGCCCTGGTCGTGCCGGCTTCCGGAAACCAGCTGGAGTTCGGTTTGCTGCTGCCGGCAGTGTCAGGGCCACCCTACCCAACCGAGTTTGTCGGGTGGGGTCTGTCGACGGGCATTGGCGGGCTGCCGGCGGTGCAGCGCGGCGGGCTGCTGGCAGGCCTGAACGCCGTGGCGGGCGACGGCTCGGTCATGCCGGCATCGCTCCTGGGCGGACCCGCGGCCACGTCGAGCGAAGTGGCGACGCTCAACTTGAGCACAGAGCCTTTCAAGATCGTCAACCAGACGGAACTGTTCCTGGCCGGCCTTGGCACCAATGGCCTGCTTCTGCCAGCGGTGATCCAGGGGTTCAGCTGGGGGGAACGGTCGTTTGACGTGGTTTTCGAAACCGCCCCGCTGACCGACGGCACCACCAACCGCTTTCACCTGCGCGGGGACCTGGTGCTTCAGGATTTTCATTTCAACACCGTGAATGCGCTGCTCGGCGATGGCTCGGTTCGGGTGCTGTTCGAAAGCACACCGATGCAGGGCCAGGCTCCGCGCAGCGCGCTGGCGGTTCCTTCGGATGCCGTCGTGATGACGATTACGGGCGTCGTCGCGCCCGAGCCGGCGAGCCTTATCCTGCTGGGAATCGGCGCAGCGGCCATTTGCCGGCGCCGTCCTCGCGGAATTGCGGGGTAAGTTCGCTTTCAGCCTGCGGAAACGGAGGACGTGAGGTCCTCCTGCTCATCGTTTCGGTGCCAGACGGGCAGTGAACGCAGACCGCCGACAATGTGGTCGTACGTGGTGCCCGGCTGGTCGTTGTAGTTGAGCAAAGCGGTCATGGCGAGGCTTTCGGGGTCGCGGACAAAGCGTTCACGGCGCCACCCGGCCATGTGATGGGCGACGTGCAGGAACATGGAGCGGGCCCGTTCCCAACCGAACAAACGGCACATCCCGCCGACGAGATCCCAGGCGGCGGCAGTGCCGTCGTCATAGCGCACGGGCTCTCCGCGACGGTTCCGCGCCTCGCAATCCTGGCACCAGGCGCTCCTCTCGCTGAACAAGGCAAGCAGACGATCTTTCTCTTCCTGCATCATTCGTTCGCCCTTGCCCATGGCGTCCGCTCCGGGAGTGCCTCGAGCCGACGATCAGGAGAGCAGGAGGGAGCCACACCGAGAGGCTCCCTCCCGTCCGTCCGTCAATAGCGTCCGCGGCCCCCGCCGTAGCCGCCGCGGCCACCACCACCGCCGTAACCGCCCCGGCCACCACCGCCGCCACCGCCCCGGTTCTCCTTCGGCTTGGCCTCGTTCACCTTGAGGACACGACCGCCGCTCTCTTTCCCGTCGAGCGCATTGATCGCAGCCTGCGCCTCCTGGTCAGAGCTCATCTCGACAAATGCGAAGCCCTTGCTGCGCCCCGTGTCGCGGTCCGTGATCACCTGGACGCTGTCGACGGTCCCGTGCGCCGAAAAGAGCTGCTCGAGGGCGGCAGTGTCGACATCGTACGACAGGTTGCCTACGTACAGTTTCCTACCCATGACGTTCTCCATGAGACGTGCACTGTGTCTGACCTGCGGTTTACTTTCCAGGTCGACGAGGAAAGAGGCCGACGTTCCGGCCCGGGAAAGCGGAGGACGAGAGAGAAACTAAAGGTCAAGAGACCCGACTCGGTCGTCAAACCGACTTGTTGAAGTCTAACACGGGGACAAAGAAAAGGACAGCGCGGGTCGCCAATTTTTGCCGGGGCAGCGATGCCACACGGCGGAGGTTCTGGCTCACGGGCGCCACTTCGTATCGCCTGCGGCGCACGGACTGAGGATCGCCGTGGTCGTGAGTGCGGAACTGCCGCGGATCCGCCTGCGGTCCATGCCGAACTTGCGCAGGTAGTACTCATGGACAAGCTGGACATTCCGGGTGGGTGGCCGCAGGAGTTCAACGTGGCCATCGACATGCACGGCGTTGCTGCCGGTGCGGTGCATCTGGAGCGAAGCCCGCGGCTTCCGCCCGCCGGACTCGACCATGACACGAAGCGTCGGCAGCGACAATCCGCCCGCCACGTCGAACCAGTCGTACCCGGTCTCGCTCGGAGGAGTCGGGCGACGAACGCGGGCAATGTTCTCACGAATGCCCCGGAGCGTGCTGTTGGAGTTGTTGGGGTCGCTCACATTCCAGCTTTCCTCGACGGCCTCGGTCACGTAGATCGTGTCGCCGGGCACCTGCCAGACGTCGATCTTGGTCACCCCCTCCACCTCGTACCACGTGCCGCTGGACGGATCCGGTTCGCAGGGCGGGATGCGCATCGGCCCGCGGTGATCGAGCGAGTTCACCACGTAATCGAGAAACACGCCGCCGTACTCGCGGCTGCGGGTCGGGCAGCTGAAGACCGGGTATTTCTCGACGGGCACGCGGTTGAAGTTGGCCGCGTAGTTGTTCTTGTCGCCGAACATCCGGGCAACCATGCGGACCCAGTTCACGGGCCCCGTGGGATCGGGGGTTCCGTGGCGGGATAGTCCGCGGGGCACCCGGCCGCCGTGCTCGGTCGCGAACAGCGACATGGCGATCCCCATCTGCTTCTGGTTGCTCGCGCAGATGGAGGTGCGTGACTGCTCCCGGGCCCGGCCAAGCGCCGGCAGCAGGATCGCCACAAGCAGGGCAATGATCGCCACGACCACCAGGACCTCAATCAACGTAAACGCCCGCATCCGCATAACAAGCACCACCATGAACCTGGAACTGCCGACCGGCCACGGCCACGACAGGTACATGCATTATACCGCCCGGAGGACGGCTTTCAGCCACCGATCGAGCCGGGTGCCTGGCTGAGGACAGAGGAGGCCCTGGCGCCCGGGCCCCGGAGCCCGGCCTCCCGCCAGTTTTCTGGACCTGCTGCCATCCCGCCGGATTTTGATGCCGAACTCCCGGCGAAGCTGGTACCATAGCGGGCAGCCCCCGATTGAGGACGCGGACGTGGAGGGGAATCGGGAAACCCGGATGACGGCAAAAGGACGGCTCGCGCTCGCGGGCCTGATCGCAGGAGCGTGCGCGGTGAGCGGGACGGCACAGATGCAGGGATTCGTCCAGCGAACCGGGTATCACTTCACGATCGATGGCCGGCGCGTCTATTTCGCGGGTACCAATAACTACTACCAGATGATCCGGCGGCGTACCTGGAGCCCGGGCGTGAACGAGGTGCTCGACGAGATGGCCGCTCGCGGCATGAACCTGCTGCGGACGTGGGCCTTCCAGGATGACGGGGCCCGCACGTGGGACTGCCTGATCTGCGCGCCGGCCGCGAAACTCGGGCCGGGCCAGCGACCGATCGACTTCATCAACGAGGCAACGCTGGTCGGGCTGGATCAGACGCTGGCGGCCTGCCGCGCGCGAGGCATTCGGGCGATTTTAACGTTCGTAAACAACTGGGACGACTTCGGAGGCATGAACCGCTGGACCGTCTGGCGGTTCGGATCGGCAAACCACGATCAGTTCTACATCGATCCCACGATTCGTGGCTGGTACAAAGAGCTCATGGCGCTGCTCATCGGGCGGGTCAACACGGTGACGGGGGTCACCTACCGCGATGACCCGACCATTTTCGCCTGGCAGCTGGCAAACGAGCCGCGGTTGATGAGCAGCGG
>CAZJTF010000355.1:0-7140 GCA_964548565.1 uncultured Planctomycetales bacterium | reverse complement strand
AAGGGAAGGCTGGTCGTGAACCTGCCCGTGACGTTCAGTGTCTGGTTCATGGACGCCGGGGTCGACTCGCTGTCATACACCCAGTTTGCATGGAGAGCCGCCTCGTCTGGCGTCGTACCGGTCTCCGCGCACTTGGCAGGATACGGGGTGTAGCCCGACCATTCGCCCGCTCCAACACAGTAGTTGTCGAAATCCTCGCACCAGAAGACGCTGTGGGGCTTGGGCAGAATCGGCCAGACCTGCCCGTCCGTGTGGTAGGTGCACCGGTCCTGGGCGGTGGCAGCCGAATACGCCAAGAGTAGAGAGCATACCAAAAGTGCAGGCCGCATCGACCGCCTCCTTCCAAATGAAGTAGTTGCATTGAGGTGAACGAGACGCGACAGAATCCAGATTAGCAGAAGCAGCCAATCCGTCAACGAAAAACCAGCAAAAGTGCAGACTGCGAATTATCGGCCCGCTGTCCCCTCATCTCTAAGTCTCAAGGCAATCGTCACTTCAGGCCGGGCAACGCCGTCTGGCCAGATTTGCATTGACACGCCCGGGTCCGGCCGGGTAGTGTTTACTCTGTAGCATGTCGACGCGGCTCTGTCGACAATTCTGTACCCGCGATCACGTGCGGTCTGCAATTCTGTGCTGTCAGCCCATGAGGGCTCTGGTGTGGGAAACGCAATGGGACGCGGAAGAGCGACCAACCTCACCTCGGCCACGGATTGAACGGATCACCGGCAATTGCGCTACGCGCCCCGCCGGTGGTTCTCTGAGCGTCGCGTAGGTAAACAGCGTTTGTTATGTCCAGTTCACTTGAGGAGGGCATCATGCAAGCAAGACGGTTTGTGATGGCCGCAGCGGTTGTTGCTGCTGCAGTATGTGTCGCTTCGGCACAGGTGAAGATGATCCCGCCAACGGGAGATCATACGCAGTCCCGGGCTCTGGCGATGACCCCGGATGGCAAGTACGTCGTTGGACTCAGCTACACTGCATCGGGCGACTACAACAACGGCCAGGCCGGGCTGCTGTGGAATGCCGGGAGTGGCAGCCGGACGCTGACCGATGGCACCCAGTCGCTGACCATGGCGAATGGCGTGGGTTACCGCAAGAACGGCGCGAACGAGACGGAACTCGTCGTCGG
Source organism: uncultured Planctomycetales bacterium (assembly GCA_964548565.1). GTDB lineage: Bacteria > Planctomycetota > Phycisphaerae > UBA1845 > PWPN01 > CAYLLT01. The sequence goes on along the minus strand of CAZJTF010000355.1, from coordinate 6,011 downwards.
TGGTCGTCTGGGCCTCCGGAGCAGCAGCACCACTCCCAACTTCGCTGACTTTCACGCGGTGGACACGGGCACTGCGGGAAGCGTCAATGGCACCATTTATGAGCGCCTACGGCCAACGGACAGCGCCAAGCTTGGCCAGCCCCAGCTCTATAACACGCTCCGCGTCAGTGCAAACCAGGACACATATTACGCCATCGGCAGCAACGGAACCGCGGTCGGGAACTTTGAGCAGGGGTTCTGGCGGGGCACGTTCTCTGGCAATGCTCCCACCATGGCGTATGAGCATTGGTACGACAGTAATCTCCCCCAGAAATATTATTTAACCGCTATTGCGTCAACGGGGCGAGCGGGCGGCTATGGCAGAATCCTGAAGGGCGACAATACGAACTATCGGTACTACATTGACCCGGGGACAAGCACCTTTACGCAGATCAAGGGCCAGGGGCAGGATTTGTTTGGCAGCCCCACCAACGCGGGAGAGATTCTGGCGATCTCGGGTAACGGTCGTTACGTATTCGGCGACTCGACGGCGCCAGGAGATTACCCCCGCGCAGACATGTATGACGTCGATACCGGTCAGTTGCACGTCCTCCCCCGTCTGCCGGATCCGGATGCAGCAGCTGGCAAGAAGAATACGCTGGGCCGACCCTGGGCTACCAACGAATCCGGCTCCTTCGCTGGAGGGATGAACTTCGTTCACTTTGTGGATCCGATTACGCTCGTCGAGACACAGGTAGAAAAGGCTGTGCTGTGGAATCTCAGCGACCCCGATCCTGCCAAGTGGACGATCCTGGATTTGACGAACTACTTCACTGCTGCAGGCCAGATGAACGGCTTCATTCGTCTGAGCCGTGTCTACAGCATCTCGGATGACGGAATGACCATTTCGGGCGAGGGCGTCTGGTCGCCGGATGGAGGCACCACACGTCTGACGCGCGGCTGGATCGTGACGATTCCCGAGCCGGCGACCCTGACCCTGCTCGCGCTTGGCGGGCTGGTCCTGCGTCGGCGCAAAGCGTAAGCTCCTGCCCTGAGGGGCAGGCACAGTATCAGGGATTTCAACGAACCGCGGGTTGCTCGATCCGGGCAGCCCGCGGTTCGCGTTCGCCTGCTCGACATCCGCCCATCAGTTCGCGCGGAGCGTCCGCCACACCCAGCCGCTCTCGGACAGGTAGAGATATCCGCTCACGCCGGTGCGCGTATTGAGAATCAGCGGCGGGTAGCCGCTCCCGTCCGGCATGAAGATCCAGAACTCACTGTTCACCGGCGCGCCCGGCGCGCGTTCCGCGGCTTTCTGGGCCCGCGCCGCCGGCACGAGCAGCACGGCCAGATTCACCACCAGCAACAGAATGCCGCAGATCAGCAGGGCCCTCGCACTTCGCATGTCATGCTCCTTCCGAAGCGGGCGCGAGCTTCGCATCGACGTGCCCGCGCACATCCGGAGCCGCACCCGCACCAGAAAAGACACACAGGGCGTGAAAAAGAAAGCTCATCTGCGCAAGTCACTGCGTAGCACGGTCTTGTACTCCCGCTCCGGAGCGCAGGAGCCCCGAAGCCGAATCCCGGACGCCGCCCGGACTCCTGCTGTGCTTCACCTCCAGGTACTGTCAGCTGTATGATGGACGCGATAGAGAAAGGCAGGTGAATCCAATGCCGGACGGCTGGGAATGGATCGATCAGGGCACTGACGAAATCCACGTCTACCGCCGGACGCGCGCACCTCACTACGAACTGCATGGATATCGGTTGAACAGGTGCGGATGGCTCTGGCAGGTAACCCTGGGAGACGAACTCGCCGGGCGTAAAGAACACGACAAACTCGAAGACGCGGTGACCGAGGCCGACCGCCTAGTCGAGCGGGACCGACTCCGCCGAGTCTCCGGACGAACGGGGCCGCAGCGGACCTATCGCCGTCGACGGACGCGATCGTCCGTACGCGTGCGGTAATCCTCCGCTCTCCATGTCCTCCAAAACGTCACGACGTGTAGCGAACGCACCGGGCGGCTGTCGCAAGGTCGGGCCATACGCCCGCGCCTGTGCCCGCCAGCAGCGCCGCACCGAACGCCGCTTCTTCCCGGTGCGCGGGCACCGCCGGCGTCCGTCCGAGCCGCGCCGTGAGGATCTCGCGCAGCACGCGGTTCTTGCGGACAGCATTCCCCGACGCGACCACGCGTTCGAACGGCGCAGCCGCCCCGCCCGCGCCGTTCCGCATCTCCACCAGTTCATCAACCATGCCGCACAGCACCGCGCGGGCCAGATTTGCCGGCGTAAAGTTGTCGGGCGAGATACTCAGGCATGCCCCGCGCCTCTCAGGGTCGACCCGCGTCCCCCGCAGCCGCGTATCCACGCGCAGCCCCCCGCAATCCTCGGCAGCGCCGGCCGCCAATGCGTTCAGCACCTCGTACACCCGCTCTCGCTCGACCTGCACGTCGAACACGCCCAGCCACGCCCGCACGGTGTCGTTCAGCCATGCGTACGCGCTGCCCCCGCACAGACTTGCCCCCACCAGCATGTACCTGCGACGCGGCAGATACCGCGTCTCCAGCCCCGGCGCCCGCACGAACTGCGGCACCGCCCAGCTGATCTGCCCGCCGGTTCCCAGGTTGATCAGCACCGACCGATCGACATCCTGCAGGCTCCCCAGCACGCTCGCCTGGTTGTCGCCTGTTGCATTGCAGACCGGCGTACCCGTCGCAATGCCCGTCTGCCGCGCCGCCTCTGCAGAAAGACCGCCGATCACCTCCCCCGATTCGCGCACCGGAGGCAGGAGATCGCCGGGCAGCCCCAGCACGCGGATGATCTCGTCGTTCCACGTGAGCCGCAGAAGATCGAAGACCCCTGCGCTGCCTGCATCTGCCGGATCCGTCACAGGCAGCTGCCCAATCAGCGACGCCGCAACCCAGTCGTGGATAAATGCCACCCGCGCTGCACCGGGCGGCAGGGCATTGGCCTGATGCATCCAGTAGAGCGTGGCGCCCATGTAGCCGCTGGCCGGCATGCAGCCGCACGGCTCCCAGGCGCCCGCCGGCACTGCCCGTCGCATCCTCTCGATCCAACTCATTCCGCCCGGCGCCGGCTCGGAGCATCGCGCGTCCTGCCACGTGATGAGCGGCGTGAGCGGCTGATTCGCCCGGTCGACGCAGAGCATCCCGTGCATCTGCCCGGTGAGGCCGATCGCCAGCACTGAATCCACCCGTTCGCGCAGGGCGGCCAGCACCTCCCAGGTGATCGTGCGAATTCGCCCGGGATCCTGCTCCGCACACCCCGGCGGACGCCCATCGATCGCCGAATCGTTCTGACGTTCGACCGCGGCCACCATCTCGCCCTCGGCGGTGACGGCGATGCCACAGATCGTGGTTGTCCCGATGTCAATTGCCAGAACTGCCTGCATGGTGGCTGCATGCTATCGAGCGCCGGGGCGGTCGGAAAGCGGGATGTTCAGAGGACAGGCTCGCGGGGCTGCACGGATTCCAGGCGGGCGATGACGCGCGGCACGATCTCGAGAGCCGCTTCAACTTCCGCCTGGGTGTTGAATCGCGACAGGCTGAACCGGATTGCACCGTGAGCGACCCGCGGCTCGATCCCCATCGCCTGCAGAACGTGCGACGGCTCCAGCGAACCGGTGCTGCAGGCCGACCCGCTCGACGCGCAGAGCCCTTCGTTGCTCAGCAGCATCAGGATGGCCTCCGCTTCGAGCGCTTCGAAGGAGATGTTTGTCGTATTGGGCAGCCGGATCGACGGGTCGCCGTTCACGCTCGCGCTCTTCACCCGTTCGCGAATGCCGGCCTCGAGCGCATCCCGCATCGCCCGCACACGCGTGTTCTCCTCCGGCAGGTGCTCGATGGAAAGCTGCATGGCCCGGGCCATGCCGACGATGCCCGCCACGTTCTCCGTGCCCGCCCGCAGGTCCCGCTCCTGGTGCCCGCCGAGCAGCATCGGCCGGATCCGGGTCCGTCGCGCCACGAACAGCGCTCCGACGCCCTTCGGCCCGTGGAACTTGTGTGAGGCCATGGTCAGCAGGCGCACCGGCAGTTTTCGTACATCAACGGCCAGCTTTCCGATGGTCTGCGTCGCGTCGGTGTGGAACGGCACCCCGCGCGCCGCCGCGATTTCGCCCAGCTTCTCGATCGGGAAGATCACGCCCGTCTCGTTGTTGGCGTGCATGATCGTGACGAGCGCGGTGTCGTCCGAGAGCGCCGCCTCGTACGCGCCGAGGTCCAGGCGCCCGCCCGAATCGACGCCCAACCGCGTCACGCGGTAGCCCTCCGCCTCCAATTGGTCGATCAGCCGCCGAACGGAATCGTGCTCAACCGTGGTCGTGATGATGTGCCGCTTTCCAGCGCGGGCGGCCAGTGCCCCGCGGATCGCGAGGTGATTCGCCTCCGTCCCCCCGCCGGTCAGCACGATCTCGCGCGGCGACGCCCCGATGCCTGCTCCGACCTGTTCGCGGGCCTGCTCGACGGCGTGCCTTGCCTGCTGCCCGAACTGGTGCACGCTCGATGGATTGGCGTACTGGTCGCGCAGATACGGAAGCATGGCTTCCAGCACCCGCGGATCCATCATGGTAGTGGCGTTGTTGTCGAAATAGACCAGGCCCATGTCGCCGGCCGCTCCCCCGTACTTACTCCTGGCCCGGCGGCTCAAACGCAGCGGCCGTCATGCGTCCGGTGTCCGACAGCTGTAGCTGCTGAATGCGGGTTTCGGCATCTTTCAGGAGACCACGACAATGCTGTAGAAGGCCGGCAGCCTTCTCGCACTGGGCCACCCATTCCTGCAACCCGATTTTGCCCTGCTCCATATTGCCGACGATTGCCTCGAGCTGGGTAAGTGCCTGCTCGAACGTGAGCTGCGGGTCAGCGTTTTTGGCCATGTTCCTGCTCGTTCCTGCGAGTTCGAATCCGGCCGTCATTGTACGGATTCAAGGCGACAACGGCCAAGTCGGCGATCCCTTCCGGCATTGAAGAACAATTTAAAGTATAAAGGCATCGCGTGACGATGATCACTGCACGGGCCCCACGGAGGGCCCTGCCACGGGGTTTCGGACGGATCATGGCCAAGGAACGCTCAGGACCGATCGCCCCTCTCCACCTCAGCGCCTCCGAACTGGACCGGCTCCTCGACGGCCTGGACAGCAAGAGTCGCGATCCCGCGGAGCAGTTGCGCAAGCACGAGCGGATCCCCTGCCGCAAACTCGCCATGGTCATCACGGTGGACCAGCAGGGCTACGAGACCACGTTCATCATCCCGGTGCGGAATATCAGCGAGGGCGGCGTGGGCTTTCTCCACCGCTCGATGCTGCACTGCGAGACCCGGTGTCACATCCGCATCCGACGCCCCGACGGCGAGTGGTTGAAAACGTGGGGCAAGGTCGTTCGATCCCGCTACATCTCCGACTCCATCTGTGAGATCGGCGTGGCTTTTGACAAACCGGTCGATATCTCGCCCTTCCGCGTGTCGTGACGCCTGGTCTTGCAACCCACTGCGCACAAAGAACTTAGAACATTGAGGCACGCGTGTTTTTGCAGGTCGTTGCCCCGGGGGGCAGGTGTGGACAGAACCGGCTTGACCAGGTGTTTGTTCTCTCCCTTGCAGCATGCCGCGAAGGCTATATAATGCGGTGCTCTTGGTTCGGCAGGTTTGAGGTGTGCAATGTCCCGTGAATGTGCATTTACCGGCAAGAAGACGACCGTAGGCCGCAGGTACGCGCGCCGTGGCAAGGCCAAGTACCTCGGCGGCGTCGGCCGCAAGGTCACCGGCAAGACCAAACGCAAGTTTAAGCCGAACATTCAGAAAGTTCGGGCAGTAATCGACGGCAGGCCGGTCCGCATCGCGGTCAGCACCAAGGCGATCCGCATGGGCATGATTGTGAAGCCGCTCAAGCGCGACTACAAGCCCGAGGCCAAGGCCCAGACCGCCTGACCGCCACCTGATACGGACGAACCCGCACCCCGTCCCTTGACCGGCCGGGGTGTTTTTCTGCGCCGACTGCGGGCGCAGCGCGGTTGTTTCAG
>CAZJTF010000354.1:0-7194 GCA_964548565.1 uncultured Planctomycetales bacterium | reverse complement strand
GCGTGCGTCTCGCGTGTTTCATGGCTGCCCTCATGGCGAAGCCTCGGGCCATACACCAGCTGCAGATGACCGGCAGACGATCATCCGTCTCCTGACGGCAGCGTGCTCCCTTTTTCAGGTCGGCAAAAATAGCGCCCAAGCCGCAGGCGTTGTGGCGCAGATCGGTTTTCACGTTTCCCGCACCGGCCCAAGTGTAGCTCAGCCGGCGCCTGGCGCTCTTGACCACCGTCAAGCCGCCTCAGCACACGTCGAAACGCCAAAGCGGTCTGCCTGAACCCGCGTGATGTGAGGAGGGTAGATGAAAACCGCCAACGATTACGTGCGGAGATGCCCGTCGCCGGTGACGACCCATCTGTATGTCGTCAGGTCCGCCGCCCCCATCGGCCCACGGGCGTGCAGTTTGTCCGTACTGATGCCGATCTCGGCCCCCAGCCCGTACTCGCCGCCGTCGCTGAACCGCGTGGACGCGTTCACCATGACATTGCCGGAGTCGACCCCTGCGACGAAGGTCTCGGCCGCCCGGATGTCGTCCGTCAGGATCGCGTCGGTGTGGTGCGATCCGTACCGGTTGATGTGCTCGATCGCGTCCTCGAGCGTGTCCACGACCTTCACCGAGACGGTCAAATCCAGATACTCCGCCGACCAGTCCGCCTCGGTTGCTGGTTTCGCCTGCGGCAGGGCGTTGCGTGTCGCCTCGCACCCGCGGATCTCGACGCCCGCATCCGCCAGCCGCTTGCCGATGACCGGCAGGAACTGGTCCGCCACATTCCGGTGAAACAGCAGCGACTCGGCCGCGTTACAGACCCCCGGCCGCTGCGTTTTCGCGTTCAGGATCACCTTCTCCGCGCGCTCGAGCGGACAGTCGGCGTCGACGTACACATGGCAGTTGCCCGTGTAGTGCTTGATGACCGGCACCCGCGATTCCTGCACGACGGCCCGAATCAGCGACTCGCCGCCGCGTGGGATCACGAGGTCGATATTCTCCTCCTGCCGCAGCAGAATCGGCACGAGCTGGCGATCAGTCGTATTCACGATCTGCACCGCCTCGGGCGGCAGCCCCGTCGCCTGGAGCGCCTCCGCGATCACTGCGCCGATCGCCATGTTCGAGTGGAACGACTCCTTGCCCCCGCGCAGGATGCACGCGTTGCCACTCTTGATGCACAGGGCGGCCGCATCCGACGTGACGTTCGGCCGGGCCTCGTAAATGATCGCGACCACCCCGATCGGCACCCGGCGCTTCTCGATCCGAAGCCCGTTCGGGCGCACGCGACCCTCGATTACCTCGCCGACCGGGTCCGGCTGGTCAGCCACTTCCGCAACCGCCTTCGCCATCTTCTCGACGCGTGACCGGTCGAGCCGGAGCCGTTCGATCATCGCCGATGTCAGCCCGTGCTCACCGGCAGCCGCCACATCGCGCGCGTTTTCGGCGACGATCACATCTGCCCGGGCTCGCATCAGCTCGGCAATCCGGCGCAGCGCCTCGTCCCGCTGCCCGCCGCGCGTCGTCCCCAGCCGCCGTCCGGCCCCCCGCGCCGCGACGGCCAGCGATACCGCATAGTTTTCGAGAGAGTTGCTCATCCGCGCCATTATAAAGGGATTGCGGACGGGGTCATGTCGGGCTGCCGATGGGGCAAAGCGCACCGCGGCCGCTGCTCACCGGCGCAAGCCGACTCCAACCGGGCAGACCGCACCAGGCCCCGATCGAAAACCTCGACATCAACAGTGGGAAATGTTTCGGACGCTACTGCAGGGGTGCGAGCGGCAGCACTGGTGTCAGATCCGGAGTCCCCCCCTCCGGTGCCTTCTTCTTGATCCGGAACTTGACCGTCCGGGGCGTACCTTCCATTCGCACGTCCTCGAAGCCCGGCGGGAACACGAACCGGATGTCGCGTTCGATCCAGCTCTCGCTGCTCGCCGGCCCCGTCGTCACGGCCCCCGCGAGGTCCTTGGGCAGATCGGTGTCCTCGATTGTGATGTAGGCATCGATCATGTTGCCCTTGAGCTGCCCTGCCTTGTCCAGCGGCACGCGGACGTCGATTGCCTGCGTGAGGTGTCCACCCGTCTCGTCCTGCCACTCGATTTCGTAGCGGTCGAAGAAATCCTGCGGCTTGACCAGCACACTCAGCGGAATCAGCGTGATGCGCTCCCGAATCGTGCGCCGCGCGAACCGCACCGTCACCCGCACCTGCTGCGGATTGAATGTCGCATCAATTCCCTGCCAGGTCGAGCGGATGGGCACGTCGAAGCTGAACGTCCCGCCCGACTGCTCCGCGCGTGCCTGCAGTTCGTCCTCGATCGAGATCCGCAGCGGCGGAAGCATGCCGCCCGCGTGCGCGAGCGTGCTCTCCAGGACGCGCGCCTCCACCTTCTCCGGCCGCACGACCGGCTTTTCCACGAGCGTCTTCTCGAAAACGCCCGTGAGCAGTTCCACGTCAGCCGTCACCGTCTTATAGCGATCGACTTCGAGCGTGATCTTGTCCGGGTGGACACTCTGCAGGCTTAAGCCCCGGTTGCGGATCTCCGGCAGGCGCGCCAGGTCGTTAAACAGCGACCGTGGAGGTTGCCGCCCGGGTGTGAGCTCGTCCCCGACTACGACCGTCAGCATGAACCGCGACGAGTCGGTGTCCTTCTGGAGGCGCCGCACCGCCGACGTCGGCCCGCGGAAAGTCAGCTCCGCCCGCACGAGATCCGGCGTGTCCGCGGGCGACCCGACGACCCGCAGCACGAACCGATTCCCCGGTTGCGACGGCGGCACGTACTTGACCACGACCGTCGTCGAGAACGACTCGTGGCCGGACTGGTCCGCGTACGTCCAGATCAGCACCGTCAGGGCAATCGTGGACAAAATGAGCTGGATCTGTGCTTTCATAGCGCCGCTTCTGCGGGTGTTTTCGAGATCTTGCGGGGCGATGGCGGCGGCAACGCCGGCTCCACCGTCTTGCGTTCTTCAACTTCAGCCGGCTGGGGTGGCGGAGGCGCGTCGTCCACGCTCCGCCCGCTGGCCAGATGCCGCCGCAGCGTGTTGAACAGTGCGTCCGGCGGGATGTGGCGGTACAGCCGCCCCCGCTCGGCGATCGAGATCGAACCCGTCTCCTCGCTCACCACCACCACGACCGCATCCGAGTCGAGGCTCAGGCCCACCGCGGCCCGGTGACGGCTCCCGATGGAACGGTCCGTACCGTCGGCCTCCCCGAGGGGAAACGGGCACCCGGCCGCCGAGATCCGCCCCTGCTGGACGACGACCCCGAGGTCGTGCAGGGCCGAACCCGGCCAGAAGATCGTGTTGAGCAGCTCCGGCGTCAGGCGGGCGTCGAGCTTCACGCCGAGTTCCGCCACCGTGGACAGACCCGTGTCGCGCTCGATCGCGATCAGTGCCCCGATCTTGTTCTTCGACAGCTGCGCGCACGCCGTCGCAACCGGACGCGCGATCTTGTCGATCGCCGACTGCCGCGGCCGGCGGAACCGGGTCTCGCCCAGCCGCATGAGGCCCCGGCGCAGCTCCGGCTGGAACACCACAATCGTGGTGAGCAGGACCGTCAGGACAAAAGGCTGGTAAAGAACGGCGATACGCTCTAAACCGAACTGGTCGGCCAGGACGTGAACGACAAGGAAGCCGCCCACCAGGAGCATCACCAGCCCCTGCAGCAGCCGGGCCCCGCGCGTGCCGTGAAGAAACCGCAGCACGGCATAGACCACCACGCCGATCAGCAGCATCTCGGAAAAGACCGTCCACGCTCCGTACGCATCGGAGGTCAGGAGGGTCCTGAGATACTCGATGATGCTGCTCATATCACCCGATCAGGGGAAGGGAAGGCGGCACCAGAACCGCCTGACCTTCAAAGTATACGAATGGAGACACACCTCGCCAACCGCGGTTAGCGTGAAATTCAACCGGATGGGCGGGCTTTTTCTGCACCGGCGCGGGCCGTTGCATACGGTCACGACGCGCGGGCGGCCGCCTTGCGGTAGTCGGCTTCGAGTTGCGCGATCTGCTTCTTATTGGCGATGCGGTCGGCCGGGTTCATGCGGTCGATAATCAGGCGCCCGTCGAGATGGTCGATTTCGTGCTGCCAGATCCGGGCGGCCAGGTCCTGCCCCTCGACCACCACCGCACGCCCCTCGAGATCGCACGCCTCCATCCGGCACCGCCGGGCGCGCCGCACGACGACGCGCACCTCGGGGATCGACAGGCAGCCCTCCTCCGCCTCGACCGACCCGCTCAGGTCCACCAGCCGCGGGTTGATGTAGACCTGGTCGTCCTGCGGCTCCCCGGTGGGGTTGCACACGAAGATCCGACGCAGGCACCCCACCTGCGGTCCTGCGAGACCCACGCCCTTGTTGGCTTTCATGAGTTCCAGCATCCGCCCGGCCAGGGCGGCCAGGCGCTCGTCGAATGTCTCGACATCGCTGCACGTGCGGCGGAGCCGTGGGTCCGGATAGAGGACGATCCGTTGCGGCAGTTCGACTTTCTTCATGCGCCTCTCCGCAAACGGAGTTTCCTGCTTCCGGCCGTCGCTATCCGCCGACCTTGACCCGCGGCCCGGGTGTGGTACCATCTCAACTAACGCATGATTTTATGCGGAGTTGCGGCCATCGACAACGGCACGCTCCCGAGCTGCTGCTCCCGTGACCGATCGGCGACCCGCCTTCTCGCGGGCTGCCGCTTTCTCCCAGCGTACCCCCGGGAATCACGTTGAGCACCTGGGCAGAGGTGATCGTGTCGGCGACAGGCGCCGACCGGAGTTTGAGACATGTTCAAGAGGTCACCCAAGCCGCCCCAGGAGGGCCCATCCTTCAGCGACGACGACATGGCACGCGCCCGCAAGTGGTTCGCCCAGGGCCAGAGCCTCGCGGAAAAGAAGAACTACGACTACGCGATCGAATCCTACATCAACGGCCTCGGCTTCTGGCCCGAGGCGGTGGAGGAGGGCCATAAACCGTGCCGCGCCGCCGCCCTCTTCCGCGGCGGACAGAAGATCGGCTTCGGCGACTCCATGAAGTACAAGACCAACGTCAAGGATCCCAGGCAGGCCATGCTCAACGCCGAGATGCTCCTGTCCAAGGATCCCCGCAACGTCGGCTACATGGAGGCCATGTTCCGTAACGCCGCCAAGGGCCGCTACGACGCCACCACCATGTGGATCGGCGAGATCTTCGCCGACGCCGCCGCTCGCGAAGAGAAGCCCAGCCCTGCTCGCTTTGAACTCCTCCGTCAGGTCTACGAGGAACTCGGCGATCGGGCGATGCAGACTGACCCGCGGCTCGCCATCACCGCCCTCGATCGCGCCGTTGACGCCATGAGCAAGCTGCAGGCGCTCAAGCCCACGGACATGGGCGTCTCTACCGACCTGCGCGATCTGGCCGGCAAACTGACCATCCTGAAGGGCCGCTACGCCTCCGCCGAGTCCTTCAAAGACTCCATCCAGGACAGCGAAGGCCAGCGCGCTCTCCACGACGAAGAGCGTGTCGTTCAGTCCGATACGCGCATGGACGAGCTGCTCACCCGTTCGAAGTCCCAGTACGAAGGCGCCCCCACGAACGCGGCCGCGATCAACCAGTACGTTGACCTGCTCTGCCGGCGCGAAGTCGAAGCGGACGAGACCCGCGCCATCGGTATCCTCGTCCAGGCGTTCAAGGACACCCGCGAGTACCGCTACAAGCTTCGGGCCGACGATATCCGCATCAAGCAGCTCACCCGCAAGGCCCGTGAGATCGCCGCATCCGGCGACCGGGACGCCGCCCGCAGCCACCTGAAGGAGCAGCTCCGCTTCGAGCTCGGTGTCTTCAAGGAGCGGGTCCGCCAGTACCCCACGGACCTCCGGCTCCGATACGAGTATGGCCGGCGGCTCTTCCAGGCCGGCCAGTACAACCCGGCGGCGTACGACGAGGCCATCCCCATCCTGCAGGAAGCCCGTGCGGACCCGAAGACCCGGACCCACTGCAGCCTCTACATCGGGCGGTGCTTCTTCGAGAAGGGCTACTTCAGCCAGGCCATCGACACCATCCGCGAGGCCATCGAGAGCTACGAAATCCCCGATGACGACATCGGCAAGGAGATGCACTACTGGCTCGGCCGGGCCCTGCAGTCCGACGGCCGCACCGAGGACGCCTTGAAAACCTACGGTCAGCTCATACAATGGGACTACAACTACCGTAAGGGAGAAGTGAGGAAGCGCATTGACGACCTGAAGGGCGGCGGAGCGGCCCCGGCAGGCAAGTAACCCCAGAGGAGACGTTTTCGTGGCCCATTCACTGTCCGCAAAGAAGCGGATTCGTCAGAACGCCAAGCGCCGCGCACACAATCGGGCGCGCAAGCAGGATCTCAAGCAGACGCTCCGCTCATTCACGGAAACCGTGACTGCTGGCGATCAGGCCAAGTCCCGCGAGGCCCTCCTGGCCGCCATCAAGAAGGTGGACAAGATCGCCGCCAAGGGCACCATTCACCGCAACACGGCCGCTCGCAAGAAGTCCCAGCTTCAGCGTCGCTTCAACGCCCTCGCTCCCAAGAGCTGATGGGTCGGTTTTAACACTTCAACGATCGTTGACACGTGGGCAGGTCCCCAGCGCCTGCCCTCGTTTTTTTGCGCGCCCCCGCTGCCGCCAGAGAGCTTTCAGTGGCCGCGGCTGAACAATCGGTCGCTGTTTCCGACTCTTCCCACCGCGCTTCGCCGTCTTCCGTGGACGGCCGACCGGGAGCGGGCACAGGCGACGGCCGAGGAGGCGTTCCAGCTGACTTGAAAAGCCGTCGGCCGCCGTCGGGCGTCCAATCTGGGTGTTCAGGCGGACGCGTTGACCAATTCCTCATCCTCGGGCGGCGGAGCTCCCACCCCCAGTCGCCCCGGCCCCACAGACCCACGCCACGCCCAGCCGTCCAGCAGGCCGCCCCCGGTCCGCGGCCGCCCGCAATCGCCGCGGCGCTGCACCACGGGTGCGTCGTCGCCGCCGCAGGCGTGTGTCGCACAGGCCTGGACAATACCGGGCCGGCGACGGCTTCTCCGCCGTGATCAGCGACCCGAGACCGTCGCACCGGAAGCGGTAGAGCAGCGGCCCGATCTGGTCGGGTGCCGGCTGCGGCACGGAGGAGTTAAAACAATCGAAGCCGTCCCGAATGCCATTAAGTTAAGCCGCATCCTGCCGTTTTTTCAGGCGTTTGCGTAATTCACGTCGTGGCAGTTTCATCAGATCGTACTCCTT
>CAZJTF010000353.1:0-7199 GCA_964548565.1 uncultured Planctomycetales bacterium | reverse complement strand
CGGCATCCAGGAGAATCGGGCGGACAGCGGCCCGACGACATTGGAAACGCGCGGCCAGACGTTGGCCTTGACCACCCACCCGAACACATCGATGCCCGCCCCGTTGAGGAACGAGAGGCTCACGATCAGGAGCCCGATGATGACGGCCAACCAGTCCTCAGTGAGGCGTTTACCGGGTTCGTTCATGCCTGTCCTCCGGCCCAAAGCGGGCCATGATACTGAATCACGAAGTCGCGCCCAGCGCTCCTCGTGCGGAGAGACCGTGTGAGGCGGGAGGTCGGGAGCCGCCGGCGCGCGAGACAGGGCGGATGGATGCGCCTCCTCCCTGGTTCAACACCGGGGGGCGCCCCGGAGAGAGTCGCGCGGACGGTCCGGCCGGGACGAGGCGGCGTGTCGGGTTTCGTCCGAGGGATATGGATGTGTGGAGCGGCATCCGCCGCCGCGCGCCGCAGGGTTCGGCCTCAGTCGCCCCAGTAGAGATACCAGATGCCCCAGTACTGTCGGCCGGACTGGAACTTGTACTCGCCGGCGGCGGTGACGGTGTTTTCGCGGCGCGGGGCGCTGAAGCGCAGATGCACGCGGTTGGCGATCCCGGGGGGACGCAGTTCGAACTCCATGGTCACGTCCTCGGCGGCACGATACCCGCCCGCGGCAAAGTCAACCGGCTTGATCACGTGCAGGCGGGCATTCGGGTCGGGACGCGGCGGCGGGTACGCGTCGAACTCGATCTGGTTGCCTTCCCCTCCGGGGTACCAGCCGTTCACCCAGATGGCAACGCGGGTGGCGGGCCGGCCGCCGATGCCCAGGTCGTCTTCCAGTTTGGTGAAGGCATTGGTCTCGGAAACGACCGTTCTCATCGTCGCGAAACTGAAGATCGGGTGGAGCTCGGTCTTGTAGGTGTCGTGGCCGCAGTCGACGATCCAGCGTCCGGTGGTGTGGGTCAGATCGCCGACCGTCGGCGTGCGCAGGAAATTATGTGCCTCCGCGGCGAACGCGACCTCGTATTCCGTTTTGATCTTGGTCGTGTTCTTTTTGCCGAACAGGCTGGGCAGCGGTGATGTATCGATCTGCGGCCCGATCGGAAGCACGAAGTACTCGTAGTCGGAGACGCAGGTGACGTCCGTCACCGCCTGGGCAAGGTCGGGGATGTACGGGCAGTTCGCGTTGTGCGTTTCGTGCGTGAACCCGTTGTCGATGTCGGCCATGTGGGCGCTGACGATGGCCCCGAAGACCGGCGTCGCGTCGTAGTGGCCGCGGACCGGTTCCCACTCGGCGGGGATGCAGCAGCAGCAGTCGGTGTCTCCCGGCGGGCAGCGTGGGCAGTCCGAGGGAGAACACACAGGGAAGCAGAAGCCTTCCAGGGTGGGGATATACAGCAGCTCGTTGCAGAACAGGCTGCCGATATTGGGCGTATTGGGCGGCGGAGGTGGCTCCGGCTGGACGTTGCAGGGCCCCTGCAGATCGTTGCAGGGGAAGCTCTCCCAGACGGCGGCCGGGGTCTTGTTGAGGAGCAGATTGGCGGCATCCGGCTCCATGGCTCCGTGCACCCAGTCGCCCGCCTGCCGCTGGAGATAGAGGACGGGCGGGTTGCCGCGGATCTCCATCGTATTTCGCAGCATCCAAGGCTTGTCGACGCGCGCGAACTGCTGGAAGAGCCAGGTCTGGCTCTGCGGGCCGGAGGATTCGGTGGGGTCGCCGACCGGCACACCGATTTTGAGCTCTTCGCCGCGCTGGCGGAACACCTGCGCGAAGACTTCGGGGACATAGGCGGCGCGACCGGGCAGGTCGATGCTGCGGTAGATGCGGCCCTTTTCGAATTCCTGGACGGTGGCGTCGCCCAGGAACGTCTGTCGTTCCTCGCCGATCGGGCAGCCGAGGCCATCGGGATTGGCGAGCGTGCGCATCTTCAGCCACTTGGTGAGAATGTCGCCCAGGACGACGAAGGTAGTGCCGTTGTGGAGACTGATCGCGCCGCGCTCGTACACGGCGACGGTGCAACCGCCGAGCATGCCAAAACTGAAGTCGCCGAAGGTGGCGGCGCCCCCCTCGAAATCGAAACGCGACTGAATCGGCGCCGGCAGATTGGTAATGCTGACGGAATCGGAGCCGGCCTGCGCGGCGAAGTTCTGCGCGGTGACCGTGATCGTGATCGGGCCGAGCGGCACGCCGGTGAACCCCGGCAGCGAAAACGCGCGGGTGGTTCCGTTCCCGATCAGGGGCAGGTCAGACGTGAACGGGGGCAGATTCTGAGACTCCGGCGGGCGGGGGTAGGCGACCGTGAGCCGGGCTGTCGACAGGAGCCCTTCGCCGGTGACGGTACCGGCAATGTCCAGGGTGGCCACGTCCAGCTTGGCTCCATTCGGGGGCGTCGTGATCTTCACGACCGGCGGCATCGGAGGGGGCGGCGCAGGGGGCTCGCCGTCGAACTCGAGATCATCGATGGCAAAGTAGATCCCGTTCTGGAGGCGGAGTTCGGCCCGCACGATGCTTGGCGTGGCATCGGGGTCGATCACCTCGAACATGGCGCTGAAGACGTCGGCAGCCACCTGTTTGGGACCATCGGTCGCCACGACATTGTTAGCGGCGTCGAATGCGGTCAGCGTCCCGTTGAGGGCGAGATCGTCGGACGCTGCGAACAGCTTGACCCGCGCCTGCGGGCTGGTGAAGCTCATGGTGATCGGAACAGGGTTGAATACCTCACCGAAGGCCGACCGGAGCACGCGCGTGCCGGAACGCGCGGCCGGATCGGTATCGAGATACTTGTTATCGAACAGGACGCCTTTCACCCCGTACTGGTTTGTGACGATCGTGCCGGGCGCGAGGTCTTCGAAATCCAGCACGGTCGGAGCGGCCAGGGCGGACGCGCCCATCAAGGCTGAGAGCAGCGCTGCCAATGGCAGCGTCCAGCGTGTCCGGAGGCGGTCGGATTGTGTGCGCACAGTTTCACTCCCGTTCGATATCTCGGGCCGCGAAGCTCATTCTCACCGTGACGGCGACGTCGGTTGTGTTGGTGACGGAGAGGCCGGCCTCCCCGCCCGCACTGGTGCGGGTACTCAGGTAGGATCCGCCGCGGTCCTGCCCCATGCTGTAGGTGCTGCCGGTCGCCAGCGGGGCGCCGTCGAGGGTGATGATCACCTGGAGGGGGCTGGTGGTACCGATCCACTGGGCCAGGGCGGCCAGGCCGGACGGCGCGTTGATGGCGAGCGTGATGCTGCGGGTGGCGCCGGGCTGCAGTTCTTCCTGCACGACCTCGGGGATCTTCAGACCCTCGAACCGCTCGACGAATTCCCCGAATTCCGGCTCGTCGTCCGGGTCCTCACCCTCTGCCGGAGGACCAGGGAGGCCTGCACCGGCGCTGGCGATCAGCCAATCCTTCGGGAAATTGCCCATGGCCATCGGGTCTTCTGTCACCGAGCGCTGGCGTCTCTCTTCGACGTCCGCCGAAGCATCCAGCAGTCGGACGGAGACGTTCGTCCGGGCGGTGGAAGCGCTCTGGCCGTCGCTGACACTCAGCTCAAATGCAAGGCTGGTGCCCTTGGACGGCGCCGTGAAGGTGACAGCCGGCGTGGACGTGCTGCTGAGTGTCACCGGCGTGCCGAGGGTCTGCCGCCACGCGTACGTGAGGGCATCGCCATCGGGGTCCGTGCTCGCCGAACCATCGAGCGTGACAGTGGCGCCGGCGTCGACGGCTTGATCCGCACCGGCGTTGGCCGTCGGCGGATTGTTCGTGCCGCCGGTTGGAGGGCATCCCGACGTGACAAGGACCAGGAGAGTGAACGGCAGGACGGCGTTCCTGCAGCGGGCTGCAGCGGAGGTGAGGGTGTTCATCGCAACAAGCTCCAGGCGGTCTATCCGCGCAAACAGTGCCTACCCACCTGCGATGCGCGCAAAGAAAACCGCCTCGCAGACGCGGCAGTGAGAATTGAACGGATCATCC
The DNA here is from genome assembly GCA_964548565.1 of uncultured Planctomycetales bacterium. GTDB lineage: Bacteria > Planctomycetota > Phycisphaerae > UBA1845 > PWPN01 > CAYLLT01. The sequence goes on along the minus strand of CAZJTF010000353.1, from coordinate 3,262 downwards.
GGGCAATGCTGGTGATGCGCTGAGAAGAAAGTTGTTCCGGCCCGAAATGGAGTGTAACCAAAGTGCCGGAGAATTCAAGCACGCCTAAACGGGGCTCACCGGAAAAAGCTCTGGGCACGAACGGACCCTGAGCCGCGGCGCGACGGCGTGCAGAGGCAGTACGAGCGCGTTGTGGCGACCGCCCGCATGCAGGACGTGCGACCGGGCGCGTCTGCCATCCCGACCCCCGCGCGACCGGGCTTGAAAAGCAGGGCTGGTCACGTATTGTGAGGCGGACACAGGGTTTTTGCGCCATGGCCAAGCCGCTGAGCGACGACAGCATCCAGACCGCGGAGAACATCTTCCGCGAGTATTTGCGCGACCGCGGACTGAAGTACACGCCGGAGCGACGCGCGGTGCTCCGGGAGGTCCTCCGCAATGACGAGCACTTCGAGGCGGAGCAACTGCTGATCGCACTGCGCCAGGGCGGGGCGCGTGTAGCGAAAGCGACCGTCTACCGGACGCTACCGCTGCTGGTGAACTGCGGGATCATCAAGCAGATCCTCTTCGGGGATAAGCTGGCGCGGTACGAACACACCTTCGGCCAGGACGCACACGACCACATGGTGTGCCAGCACTGCCGGCGGATCATCGAGTTCGACAGCGCGGACGTGGAGCGACTTCGGACGGTCGTGGCCAGCCAGCACCGCTTCTACGCAACGAGCCATCGCTTCCAGATCGCGGGACTCTGCTGGGAATGCATCCAGGCGTGCCCGGAAGGCGAACGGCCGTTCATACCGACGACGGAACAGGTTTAGAAGTGAAAAGTGCGAAGCGAGAGTGAGAAGTCAAGCTCCTCTCTTCGAAGATCCGTCCGCTGACGTCCGGCCCCTGCTCTGTGCAGAAACATGTGTGCTGCGCAAAAAACATGCGGCTGCTGAGATCGTGCCGGGCGCCGATTGACTTTGGCGGGATCAGCAGAGCGCGGCGTACATCGCGAGGGTCAGGACGATCAGCTTGATCTTGCGGATCCAGAACTGGGCCAGTACCTGCGTCAGTTCGGGGTACATCGCACAACTCTCCTCACCGAGAAAACAGGATCGCAGTCGGCGGGTTTCTCTGCAACACCTGTTCCGACCCGAGGTGCGCGGTGGGTCCGATACGAATGGGTGTAAGCTACGTCGCCAAATGAGGTTGAGTCAGGCCTACCCGGACGCGAACCTGGGCTGAGTTTGAGGGGGATTCCGTCGCGCCATGCCGACGCAACAAAGTGGATCGCCTGATGATCCCGTGCGTCAACGTGATGGTCGCCGGAAACACGGCGGGCAGCGGAGATGGGCGGGTGCGGTCAGTCGGAGGTATGCTGCTGGCGCGCCGCATCAGATCTGGGAGGCCTCATGAGCGGGTTTTCTGCGAACGACGGGTTTGGGGTCCGAGTTGCGATCGTGTCGACTTTGAGCCTGGCGGCGACCGTGTATGCACTGGAGGCCACGCGGCAGCCGCCGGTCGTCGAGATCCACGACGGCAGCCGACCGCTCGCGCGGTACCGCTATGAGAAGGTGCCGTTCAAGCCGTACGTGCAGGAGTTATTCACGCCGTCGGGGGTGAATGTCCTGCGCGACTCGCCGGCGGATCACAAGCACCACCACGGGCTCATGTTCGCGGTGGGCGTCAACGACACCGACTTCTGGGGCGAGACGCCGAAGGACGGGCGGCAAGTCCAGCGGGCGCTGCGCACAGTCGGGGCATCCGGCGGGAAGAACGGCACGTGGGCCGGCCTGGTCGAGTCGCTCGAATGGGTGGGCCAGGATAAGCAGATCCTGCTCAAGGAAGAGCGCAGGATCACCGGGCGGAAGACGGGCGACGGCGGGCCAACGGTGCTCACGTGGGAGAGCACGCTGTCGGCTCCGGCGGATTTGAAGGCGGTGACGCTCTTTGGACGCGAGTACTTTGGGCTGGGGCTGCGGTTTCCCGTGTCGATGGACAAGGACGGGCATTTCATGAACGCGGACGGCAAGCAGGGCGTGGCGGGGACGAATGCGACGGCTTCGCGGTGGTGTGCCTACTCGGCGAAGGCGGATGGCAAGCCCGTGACGGTCGCGGTGTTCCAGGAGCCGGACAGCCCGTATCTGGACGCGCCATGGTTCACGATGGAGCAGCCGTTCGCGTACATCTCCGCGACGCTGAACCTCAAGGCCCGGCCGGTGCAGTTGGCGGCGGAGAAGCCTTTGCGGGTGCGGTACGGTGTCGCCGCATGGGACGGGTCGCGGGAGGCCGCGGAGATCGAGAAGGTCTACCGCGAATGGGTGAAGGTGGCGGCGACGCGCCCGGCGGCAAAGTGATGGCCGGACGGTGAGCCTTCGCCCGTGAGCGTGGCTTTGGACGCGCGAGCGGGGGGGCCGCCTGACCGCGGCGTTTTCGTCCGAACGGCTGAGTCGGACGCTACATTTCAGCGGCCTGGCTCCTTATACTCCCCGCCTTTGACGCTCTGGAACTGGATCGGAGATTGAAATGTCCCTGCTCGTGACCGGCAGTATCGGGATTGATGACGTCAAGACACCCTACGGCGAGGTGAAGGGCGTTTACGGCGGATCGGCAGTGTATTTCTCGTTCGCGGCGACGCTCTACACGCCGGTGCGGTTCGTGGGCGTCGTGGGCGAGGATTTTCCGGCCGACTACCGGGCGTACCTCACGAAGCGAAACATCGACCTCGCGGGGCTCGAGGTGCGCAAGGGCAGCAAGACGTTCCGGTGGTCCGGCGAGTACGTTGGATCGATGGCCGACGCGGAGACGCGCAGCATCGAACTGAATGTACTGGCGGAGGCGGGGCCGAAGATTCCGCCGCAGTTCGCGGACAGCGCGTTCGTGTTCCTGGCGGCCACACACCCGCTGTTGCAGCAGGACCTTGTCCGGCAGCTCAAGAGCCCGCGCCTCATCGTGGCGGACACGCGCGACCTGTGGATCACCACGCAGCGCGAGGAACTGCTGAATGCGCTGCGGATGGTGCACGGCGCGATCATGAACGATGGCGAGGCACGACTGCTGACCGACGAGAACAACCTGATCCGCGCCGCCCGCGAGGTACTGGCGCTCGGGCCGCAGTTCGTCGTGCTCAAGAAGGGCGAGCATGGCGCGATGCTGGTGATGGCCGACCGTATCGTGACGCTGCCCGCTTACCCGACAGCGGACGTGAAGGACCCGACGGGCGCGGGGGACAGCTTCGCAGGCGGAATGATGGGGTACCTGGCGGCGCAGCAGGAGGCGACGTTCGAGAACCTGCGGC
>CAZJTF010000352.1:0-7266 GCA_964548565.1 uncultured Planctomycetales bacterium | reverse complement strand
CACATTACATCGCATCCCATCCGAAAGTCGCTAACGCCCCGATGCCGCCCAATTCAATTCTCAACTCCGTTCCACACTCCGCAATCCGAAATCCGCAATCTCCCAGGCCTTCCGTCCGAGCTGCCTTTTTCGTTTGCCCCACGGCGGGTAAGCTCAGCGCACCATCCGCCGCCGCCCTCCCGGGTGGCCGGTCGGTCTTTCTGCGAGGTCAGACATGATGCAGCGCACGGGAGTTTTGATCGCGGCGGTTCTTCTTGTCGTGGCGACGGTGCGGGCGGATGAGGGCATGTGGCCCCCCAACGCCGTGCCGGCGGAGATCCTCCGCGAAACCCACGGCTTCGAGCCCACCGCCGACTGGATCGAGCACGTGCAGAAGTCCAGCGTCCGCATGGGTGCATCCGGCTCGCTCGTCTCGCGCGACGGCCTGCTCCTCACGAACCACCACGTCGCTTCGGACCAGCTCTTCAAGCTGAGTACGCCGGAGCGCAACCTGCTCACCGGCGCCTTCTACGCGCGGACGCGCGACGAGGAGCTCCGCTGCCCGGACCTGGAGGTGCAGATCCTCTGGTCGATCGAGGACGTCACCGCACGCGTGCTCGACGCAGGCCGGAAGGCTTCGCCGCAGGCGGGCCAGTCACCCGAAGCCGCCGCCCACGAGGCGCGCCGCCAGGAAATGAGCCGCATCGAGCAGGAGTCGAAAGACGCCGCCGGGCTCGACAGCGAAGTGGTCTTGCTCTACCACGGCGCGCAGTACCACCTCTATCGGTACCGGCGATACACCGACGTCCGACTGGTGATGGCCCCCGAGAAAGCCGTCGCCTACTTCGGCGGCGATAACGAGAACTTCGAGTACCCGCGTTTCGACTACGACATCTGCTTCTTCCGTGTCTACGAGAACGACGCGCCGCTGTGTCCCCAGCATTACCTGAAATGGAGCCGCGCGGGCGCACGGGAAGGCGACCTGTGCATCGTCTCCGGCCACCCCGGCCGCACGCGGCGCCTCCTCACCGCCGAGCACCTCGCCTTCATGCGCGACGTCGACATGCCCGGCGCGCTCGGCTCGCTCTGGCGACGCGAGGTGCAGCTCACCGTCTTCTGCAACCGCTCCCCCGACCACCTGCGGATGGGCCAGGAAGACCTGTTCAGTTTCCAGAACAGCCGCAAGGCGCGCACCGGCGTCTACGCGGCCATGCTCGATGCCGGGCTGATGCAGAAGCGTCAGGCGGCCGACGCAAAGCTGCGGGAGGCGCGGGAGGCGCAGGCCGGGAGCGCCGGCGATCCCTGGGAGCGGATCGCTGCCGCGCGCCAGGCCTACCGGGCGTACTACCCGCGGCACATCGTGCTGAGCGAAGGACGCGGCTGCAACAGTGTCCTCTTTGACATGGCCCGCACGATCGTCCGCCTCGTCGAGGAACTGCCCAAACCCTCCGCCGAGCGCCTCCGCGAATACCGCGATTCAGAGCTCGATTCGGTGTACCTGCAGCTCTACTCCCCCGCCCCGATCCACGAGCCGCTCGAAATCGATGCCGTCGCCAGCATGCTGTCGTTCCTGGCCGAACGTTTCGGAGCCGACGACCCGGCCGCGCGGGCCGCCCTCGACGGACTGCCTCCGCGCGAGCGGGCGGAGCGCCTCGTGCGCGGCTGCACGCTGACGGACCCGGAGAACCGCCGCAAGCTGGTCCAGGGAGGCCGCGAGGCCGCCGCCGCCTCGAAGGATCCGATGATCCGCCTCGCCCGCACGCTCGATCCGGAAGGCCGGGCCCTGCGGAAGCGATACGAAGACCAGGTCGAGAGTGTCGAACGCGAGGCGTACCGCGAGATCGCCACGACCGCCCTCCGCACCGGCGGCCCCCGCGTCTACCCCGACGCGACCGGTACGCTCCGGCTCTCGTTCGGCGCCATCCGCGGCTACCGCGAAGGCGAGCGGATGATCGCGCCGTTCACGACGATGGCGGGCCTCTACGAACGGGCGCGCGAGCGCGGGCCGCTGCCGCCTTACGAGCTGCCCGCGCGCTGGCTCGACGCCAAACCCCGTGTGCGCGGCAGCACGCCCCTCAACTTCGTGCTGACTGCCGACATCATTGGCGGAAACTCCGGCAGCCCGGTCGTCAATCGCCAGGGAGAAGTTGTCGGGCTCATCTTCGACTCGAATATCGCCGGCCTCATCGCCGACGTGGCCTACGACGACGTCGCCGCCCGGGCCATCGCGGTGGACGTCCGCGGCATCATCGAGGGGCTGCGGACTGTGTACGACGCCGGACCGCTGGTGGACGAACTGACGCGGTGAGGCATATTCCGCGTCCGACCATTCCGCGATAGCATGGTCGGACGCGCGCGGCAGTCCGGCTGCCGCAGGCGCGAACTGCGAGTTCAGGATCCGGCAGAGCCCGGAAGGACGACGACACGATGCGACACGCATGCATGACGGCAGGATTGGCGGTTCTCCTTGGTTTTGCCCCCCTCGCGCTGGCGGCCGATGAGGCCCCGGCAGCGGCCGACAAGCCGAACACACTCACCCGCGCGGAAATCGAGGAGGGCTGGATCCTCCTCTTCGACGGGGAAACGACCTTCGGCTGGCAGGCGACCGGTGAGGTCAAGGTCGAAGAGGGCAGCCTCCGTGTCCCCGCCGGCGCGACGCTGACCACCACCACGAAATTCGGCGATTTCGAGCTGCGGTTCGCGTACAAGGGCGAAAAGCCCCCCGTCCTCAAGTTGAACGGCGAGGGGCACACGCCTCGGCTCCCGCAGGCCCAGCCCGGCCAGGACTGGATGCAGATCAACGTCCGCGTGCAGTCGACCCCGGAAGGACGCACCACCTTCGTTTCGGCCAGCCGCCCGGGCTCCAATCGGCGCGCGTTCCCCTCTTCGGTGAAAGGCACCGGGCGCAGCCTCACGACCATCGGCATCACGGCGCCGGAAGGCACCGCGCTCGAACTCCGGAGCATCCAGCTCAAGCCTCTGGGCACGCGCCCGCTCTTCAACGGCAAGGACCTGTCGGGCTGGAAGCCCATCCCCGACCGCAAATCGCAGTTCACCGTCACCGACAAGGGTGAGCTGAACATCAAGGACGGCAACGGCGAGATCCAGACCGAGGGCCAGTGGGCGGACTTCGTCCTGCAGCTCGATGTCATCTCGCATGGCAAGAGTCTCAATAGCGGCATCTTCTTCCGTGCTCTTCCCGGCGAGTTCTGGCAGGGCTACGAGGCGCAGATCCGCAACCAGTGGGAAGGCGACGACCGCACGAAGCCAGTGGATTACGGCACCGGCGGCGTCTACAACCGCCAGAAATCCCGCAAGGTCGTCTCGAGCGACAACGAGTGGTTCACCATGACCGTCGTGGCCCACGATCTGCACGTCGCCGTCTGGGTCGACGGTTACCAGACAGCCGATTTCGTCGACAAGGCCGCCCCGGCCTCCTCCGCCCGAAAGGGAAGCTTCCGCGGCAAGGGCTGCATCAGCCTCCAGGGCCACGACCCGACCACGAACCTGAGCTTCCGCAACATCCGCCTCGCCGAGCTCGCCCCGCCGCCCGCGGAGAGGTGAAACCCGGCGGTAGTGTCACCATGCACAGTCGGGGTCGCCGGCACCACCCGGATTGCTGCGGCATCTTTGCACGATCCCGAAGTCGTCTTGATCCGCGTCGCCGTCACGATCGAGGTCACGGCTCGCACACCCTGTCGCCGGTGGCAGGGCGGCGCGGGACGTGCAGGTGATAAACGCGGCCAGGTCGCCTTGGTCCACATCCCCATCACCATCGAAATCTCCGGGGAGCGGCATAGGGCAACCCTCCGCATCAACCACGGCACCCGCCGCAGTCCCGGGGCAGTGATCGCATGCGTCCGGAACCCGGTCGCCGTCAGCGTCGAAATACCGCAGGAACAGGGGGTTCTCTGGATCCAGACTCAGTAGGCCGGGAATGGCGACGGCGCTGTTCTCGTCATTACTCTCGTAGATGGTACCCGGCTGATCCATCGCCCAGGCCGCTCGCACCTCCGGTAGCGAGGCCTTGCTCACCCCATTCACCTTGTACACAAGCGTTCCCTCCGACCAGTAGAGGTTCCGGTCAATCCGGTTGGAGGTCGCAGCGGCCGCACTTGACTCGTAGACGACCGATTCACATTCGAGGTTCCCGACGAAGATGTTGTTGGCAACCGTGTTAAATCGACAGTCGTGCCCGGCCTGATTGCCAGCAATGCCCAAGGCGTACTCGAACGGATCCACTGGATTGAGTCTGCCGCCAGCCACGCAGGTGTTGTGCCGTACGACGCACCCGCTTGCTCCCGCCAGGTACAGGCACTTGTCCCCGTACACTCGATTCCGCAGCACGTTAGCCCGGCACTTGATTACCAGTCCGTACCAGCCATTCACGCAGACGTTATCGACGACGTCAACAGCGTGAGATCGGATGCTGCCTGGCGCGCCAGTGCCCCCATCGGCACCAAGGGCGAAGAGCGTGCTGTGGGTCAAAGCGGTACCAGTGCGGGTGATTGTATTCCCTTCCACGATGAATCGGCCGAGTGGGCGCGGGTTATTGTCCCCAGGCCGTACCGTCTCCACTCCGAGAAGAATGCCTCCTCCTCCACCATGATTAATCCTGTTGCCGCGGATTACGCCGCTGGCAAACCGGTCGATGAGAATGCCACCCCCACACTCACCGCCTGCCGGATTGATGATGCAGTTGGTGACCTGCACGGTGATGGGCCTCCCAAGTGTGGAAAGGCCAACGGCGTAGCCTCTCGTTGTGCTGACGGCGGCGCTGTCTACGACAAGGTGACTGCCTCCGGAATGGGCGTAGTAAAACGGGGATACCGGATTGGCGGCGCCTGCATATGTGCAGATGATGCTGCCGCCCTGGATCGTCACTGCGTTCGCAGGGGCAAGATTCATTCCGTACTGCCCGGCATACGAGATCGTGCAGTCTTTGAAAGTAAGCGTTCGTGCCGTTGGGACGCCGCCACCGGAGACAATGAAGTTAGAGGCCTGTGTGCCGCTGTTCGCGAGCGTACAGCCCGTAAGAGTGACGGGTGTTGTCGCCGACGTCGTGGCCCAATAAACCAGCGCGGTCTTGGGGCCGGACAGATTGATGTGCTCGAAAGTGAGCGACCCTCCAACCATCCCGTTTACCAGCACAAGATAGCTGGCGTGCCCGCTCGTGAGCGTCACATCTGCCGTGCCCGACTCGGCCGACACGGTGAGGTTCTTGCCCGACTCGCCAGCATCAAACAGGAGGTACTCGAGGCCGGCGCCGCTCGTCTCCGCGTACGTGCCCGGCCAGACGCTGATTCTGTCACCATCTGAGACGCTGTGATTGACCGTGTACTGAATGGTCCGGCACGGAGCATCGATCGTCCCGCAGCCAGCCTGGTCGACCCCGTGTTTACCAACGTAAACTGTCGTAGCCTGCACCACAGACACCATGAGTGCACATAGTGGTGCGCACCGGAGGAGCACGGGGCCTGGGCGCAGCCTAACACAGCCTTGTGCACACCAGGAGCCAGAGGTGGGTATCACTGCTGCTGCTCTTCCAGTTCCATGGTAGCGCAACCACTGGAACTTCTTGATTCTACCTCATGCCGCAAAATCGTCAAACTGTTTCTGACGTGTACGTTCCTGATCTTCGGAAGAAGTAGTGATCCTAGAGATTCTCTAGACGCTTGATAGGGCAGCCGGCTGACACTACCCTGTAGCTGGAGGAGAATAACGTGTGGCAAGAGCGACTCTTCGCGTCAAGGCATCGCTGCTCGACCGAGGGGCGGCGATCCGATGCCGACGTGCCGCCGGAGTTGCTTCGGCAGCGTGAAATGGAACGTGGAGCCGCGTCCCGGCTCGGATTCGACCCAGATCCGCCCGCCGTGGCGCTCGATGATGCGTTTGCAGGTGGCGAGTCCGACACCCAGCCCGCCAGCGTCCGCCCGGCCCGGGTGGGCACGCTGGAAGAGCTGGAAGATCCGGCCAAAGTGGCGGGGTTCGATGCCGATCCCGTTATCCGCCACCGAGATCCTCCAGTCCTCCTCCCGTTCCTCGCTGCGCACGGTGATCCGGGGCGGATCGCCCCTTCGGTACTTGATGCTGTTTTCGAGCAGGTTCTGGAGGAGCTGCCGGAGCTGCGTCTCGTCTCCCATGACCACCGGCAGCGGCCCGCTCGAAACGCTCGCCCCGGCGGCCGTGAGCGTGTAGTCCCGGTCCCGCAGCACCCGGACCAGCAGCGCCGACAACCCGCAGCGCGTCATTTCCAGCCGCTGGCAACCGATCCGCGAGTACGCGAGCATGCTGGAGATCAGCTCGCGCATCCGACCGACACTGCACCGCATGTAGCCGAGGAGCGTGCGGGCATGCCCGTCGAGCGCCTGGGCCGACTCCTGTTCGAGCAGTTCCAGTGAGCCGCCGAGCGTCTGCAGCGGCCCGCGGAGATCGTGCGAGAGGACGGCGGCGAAGTCCTGGAGTTCCTCGTTCGAACGGAGCAGGTCCTCGGTGCGACGACGAAGGTCCTCCGCCTGCCGCGACAGCATGGCCTCCGCGTCGAGCTGACAGGTCATGTCGCGCATCAGGACCACGACCCGCGCGACCCGCCCCTGCTCATTTCGGACGGGCACCGCCGACACCGTCACCGTCCGGCAGGTTTCGCCCCGCTGGACCGCCGCCACACGTCCGGGACGCGCGTACACGCCGGAAGCACGGACCGCCGATGCCACCGGGCTTTCGAGCGGCCCTCCAAATGCCTCATCGATCAGCGGGCAGATCGCCTCGAAGTCCCGGCCGATCGCGTCGACCGGTGAAACGCTCAGGATCTCGGCGGCCGCCGGGTTGATCTGACGAACGATGCCGTCCGGCGAGGCAATCACCACGCCCTGGTCAACCGCCTCGAGGATTGTCTCCCACACCCGTCGCTTCTCCACTCGCAGCGCTTCGGGGACATCCTGCCCGTCTTCATCGCGACGGATGAGTCTCGGATTTTCGAGGGGGGCGAGGTACTGCCGATGCATGCGGACTCTCAGCAAGAAGCTTGAATCCCGGGATCCCGCGCAATCCCTCGAGGACCCCGGCACCGTGGGGCGGCCGATCTGTGGAAAACCGCCCGAAGGGCATCCCTGCCGTAAGCAGGTCCGCATTGTAGCGGATCTGGAAATACCGCAAGCGGGGTGTCTGCCCTAAACCGGACGTTTCAGGGGTAAAAGGAACGCTCCCGGTCACCTGGAGGCCGGGAGCGTTCCATGGAAGAGGTTGCGCCGCCGCCGGATCAGCCGAGAATGCTGCCGCTGCCCGCCG
>CAZJTF010000351.1:0-7287 GCA_964548565.1 uncultured Planctomycetales bacterium | reverse complement strand
AGCAGTCGAACAGGTAGGTGGCGTCGTGCGGGCCCGGGCTGGCCTCGGGGTGGTACTGCACGGAGAAGATCGGCTCGCGCTTGTGCGAAAAGCCCTCGAGCGTGCCGTCGTTGAGGTTCTGGTGCGTGGGGGTGCCGCCCGCTTTGACCAGGGACTCGGTATCGACGGCGAACCCGTGGTTCTGGCTGGTGATCTCGACGCGGCGCGTGGCCAGGTTGATGACCGGCTGGTTCCCGCCGCGGTGGCCGAACTTGAGCTTGTACGTTTTGGCCCCCAGCGCGAGGCCCAGGAGTTGGTGGCCGAGGCAGATGCCGAAAATCGGGACCTTGCCGATCAGCGTCTTGAGTGTCTTGGTCGCGTAGGCAACCGGCTCGGGGTCGCCCGGGCCGTTGCTGACGAAGACGCCGTCCGGCTTGTGCTCGAGGATGCCGGCGGCCGGTGTTGCCGGCGGGAGAACGGTCACATCGCAGCCCGCCTCCACCAGGTTTCGCAGGATGTTGTGCTTCATCCCGCAGTCCAGCGCGACCACCTTGTGGCGGGCCCGTGCGGTGCGGTGTTCCATGGCGAACGGACTTTCAAAGCCGCGCTCCCAGTGAAACGGCGCCTTCGGGGCAACGGTCTGCACGAGGTCGCGCCCGACGAGTCCCGGCCACTCGCGCGCGCGGGCGACGAGCGCGGCATCATCGAGCACCTCGGTCGAGATCGCACCGCGCATCGCGCCGTCGATACGCAGCTTGCGGGTGATGGCGCGCGTGTCGACGCCGGCGATGCCGACGACGCCGTTCTGGCGGAGATAGTCCTCCAGTGAGGCGGTCGCCCGGAAATTGCTCCGGCGGCGTGCGAGCTCCTTGATGACGAACCCCTCGACCTGCGGCCGGCGCGACTCGACGTCCTCGAGATTGACGCCGTAGTTGCCGATCAGCGGGTACGTCATGGTCACGATCTGCCCGGCGTACGACGGGTCGGTGAGGATCTCCTGGTAACCGGCCATGGAGGTGTTGAAGCAGACTTCGCCCTCGTGCGTGCCGTCGGCGCCGAAGGCCTCTCCGTCAAACACGCTCCCGTCCTCGAGCGCCAGCTTGCACGGACGTACCGCCATCCAAAAACTCCTCACCGCTTCAGGAAAGGCCGTCGAACAGGGCGGTGCCGACGCGGATCATCGTCGCGCCCTCCTCGATGGCAACCTCAAAATCGCCGCTCATCCCCATCGACAACTCGCGGAAATGCGGCCCCGCCACCTTCTCGCTGCGCATGTCCTCGTAGACCTCGCGCAGGCGTGCGAAGTGCGGGCGCGCCTCCTCCGGGTTGTCCGAGTACGGCGCCATTGTCATCAGGCCGACGATGCGGATCCCGGGCATGGCCGCGATGTGGGCCGCCAGGTGGCCGGCCGCTCCGACCGCGACCCCGTACTTGCTCTTCTCGCCGGAGACGTTCACCTCGATGAACAGCGGCACCGTCCGGCCCTGCCGCGTGGCTTCCCCGCTGATCTCCTCCGCCAGGCGCAGGCTGTCGAGCGAGTGGATGTATTCCGCCCAGGGCAGCACGAGCCGCACCTTGTTGCGTTGCAGGTGGCCGACCATGTGCCAGCACGGTTCGGACGCGGTGACGTCGGCGTGGAGGCCGCGGCGGCGCGACAGGTGCTCCTGCACCATGCTGGCCCGCTTGACCAGTTCCTGCACGCGGCTTTCGCCGAGGTCCGTGAGCCCGAGGTCGAGCGCACTGCGGATGACGTCCACCTCGACGGTCTTGGTGACCGCGATGAGCCGGACGTCGTCGATCCGGCGGCCGGATCGTGCACAGGCCGCCTGCATCCGCTCGCGGATGCGTTTCAGGTTGTCGCCCAGTTTTCGACGCATACCCGCCAGGTTTTCGCCGCGTATTATACGCGTTCGGCCCGTTTTGTAACGTCCAGCACCGGGTTGCCTCGGGCTGATACCGCTGGGGATGTAGAGCCGGTCACCCGGCCCTCAATCGTCGTTATTCCGCCTTCACGGACATGGCACGGTACCACACCTCGGCTGCCTGCTCGTTCCCCTGGGCGCTCAGGTGGTTGCAGTCGTGGTAGTTCGCGGGGTCCCAGCGCAGGTCGTCGCCGATCGTCTCCACGTCGACGATTGTTGCTCCCCGGGCGGCGGCGGCCGCGCGGATCCGCTCATTCAGCATGAGGATGTAGCCCTCGGCGGCGGTGGCCTGGGCGGGCAGGAACACGCGCGTCAGCAGCGGCTCGCACAGGACGGGAAACCGTGGGGGGAGGAAATACGTCGCCACATAGACCGTCAGGCCGGCTCCGCGGGCCAGCGCAATCACCTCCTCGATTTCGGACTGCATCGCGTCCAGGTGCGACGCCAGTTGGCTGGTGTGCGCGTACGCGGGGTCGAGCGGCGACGTGAGCAGCAACGGGTCGACCTGGACCGCGAAACGTAAGACCGCGATTGCTCCCTGCCAGTAGAGCAGTGTATGAGCGTTGGGGTACAGCCCCAGGTCGAGGATCTCGCGGAAGCGTCCGAGGCCGGCTCCCGAGGTTTCGCCGCCGCTGCCTTCAACCGCGAACGTCTCGGGGGCTTCGCCGAGCTTCTGCCGGAGGAAGTCGGGGTAGTCCTGGTCGGTCGGGCCGTCGGTGGTGGAATCGCCGAATGCAACGTAACGGACGGCCGGATCGGGAACCGGCGGCGCCTCACAGCCCCACAGGCCGGCCGGCAGCAGGATGAGCAGCGGAAACACGGCAGGCGGGATTCTTCGACACCGGTGCGGGGTGAATTCGGGCAAGGTTGTGTCCTCTTGGGCAATGATATGCGCGCCGCAGTCCGCCGTCACTGGACCGGCTTCCGGTGAATCGGGCCACTGACAAGTGAACGCGGGCAACCGACCAAGGGTTGATTCACGTCGGGGCTCGGCGAAGATACGCCGCCATGGTGCCTGTGGAAACGATCATGGTCCCGCCGCCGGAGCCCGGAGAGCGGCTGGATTTCGAGCGGTTGTTCGCCCGGGTCGCACCGGTCGAGATGGAGATCGGCACGGGCAAGGGGGGCTTTCTGCTCGCGCGGGCCCGCAGCCATCCGGAGACGAACTTCCTCGGCCTGGAATGGGCGAACAAGATCTACAAGTACGCGGCCGACCGGATGGCTCGCTGGAGCGTCGAGAACGTGCGGATCATGCGGGCCGATGCCGGGCACCTGGTGCGGCATCATGTCGCACCCGGGTCGCTGACAATCCTGCACATCTACCACCCGGACCCGTGGCCGAAGAAGCGGCACCATAAGCGGCGACTGATCCAGCCGGCGTTTCTTGCGGCGGCGGTGGACGCCCTGGTGCCAGGCGGGCGGATCGCGATCCAGACCGACCACGCCGGCTACTTCGAGCACATCCAACAGGTGGTGGGCGGCGAACCGCGCCTGGAGGTCGTCCCCTTCGACGTACCCGAGGCCGGCGTATCGGAAGGACGCGTGAACACAAACTACGAGATCAAGTATCTCAAGGAAGGGCGAGAGATCTACCAGGTCGCGCTCAGGCGGAAGGCGTAGCCGAGGGCATTGCGGATTTCGGAACGCGGATTGCGGATGGACGAGGCCGCGGGCATCAGCCCCGCACACCTTCCAGAAACACGCGTTCGGATTTCACGGACGTTCCGGTTGCGTCTCCGCGGGCTCGGTGGCGGGCCTGGGGATTTCCCCGATGTCTTCGGGCACGGCCAGGATGAGCCGCAGGTCGAGTTCCTCTCCCGCGCGACGGATACGCACGGTGATGCGTTCGCCGGCCAGCCGAGGGCGAAGCAGCCGCTGCATCGAGGGGTAATCCGTCACGGGTTTGCCATCGATCGCCACGATCCGGTCGCCCCGCTGCATCCCGGAGCGAAGGCCAGGAGAGGGATCTGCCACTCCGAGCACGACCACCGCGTCGCGCTCGCGCGAATCGATCGCCACGCCCATCATGCCCCGACGCAGGTTGTGCCCGACCGCCAGGTCGCGGGCGGAGGCCGTCACCTGCCAGGCGGGGACGGCGAACCCGATTCCCGAATCGTACAGTTCAACGCCGGCCATCTCGCCGGTGTGCATGCCCATGGGCACGTTGAGGCCGATGATCCGACCGTCGAGATCGATCAGCGGCCCGCCGAAGTTTGCCGGTGAGAGCTTTGCGTCCGTCTGCACGGCCAGTCCTGCCTGGCGGTTAAGCCCGCTGATGATCCCCGCAGAGAGGGATGGCTCTTTGCCCCCGAATCCACGCCCGAGTGCGATCGCCCACTGCCCCACGCGCAGCTGGGCGGGCTCGGCGACCCACGTTGGGACGGGGAGGCCCCTCGCGTCGATTTTCACCATTGCCAGCTGGCGGACTTCGTCGCGGGCGAGCAGTTCACCGATGAACCGCCGGCCGTCGGGCAGAATCACCGTGATCAGCGAAGGGTTCCGCACGAAGTTGAACGCACTGGTCAGAATGTGTCCTTCGGCTGAGTAGATGATGCCGGTCGTGGGCCCGTCGGCCACGATGAACCCCGGGCCGCCTCCGCCGCGCGGGCCGGGCATGCCGGGGCCCGAGGTGGGGCCGCCTCCGCCCGGCTGCGTACCGCCGATCGTCTCGATCGTCACCACGTACGGCGCCGCACGGGCCACGGCCTCGCGAAAAACTTCCTGCTGCGCGTTGTGCAGGGCGATGGGATCCGCTGGCGAGGGCGCGCCGGTCGGCTGCGTGCTCGCGGCGAAAAGAGCGGCCCACAGCAGGGCGTATGCGGTCATTTTGGCCGCTCCGTCAGGGTCATGCGAATCGAGACAAGCTCCTCGCCGCGCTTCACCACCAGCGACAGCTCGTCGCCCGCGTACAGCCGCTCGCAGAGTTCGTTGAACACGCGCCCCCGCGGCACGGCCACGCCGTTCGCACTGACGATGAGATCGTCGGACCTTACGCCGGCAACTGCGGCGGGGGAGTTCCGCGCGACGGAATTCACGAAGGGCAGCTCCTTGCGGTACGCGATCCGCGAGAGCTGGATCCCGTGGTACCCCGGCAGGCGCGTGGCGACGGCCGGCTGTGTGGCCGACGTTTTTCCCTGCGCGGCATCACGAATGAGCCCGCGGACTTCCTCCACCGGGTAGGCGTAGTTGAGCAGGGTGTTCGTGAGCTGCGATGTCACCGGTTTTCCGGTCACGCCGACGAGGCGTCCGCCCATGTCGATGACCGCACTGCCCGCCGAGCCCGGTCCGCTGGTGATCGCGTCGAGCAGCAGGATCTCGCCGCGGTAGGGGAACTGCTGCACGCCGCGCGCCGCATCCATGGGAGCGCGCCCGCTGACAATGCCCTTCATGATGGACATCGGCTCATCACCTTCCGCCACCTTGAAGGGGTTACCGATGGTCACCACCCAGTCGCCGGCCTGCACGCCGGGCATTTCGTCCAGGGCGAACGGCTCGAAGCGAGCGGACGCCATCTGCTCGCGCACGGGCGCGTCGGTGTCGAGGTTCTGCGGATGTCCCTCGAGCTTGAGGAGCGCGAGCTGCCGGTTGTCGTCGCGGTAGGCGACCGTTGCGCGGTAGACGTGCCCGTCGTGTGTGACTGCCCGCAGGTCGGAGCTTTCCAGCAGCAGGGCGAGGGCCGTGACGACGGTGCCGTCGGCCGACACGATGACGCCGCTGCCGTAGCCGTGCTCGCCGGCGATGCTCGCGCCGTAGATCTTGACGGTGCGGCGAAGGGCGCCGTCCACGAGTTTGGCGAGGGCTCCCTGCGCGGTTGCGTCAGCGGTTGGCGCGGCCGCGTGTGCGGCTGCACAGCCGAGCAGGACCGGCAGCAGAATGCGACGGATCATGACGGCATCTCGTAGCTGGTGATGCGGTCGGCGATCATTGACTCACCGTAGACCGTCAGCCGGACCGTGAACGGCAGGCGGATCCCGCCCACGGGTCGATAGTCCTCGAGTTCCAGTTCCATCGGCGGCTTCTCGCCGCTCGGGGGACCGGTCGGCCTCCAGGTGACGCGCCGCGGCTCGTGCGAGACCGGATCGATGCTGACGCGGATTTCCGGGTTGTCCGTCGAGGCGAACTCCAGCACGTCGAGCACGCTGCCTTTCCACTCGTCGCCGCCGACGTGACGCCAGCGGTCGATCGGAGCCTCGCCGCAGTAGATGGCCCGCCGCAGCGCCAACCAGAGGTTCAGCCGCGCTTCCTCGATCGCGTCTGCCTCGGCGGGCGTTTCGCTATTGAAGCGACAGCTCAGCGCGCGTCCATCGTATGTGCAGGTGACCGTCGCGTTGGATGCGGGGCTGATGTGGCATTGCCCGCGCTCACGTGTTTCCTGCGACACGATCGAGGCGTACGTCGCACCGGGCGTCGCCCCGGCCTGGCGCATGCGCACGCGCCGTGCCTGCCAGCCGATGCGGTCGGGTGCCTGTGCGGCCCCCAGGGTCTGCCGGCAGGCCTCCAGCACGCGGCGCGTCTCGGCGCGGTTGATCTCGGGATCCGGCTCGAACGGCAGCTTCATCGAGGCAGGCAGTCGCTCGAGCCGCACCGTGCGCGAGGTCAGCTTGCCTTCGTGTTCGAACGTCAAGGGCACCGGCCAGCCGGCGGGAAAAACGCCGAGGATGTTGCCGAACAGGTTGGACGTGTGGATCTCCCGCCCGGCGAAGTCCGCGAGGCGATCACCAATGCGCACCCCCGCCGCGTACGCCACCGACGGGTCGAGCATCTTCTCGAACACCACGCGCCGGAAGCCGAGATCGACCGTCGTCGCGCCGAGGGAGCCGTGTTCGAGGAGGAGCCCCGCCCGAAGCCCGGGGATGAAGCGTTTCACCTGGTTAATCGAGATCGCGTAGCCCAGCCCGACGTTCACACGCCCGCGCTGCTCGAAGGAAGCTCGCCCGTTGATGCCGACGAGCTGCCCATTCATGTCGACGAGCGCGCCGCCCGAGTTGCCGCGGTTGATCGGCGCGTCGGTCTGCAGGAAGTCCTCGTAGCTGCCGTCGCCGACGCCGGTTGCGCGGCCCTTCGCGCTCACGATGCCCATCGTGACGGTCTGCCCGACACCCATGGGATTACCGAACGCGAGCACGACGTCGCCAACACGCACGTCATCGGAGTTGCCGAACGGAACGGTCGGCAGATCCGCGGCTTTCACCTGCAACACGGCGAGATCGCTGGGCGGATCGGATCCGACGACGGTGGCCGCAAGCGATCGGCCATCGGCAAACTCGACCGTGATCGCCTCGGCGCCGGCGACCACGTGATGATTCGTCAGGATGTAGCCGTCGCTGCGGATGACGACACCCGAGCCCAGGCCACGCTCACGCGGTGCCGGACCACGGTTGCCGCG
>CAZJTF010000350.1:0-7289 GCA_964548565.1 uncultured Planctomycetales bacterium | reverse complement strand
TTGAAAGGCGTGTTCATCACGTTGAAGTCGGTCGTCTTCGTCTCGAACATGCAGAAGCCGCTGTGGTGCTTCGTGGTGAACACGACGTACCGCATGCCGGCCAGCTTCGCGAGCTTCGCCCATCGCCTGGGCTCGAAACGCTCGGGGTTGAACATCTTCGGCACTTCGGCGACGTAGCGGTCGAGGTAGTCGCGGTCGGCGGCCGCCATCGAGTGACTGATGACGACGCCGAGCGGCGAATCGCCGTTCCAGTGGATGAACATGCCGAACGCGAGCTCCTGGAACCAGGCGACGCGTTCCGGCCTGTTGCCGGCGGGTTTCGCGTCCGCCTCGGCTGCACGGGCGATTGGCTGCAGCAGGACAGGGACGATGGCGACGATCAGCAGGGCGCGGAATGACATCCGGGGTCTCCGTGTCAGGGGTCGAGACGGATCACACGATCGGGGCTATTGTCGCATGGAGGCGGGGCGTGCACCACCGCCTGCGAAATACGGCACGTCTCTGCGCGACGGACAAACAGCCGGTCATTGTCCGACCTGCTGCTGGCCGCGCATGTAGACCTCCCACCAGGCGGTCCCGAGCGTCTCGACATGGCTGTCCGCATACAGCACGTTGGAGTATTTCGCGCCGTGATTGTCCCACGGCTCGGGAATGTTGTTGGTGGCCTTGCCGGGAGGGGCGCCGACCACGTCGCCGCCGGTCGAAGTTCCCTCGTCGGCATCCTTCATCACCATCATCTTCGACGGCAGCAGGCGGCGCTTGGTCGTGACGCCGTTCGTGGTCGAGGTGACGGTGAACGATGACTTGGTGGAGAGCGGCTCGCCGCCCATCCTCTTCACCGGGCCGGAGGCGCCCTTCACGTTGAGCGGGTACCAGTTCACGGAGGTTTCGCTGTCAGAGCCGACCCAGCCGCCGTACTCGTAGCTGCTGCCGAAGCCTTTGACCTGCACGGTCCGGGCGCTGGGATGCTGCACGAGCTGGGTCTTGAGCTGGCCGTGGAACTCGAAGTCGTTGCGCAGTTCGCCGGCGGTGTAGATCTCGTAGCGGATGCCCTTGTTGGCGACGGGCACCTTCACGATGCGCTCGGGCGTGCGGACTTTGTGCGTCGTGCCCGCGCAGGTGTAGATCTTTGGGTCGCGGGTGTACTTGAAGAGCCACAGGACGAACAGGTTGTCGTCGGCGCCGGGGTTGTCGAACCAGACGGTGGAGCCGATGTACGACGGAAGCGGGAAGAAGCTCTTGTGATCCGCGCTGTAGGCGAACATGGAGACGCCGAAGTCGTGCAGGCTGGCCTTGCACACGGCCGACTTCGCCTGGTCTCTCGCCTTCTTGAGCGACGGCAGCAGGATCGAGAGCAGCAGGGCGATGATGGCGACGACCACGAGCACCTCAATGAGGGTAAAGGCGCTGCGGGTCGCCGGGCGCGTGGGACGGACGAGATGCATGTGCGGCTCCGTCGCGATGGAGGTTCGGCCGGGAGCGCTCCTGCGCTGCCGGGGTGAGGGGGGGCTAAGGGTGCCCCCGCTTCCTATTGTCTACATATTGTAAGCCATCATGTCAACAAAGAGTGCCCACGACCCGGAGTCAGCGGGGGGCGACGGATGGGCGCGAGCGGCAACCGCTCCTCTCCGGGAGTAAGACGGCCCGGTGGTCTTATTGGACGCAGGTGCGGGAGGGTCCGAAGTTCGGTCCGCTCCAGCACTTCTGGACGATCGTGAAGTCCGCCGGCCCCACGCCGCCATCGCGGTCCACGTCGGCGTCGCGGCATCCCGGCGCCACGCTGCCCGGCTGGCCGAAGCACGTTTGGAGGTGCCCGAAGTCCTCCTGGTCGACGTCGCCGTCGTTGTCGAAGTCGCCGGGGATGGGTTCCACCGTCAGCGTGAGCGTCAATCCGCGCGGGGAGTTGGGGGCGTCGTCGCTCGTGACGCTGAGATGGGCCACGTAGGTCCCGGCGTCCAGATCGTCGGTGTCGCACAGGAGCTGGATCGTGTCGGTTTCCTGCGCGCACGTGCCGGACTCGGGGCTGGGGGTGACCCATGCGGCGTCGCTCGTGATGCGATAGGCGAGCGTCGCGGGCCCGACGTTCCGGACGTTGAGCACGACGGCATCGGCCGGCAGGTTCTGCGCCCAGGGGGCGTCTTGCGAGACCTCAAGCGGCGAAACCGCCAGGATCGGATCCGCACCGACGACGATCTCAAAGTACTGCGTGTTGTCGATGGTGCCGCTGACACGTTCGGCGTTCACACCCCACGCCCAGGCTCCGACGTTTGCACCGGTGTGGCCAGTGGTGGACCACGTGACCGTCGGCAGGCTGCCCTGCCCGTTGTTCTGCTGGATGGCGAGACCGCCGGTCTCGTGGTCGGCGGTGACGACAATCAGCGTGTCGGTGCGACCGGCGGCCCAGTTCAGGGCCACCTGGACGGTGTTGTGGAACTCGATGACGTCGAACACCGTGCGGGCGATGTCGCGCGCGTGGGCGGCGTGGTCGATGTTGCCGCTCTCGACGATGAGGAAGAAGCCCTGCGGGGCGGCGTCGAGAATATCGAGGGCGGTCGCAACCATCTGCGAGAGGTGCGGGAGATTGCCCACGCCGTCGTATTCGTAGGGCATGGAGCCGTTGCCGAACTGCCCCGAGAGCAGCGCGGCGGCATCGGCGTTCACGGCGAGCAAGTCGGCGGCGCTGCTGACGACGCTGTAGCCGGCGGATGTGGCGCCCGCGGGCGTGATCCCGGAGCCGCCGCCGCCGAGGAGGACGTTCGGGCGGGTCTGAGTCAGGAAGTCAGCGGCGATCGGGGTCGTGCGTGAGCGGTCGGGCTCGTGTGCACCAAAGGCGGCGGGGGTGGCGCCGGTCATCGCATCGCTGGTGACGATGCCGGTCCGGGCGCCCAGCGCCTTGTAGACCTCGAGGAGGCCCGTGAGTTCGCGCCCGTCGCCCGGGTAGGCCATGGCGATGACGCCGTTGTTGACCTTGTGGCCGGTGGCCATGGCGGTGGCGGCGGCCGCGGAGTCGGTGACGGACGAGTCCGCGGAGAAGGTGGTCACCCGGGCCTGCCAGGGCAGGGCCTCGAACGACAGCGTGCCGGGCGAGCCGGCCAGGTACATGCCGCCGGCCTGGACGTGCGGGAGCCCCATGCCGTCTCCGATCATGAAGATGACGTTCCGCGGGGGAGCCGCGGCCAGGGGGCCGCTTGCGGCAACGAGGACCAGTCCGGCCAGGCGGGCGGTGAACAATAACTTCGACATCAGTCCCCTGCCTTGCAGCAGGTCCACGGTGCTCGACACGTCGACGGGGGTCCGCCCGGGGTGGAGGCGGGACGGTGTTATTCTACCGCGCCGGCGTGGCCGCGCGGAAGGAGGTTTTTGGAGGGTACACCTTGAAGTGGAAGTCCGGCCGGGGTGACGGGGTGACATGGTGACGGGGTGACGTGGTGAGTGGGAGAGGGGGCGAGTGGGAGAGTGGGGACGCGCGTGACTGCGTTCCACTCGGCAGGATCGTGGTGAACGGCGCGCCGCTGGTTGTGCTCCGCTGTCGTTTCGTCACTCGGATGTCGTGTTGTGTGGTGTGGGGTTCGTGGGTATGAACACGGTTAACGGTGGGATTGACGTAGCATGCTCGACGCCGGGCGGAGTTTCTGCTTTGGGCCGGGACGCGCGGATCGAAGCCCGCGGCTTTTTGCGCGTGGGGGGAAATCGCTTCGGAGAATCGCACCATGAGAGCTTCCTTCAACGGGCGCGTCTGGGTGACCACCTGCGTTATCGGCCTGGTTCTGGGCGGTGTTGCCCGGGCACAGGTCTCGTCGCAGGAGTTCGAGGCCGCGGCGCTTCCAGTGCTCGAGGTGGAGGAATCCTACGACTTCCTGCGCCAGCACACCGAGGGCCTGCGGCCGCACCCCCGACACCCGGAGGCGCGGGTCCGCGCGGACGAGGTTGAAATCGACTCCGGGTGGAGCATCGAGATCCCGGCCGACGCCCCGGCTCCGCTCGTGACGGCGGGCGAGGAACTTCAGCGCTATCTGAAGCAGGCGATGCACGTGCAGGTCGCGGTGCGTCGTCCGGAGCGGCTCGACGACTGGCGTAGCCGTCGGCGGGTGATTGTCGCGTCCTCACGCGAGCGCATGCCGGGTTGCGGCGACGGGCTCACCGCCTCCAAGGACTACCAGATCACTGTTGCCGGCGATTCGGTTGCCGTGTGCGGCTTCGATGATCGCGGGGCGATGTACGGGCTGTACAACCTGATGATGCGATTCAGCCTGCGGGAGGCGCCTTACCTGCCGCGCGGGTTGAATACCGTGCGGCACAGCCTCTACCAGGCGCGCATGCCGCTTTCGGGGCTCGGCTGGATGGAATGGCCGGACCGGTACCTCGCCACGCTGCCGGCGTATGGCTTCGACGCGATCCACTGCTCGATTTATCGCAATCCCAACAACGCGCCCGGCCCGGAACCGTACTGGACGGATGCCGATATGCGCCGTCACGCACCCGGTGCCATGAAGGACCTCCTGCGGCGGGCGGCGCGATTCGGAATCGACTGCTACGCCCCGATTCTCTACCAGTACACAGGCACACCGGAGAGCGCGGACGGGCTCCGCAAGCTGGTGCGCGATATCGTTACCGAGTTTCCCGAGATCCGCGGATACGTGCTGCTGACGGAGGGATTCTTCTACAAAAAGTGGTTCGGCGCGGGCGGCCAGGGCGACGAGGACCTGCGCGCCTGGGTGCGCGAATGGGCAACGGCTGTGCGGATCGCGACCGAGGAGGCGCACAAGCTCAACCCCCGGCTGGAGATCCTGCCGTGGGAGTACAACATCGCTTTCAGCCCCGACCAGGTGGAGACGAAGGCATACGTGATGACGCAACTGCCGGAATCGACGATTCCGCTGCTGACGTTCGAAAACGGCAAGAGCTTCGAACTTGACGGGCAGACGGGATACCTGCGGGACTATGCCATCAACCAGGTCGGGCCGGCAGAGGTGACGCAGGCGCAGCTCCTGGAGGGCCGCCAGCGCAAGTTCCGGGCCATCTACTCGAAGGCGGACACGTTCGCGAGCTGGCAGTTCGGGACGTTTCCGTACCTGCCGTTCCCGTACCAGTGGTACAAGCGTTACAAGGCGATGGAAGAGTGGAAAATCGCCGGCGCGCTGGAGACCTGGAGCTACGGTTTCAAGCCGAACTGGGTCGCCGAGATGCGGGCGTGGTATTCGTGGAGCGATGCGCCGCCGCTGGACGACCTGCTGCGGCAGATCGCGCGCCGCGAGTTCGGGGCCCGAAACGAGGAGGCGGTGCTTGGGGCGTGGAAGCATTTCAGCGAGGCCATCGAGGTCTACCCGGATACAGGCCCGAACTGGGGGAGTTGCAACGCGCTGGCGGCGCCGCTATTCTTCTCCAGGCCGCGGCCGCGCGCAATGACGCTCGAACACTCCTGGTCGGATCAGCAGCAGTGGAGCGCGCGGTCGCAGCTGAATCCCTGCTGGCCGTATGTGCCCAGCCGGCTGATCTTCTGGCCCGACTTCAGCAACCGGCGCAACGCGGCGCAGGATTACATCGGCTTCTTCACCGTTCCCGTCTTTCAGAAGTACCTGCTGCTGGCCGCGGATCGCATGGAGCAGGGGCTGCAGCGTTATCGCCAGGCCGCGCTCGGCGCGCCGGCGGCAAGGAGGAAGACGGCGTTCCGCGAGGTGCTGCTGGCCGAGCAGTTGCAGCGGATGATCCGCAGCGAGCATGCGATCATCGCGTTTGAGGGGATGCGGCTGGAGTTGACGAAGGCTTCCGCCGCGGACAGGAAACGTGAGCTGCTGCAATCGATGGCGGCACTGCTGCACGAGGAGCGCGCACGCACCGTGTCGTCCCGCGAGGCGGCCCGCCGGGATTCGCGACTCGGTTACGAGTGGGAGCAGGATTACATCTACACGCCGGAAACCATCGACGAGAAGCTCGAGTTGATCGACGACACGCTCGATCGGCAGATTCCGAGGTATAGGCAGCAGCACGGGTTGTGATGCCGGGGTGAGGTTCTGCCCCTCTCGCGTGGCGCGCGGGCTGCAAGCCCGTGGCGCTTTAGCGTTCTTCGTTGCGGCGGTCGGCAGGCGGGATCAGGTCATGCGCGGGCGTGTTGGAGGATTCGTCGTTGGCCCGGCCGAGGCGGGCGAGCATGTGCTTGATGTCGGCCGCGCCTTTGATGGCCACGTAGATCACCACGGTGGAATACCAGACGAGTACGGCCAGCGTCAGCAATCCCCAGAACCAGTGGTCCAGCATGTCGTCACTCCTGCGGTGTAGCCGTTCGTTTTGCGGGACGCCCCGTGTTGGCAGGCCGCATCGAGTGCCCGTTCGACACCCAATAGTCTCCTGGCCGTGATCCGGGGGGGGGCGTCGGCGTATCGCGCGGCGGCGCGGACTCGATCGTCAGCTCAGAACGTGGTTGGCGAGAATGTTCACGAGGACCCAGGCGGCGGCCGTCGCGGTCACGAGGACCAGCACGTAGCGACGGAAATGGGCCGGCGTGGACGAGTCGCCGTACGCGGTCCTGGCGCCCGGCGTGAGCTGTTCCAGCCACCGGCATCCGATGAGGGCGGCCACGATGACGGGCACGAGGACATCCCAGCGGGTGAGCCAGCCCCCGGGCTGCGAGAAGTTCAGGAGAAGGATTCCAAACAGGATCATCGGGCCGAACAGCGTCCAGAAGACGCGAGCGAGTCCCACGCCGACGCCGGAGCTCGCGGGGATGCTTTCGTTGCCCGGGTGGTTCATTTCTGTCGCCATGACGCGCTCACTTCCTGAATCGCAGATGCTTCGGGAAGACGGCGGGTGCAAGCGTGCGCGGGTGAGCAGTGCGGGAGAATTGCCGACGCGGTGAAGCGATCACGGGTGCAGGACACTCCCACAGGCTGACGTCCGATGCACACGACGCCGTTCGCGACGTGCATCTGCAGGACGGCGGCCCGACCGTCCTTCGTCCCAGCCTGCAGGCTCACTCAGCCCGCACCCTTTGTGATGTCAGGGTTCTATTGTACCACGGCGCCGACCCGGGTCCACCGGGTAACGGTCCAGACCCGCCCAAAGCCCGCTCGAAAGCCGCGAAGTCACGGTCCTCGTGAACAGGCGCATCCGGGCGGTCCAGCGGTTCAGCACATGGTACATCAAACGCGCTTCAATCGCTCGAACGGTACGCGGTATCGCCCCGACTGCCTGACGAACCGCCCAAACGCATCAAGAGCGGTGATGTCCCCCTTTCCTGATCCGCTTTCCAGTCTTACTGAGGCTGGGAGGAGGTGGGGGGACCGTGGAGTGCC
>CAZJTF010000349.1:0-7362 GCA_964548565.1 uncultured Planctomycetales bacterium | reverse complement strand
CGAGCAGTCACCGGCGGTGGCGGCCGTGAACGCAGGGGGCGGCACGATCGAGAACCTGGGTGGGCCGCACCGCAAACTCACCTACCAGATCAGTGCGCCGCTCGCCTTCCAGCTGGATACGGTGGTTCTCACCGGAACGGCCACCGGACAGATCGTCGCCTATGCGACAATTCCGCCGCCGCTGATTCCTTTCGACTACCTGGGCGACGGCGACGTCGACCGCACCGATTTCATCATCTTCCAGGTGTGTGCGACGCGTGCGACCGTTGCCGGTCTGCCGCCCGGGTGTACGGCCGAAGCATTCGCGATCAGCGACTTCGACCAGGACCTGGACGTAGACATGGATGATTTCGGCGCGTTCCAGCGATGCTATAGCGGCGAAAACGTCGCGCCATCAACCTCCTGTGGCCAGTAAGGCAGGGCTGAAGCCAGAATACGGCCTGTTCTGTGGCGGCCGAGAAGCGCGAGGGGCCTGGCGTTACGCGCTGACGGGCGCCGGGTTGCCACGACTCAGCCTGGTTGACAAATGCCCTGCGCGGGTCAGGAATGGGGACCGCACATATCTGGTGCACTCCAGCCATCCTGTCCGAGTTCCCGGTTTTTCCATGATCACACCGTAGGATTGCCTCGGCAGGGAAGCTGGAGTATACTTGCAGCGGTTCAGTCTCCGCTCGTGGAAGCGGTTGTACTCATGTCCAGGCGACGGCATTCCTGATCCCGCGCACCGCTTCCGCCCTGCAGGGGCAATCATTTCTCTGTGCCGCAGTTTGCGTGTTGTTGACTCACATAGGAGAGAGGCAAAAACAAGCGGCCCTCTGCGCCGACATGTCCGAGTCGAGGATACATGTTGTTCCCGGCGTGCCGTAGGAACATGCGTCCGAACACGAGTTTCGGTCACAACAACTGCAGAACGCCACCTCAGCGCTGAGGGTCTCAATGATCCAGTCAGCAGTCGTGACGACCATCTGCGCTGGAGCGAGTGAAGGATGCCCGCCATGAACTTCCGAATTCCAGGTGAGGCGGTTGTGCTCGGTCTCATCGTGCTCTGCGGGAGCCAACCTGCCGCGGCCACGCTCAACCTGTCCACGGGCTTGGACGCATCTGACAACCTGATCCCGTCCTGCAATGTGGATGACGCGCACTGGACGGTGGAGCAGCCCCAGGGAATCACGCCGGCGAAGACCGTCTCTCCGGGGTGCGACAACTGGTGGGGCGGATGGGTGCCGAATGGTCCGAACTCCGCCTGGATCGGCCGGAACGCCGGGCAGGTCCAGGGACCTGCCGGCTACTCGTTCCACCGGACTTTCGACTTGACCGGATACGATCTCTCCACCGTGTCCATCACCGGCTCGTGGAACATCGATGATGCGGGGAGCCTGAAGATCAACGGGATCGAATTCGCCCGCCTGCCCTGGTGCCTCGACCTGGGCCGATTGCACCCCTTCACAGTGCCGGCTTACCACCTGAACCAGGGTTTGAACACGCTCACCATCACGATGGACGCGTGCAACGAGTGGATCGACGCCGTGCGCCTGGAGGCCGTGGTTACCGGTGCGCCGCTGACCGAGGCCTGCTGCCTTAGCATCAGCGGCTGCCAGGATATGCCAAACGCGGATTGCGCGCTGCTGGGCGGATTGCCCCAGGGCCCCGGCAGCACATGCGCTACCGTCACCTGCCCCGCGACAGGTCCGTGCTGCTACGGGCAGGCGCTCCAGGACTGCTCCGTCACCTATCAGATCACCTGCGAGCAACAATTGTCCGGGACGTGGCATGGCACGGGAACTGACTGTGCTGACAGCCAGGGCAACGGGATCGCGGATGTGTGCGAGCCGCCCCCCGAGGCCTGCTGTTTGCCGGGCGGCGGATGTGCAATGACCGACGCCGCCACCTGCCAGTCGCAGGGCGGAACCCCGGGGCGGCCGGGCAGCGATTGTGCGTGGGACAGCGATAGTGATGGTATCGCAGACGTGTGCGACCGGTGCCACGCCACGAACCAGGAGACCAGGCTGACGGCCCTGGGTGCTCAGGCGGACCGGGGCTTCGGTGGGGCGGCAGCAATGGACGGCGATACGCTGGTTATTGGCGCGCCGCGGTGCAGCTCGCCCGAATGGAAGCCGGGGACGGCGTACGTCTTTACTCGTTCAGGTGGCATCTGGACGCAACAGGCCCAGCTCGCTGCGTCCGATGCGGCCGCGTGCGACATGTTCGGCTATTCGGTCGCGGTGGACGGCGACACGGTCGTGATCGGGGCGCCGGAGGCGAACCTGGGCGCTGTCGTCCAGGCCGGCGCGGCCTACGTGTTCGTGCGTTCAGGGCAGACTTGGACGCAACAGGCCAAGCTGACAGCGGCCGATCCGCACGACGGCGACCATTTCGGCTTCTCTGTTGCGATCCGTGGCGACACCATCATGAGCGGCGCAGCCTATGCGGACGTCACCGGCGTGGGTGACGCCGGCGCCGTTTACGTGTTTGCTCGTTCGGCTGGAATCTGGACTCAATCAATGAAGCTTGTCGCCTCGGATGCCTTCAACCTTGCTGGGTTTGGCTCTTCGGTCGCACTGGGCGGCGACACAGCGGTGGTCGGTGCGGCGCCTCACCCTTACACCGGCAAGACTGGGGCGGCATACGTGTTCCTGACTTCAGGGGCAACCTGGACGGAGCAGGCTAAGCTGACCGCTTCCGATGCCACACCGGCCGACGACTTCGGCTCCACAGTCGCCGTGGACGGCGACACGCTCTCGATCGGGGCTCCCAATGCCGACGATGGCAGCGGGACGAGAGTCGGGGCTGCCTACGTGTTTGTGGGTTCGGGGGCAGTCTGGGCGCAGCAGACCAAGCTGGGTCTGCCCAGCGGATCAGCCGAGGGTTTCCCGAGTCAGGTCGCGTTAGACGGCGATGTGCTGGTCGTCGGGGCGGCCGTTGCGACTGTTGCAGGCCAGACATCGGCGGGCGCTGCCTATGTGTTTGTGCGCTCCAGCGGGACCTGGAGGCGGCAAGCCAGGCTGACCGCCTCCGATGCGGCCGCCTGGAATCACTTCGGGTCCGCGGTCGCCGCAGGCGGCGACACCGCCATCATCGGCGCCGCCTGTGCGGCCGTCGGCGGTCAGACCCATGCCGGCGCCGTTTACGTGTTCCATCTGGGCTGCGCGGACGCCGATAAGGACGGCGTGCCGGACTCAGGCGACAACTGCCCGCTGGTGCCCAACGCGGACCAGACTGACTCCGACGGCGATGGAGTTGGTGACGCATGCGACCAGTGCCCGGGAACCGCGGCGGGGGCCCCCGTTGACACGGCCGGTTGTCCGCCGTTTTTCCGCTACGATTTCGATACCGACGGCGACGTGGACCTCGCGGACTTCGGCGTGTTCAGAGGCTGCGCCACCGGGCCAGCGATTGCTGGGCCGCTTCCCGGCTGTTCATTGAACGACTTCGATCGCTGCGACGCGGACCACGACTTCGACACGGACCAGTCGGACTTTGGCTCGTTCCAGAGGTGTTTCAGCGGCGCCGGCCATGCGTTCGACCCGGCATGTACAAACTGACAGCTGCCGCGCAGCTGACCTGCTTTCGCAACGGAGACCGACGGCAACAGCGATTCCGGGGTACCGGGAACCTGTGAGATAGAGGCGCGGGTCAGACGTCGAGAGAGGCGGGCCGGGTTCGGCGCGGATCAACGAATCGAGGGTGCGGTCTGCGGCGCGCACTGAGGACAGACGGCCGCGGAACCGCGTCCGCCCTCGTGGATGTACCACTTCCCGCAGTTGGAGCACTGGACGCCAATCTTGGCGCCGAACTTTCCGCACTTGGTGCACTGCAGGCCCTTGCCCTCCGGGCTGCGCGGGTGCGTGTTTAAGGCGTCCTCGCCAAGCGTAAAGAAATGCTGGCACTGCGAGCACACCAGCGGGTACCCGCTGAACCCGGCGCCCCCGCCCGAGAGCGAACGCCACGACCAGCCGACGGCGACTACCAGGACCACCGAGAGCAATACGTATGCGAGTTTCTGTTTCATCTGTGGGGTGACACTCAGTAGCTGTACTGGTTCTCTTCCGCGCGACAATCTGCAATCGTGCCGTCACCCCAGTCTTTGCAGTGCGATCTGAAGTCGTTGTTCCAGCGGCGCCGTGCCTTGTGTGTCTTCTCCACGAGATTCGCCTGGAGTTGGAAGTCAGCGTGACCATCCGCCCAGAGAACATTGCCACCCTTGTTGTGGCGCGCCCCGGGCCATTCGCGCCCGGCGTCGTTGATTGGGTCGATGGCGGTATCCCAATTGCCCGGGCGGCCCTTCAATGTATCGTCCGCGTCATTGTCGGCGATGGCGATCATCTGGCCGGGACGCTCGACCTTCTCCACTTTGACCTCGCCGCTCCTCCGCGAATCTTTGTCGTTCTGGTTGACAACGATGTGGCCGCCGAGGCCCAGGTTCGGCGCGCCGGGGATCGAAAACGTCTCGCCGACACCCCAGTCGTTGTAGCCATAGTCGAAGTTCGCGCAGTCGTTCGGACCTGCGCTGGAGATGTCCCACCAGAGCCGTTGGACGCCGTCCCACCGCTTCTTGTACTTCGAGGAGGGGCAGAAGTAGACCTGGTGCATGCCGCCCGTGCGCTTGCCGCTGCCGCCCATGTAACGGAGCAGCCGGCTGGGCCAGAGGATGAACTGGGTCCGGGTGGCGCCGGGCAGGTGGTGACCGGGATAATACTTGTTGCCCTGGGTGTACATCTGGAGCGCCAGGCCCATCTGGTGTGTGTTCGCCCGGCACGCAACGGTTTTCGCGCTCTCGCGCGCCTTGCCGAGCGACGGGAGCAGCACGGAGATCAGCACGGCAATAATGGCAACAACAACGAGGACCTCGATCAGCGTGAATGCGTCCCTGCGGTGAAAAGCGGGTGTCTGCATGCGACACTTCCGTCAAAAACCGTGGTGTCGAACTCGGCCCCGACATTGTATACCAGCACCATCTCCAATGCCCCTGCGCGGAGCGGGGTATTCGCCGCATTTGGAAGAAGCGGCAACTCGGGTGTGGCTCTGGCCCGCCCCGCGGACGGCGCGGCCTCTGCCGATTCCAGACTCCAGCATCGGGTCAGGCTCCTTTTTTTGCGGCGGGATCAGCAGGCTGTTCCCGCCTGGCCCGCATGGTGGTCGCGCCAGGCGGCGGCCCGCTGACGAACTATCGTCAGCGGCAGGGCCTGTGGGAGGCGAACGGCGTGTGGTCGGAATCGGGGAGGGGCTGCAGCGCCCGGCGGCCCCAGCATTGTGACATGCCGCATAACAAGGGCGGCCCCGGGGGCTTAGGAACGCATCGGCCGTGTGGGGTGGGGGGGGCGGGTGAATTCCAGCGACCGGCGGTTTCGCGGCGTACCCCGGGGTTTTGGGGGAAGATTTCGGCGTGAGGAAGTTGCACGATCGTCGTTGGGCAGCACCACCGTTGTGAACTGGGCTTCGCATACCTCCGGAGTCTGTCAGCCCCCATCCATTGCCCGAGAGGCATTCAACCGCGGTATCAGCCGGGAGAGCAGCGGTGCCGATCCTGGCCGTAGCACCATCCTGTGGGACCACTTTGGTGCACTGTAGCGGCGCCTCCCCGGCGCGGGCCGTGCAGTGGATCCCGGATCCGGAGCCGAATCTCCGCGCCGGTGTGCCCCTGCGGACGCTCCTCAATCGGCGACTCCCTCCACCTCGCTGAGCCTGAACCAATCGGAGGTGATTGACGGGCTTCCTCCATTTGTGTAAAAGGGGTTTACCTGCAGAGATCTCTCTCTCGCGGGGGTACTGCGCGCCGCCCATCTCAACTTTGCGGCCGCCAGGAGGTTTTGGAAGAGGCGATTCACACACCGCATCCAGGAGCGGCCAGGACAGTCTCCCGTGCGCCGTTCCCGCGGAAGGAGGTTGGACGTGCGACTGATGTGTAAGCCATCCCTGCTGCTTTGGTCCGTGGCGCTGGCGGCCTCGCCCGCGCTGGCGCAGCCGTATTACGCCCGAGGCAGCTTCAACGGCTGGGGGACCGGGAACCAGCTGACGCATATGGGGGGCGGGCATTACCAGGGCACGGTGACCGGCCTGACAGAGGGGACTTACTACGAATTCAAGCTCGCGAACGCCAGCTGGAGCGAGAACTGGCCCGCGAGCGACGCCCGCTTCCAGGCGGACGCCAGCGGCCAGGCAACCTTCCACCTCTGGCGCACGCCGGCGGCGGACGGGTGGAGTCCGGTCGGGACCCGCGTCGGGTACGACGACCTCGGCATGAGTTGGGAAGTCATGGGCAGCTTCAACGGCTGGGGCAGCCCGATCGTCAGCCTGGTTAGCCAGGGCAACGGCATCTACTCCGCCACGACGACGATTGGCACGCAGGGGAGCTACGAGTTCAAATTCCGCAAAGCCGGTGGCTGGGATGTTTCGATCGGGCGAGACTTCGGGAATTCCGCGCCGAACATTTCCATGGGGACGACTGTGCCGAATCAGGCGGCCCGTTTTGACCTGGATCTGCCGAACGGACGCTACAAGGTGACGCTCCTGGGGACCAACATCACCTTTGACGGCGTGCTGAATTCCGGCGAAGGCCAGGAGTGGGCCGCCGTGAGCGCGTCGGCCGTCCAGGACAACTACACCGGCTACGGCGACCAGAAAGTCGCGACTATTTCTTCTCCTGGATCGGAACTGGACGCGTTGCATGTGAAAGCCCAGGGCGACCGATTGTACCTGGGGATCACCGGCAATCTCGAGACCAACGGCAACGCGATCATCATCTTCTTCGACACGAAAAGCGGCGGCCAGAACACGCTCAACGGTCTCACCGGCCTCGACGGACCCGGCACACTCCCCAACATGGAGACGGACACCTTTGACTCCGGTTTCGCTGCCGACTACGTGCTCGCGATCAACAACGGCGCCGGCAGATGCGACGTGGACTGGTACGAGCTGTCCGACGTGAGCGGCGGAACGCACACCAACCGTGGACATGTCGCACTGGGCAGCGGCTCGAGTGTCCTGCTGGATGGCGTCAATCCCAACAACCTGCAAGTGGCCTTCGACAACAGCAACTACGCCGGCGTCACGAACGACAGTGCGACCGGTGCTGCATCGGCGGTGACAGGCATCGAGGCCAGCATCGCGCTGGCCGACCTGGGCCTCACCGCACTTCCGGCGACAATTGGCGTCCAGGTCGTGCTGGTCAGCGGCGGCGGGAAGGTCTCCGGCCAGTCCCTGGCCCCGATGCCGGCCGGGACGCCGGATCCCGGGGATGGCATGTGGCACGATGGTGCGGCCGACCCGGCCGGCACCCCGGTGGACTTCAAGACCATCGACGGCCTGCAGTACGCCACGATCGCCCTGACGGAGGGTGCATGGAGCGGAACGCTCGACGGGAGG
>CAZJTF010000348.1:0-7412 GCA_964548565.1 uncultured Planctomycetales bacterium | reverse complement strand
AGTTCATCCAGCCGCCGGACGTCAACCGCACGGGGATGGACATCAAGGCGACGCCTCTGAACATCCTCGCGGATGACTTCCTGTGCACGCGTCGGACGCTGATCACCAACATCACCATCTGGGGATCGTGGAAGAACGACATCCTCCCCGGTGGCTATGCCCACAATGTCGCGTTCACTCTGAGTATTCACGACGACGGCCTCGAGGGCACCCCCGGGCCGCTGCGGTGGATGAAGACATTCCCTCCGGGCACATTCAGCGCGACGAACGTCACGCCCACAGGCACGTTCTCCGAATCCTGGTGGGACCCAGCAACGGGCCTCTACATGGATCCCGGCGACAAGAACATCTGGCGGTACGATTTCACGATCCCGCCTGAAGAGGCCTTCTGCCAGAGCGGCAGCATCGAGATCCCGAGGTCCTACTGGCTCGACCTGCAGGCCATGCCCATGGACCCGGAGGCCGATTTCGGCTGGAAGACGACCAAATCCCCGGAGAGTTACTACCGCTTCCCCGCAGTCTGGGGTGTAGGCACCGAGCCGTACCCCGGGCCCTGGTCCCGCCTGTACTACCCGGCCGGTGTCTGGGCGCAACAGGGGCTCGGCCTGGCGTTCAGTCTCGGCGGGGACCAGACCTGTGAGGAAAAGAGACTCGACTTCGGCGATGCCCCGGAGGGAGTGCTCGCCTATCCGTCCGGCGTGGTCGGCCAGTTCCCGACCTGCACGACGGCAGGACCGGCCGCCTGGATTCAGCACATGAATTTCGGCGCATGGTTCGGGCCGATGGTGGATTTCGAGATGGACGGTAACGGCGGGCTGTGCCCTGCCTACGCGCCGTACGACAACGACGAGTGCTTTAACGACGGTGATGCCGGGCTCCTGATGCCACAGGCGTACACCTTGAACGCCGCCGGTAATGTGGTCCCCTGTCCATCGGGCACGGGCCCCAACACGCCGCTGGGCCGAGTGTGCACGCCGGCGGCCTGGGGCGCCAATATCGACATCCTCATCCACAATTGGATGCCGAATCATCCCCCGTATTTGGCGGCCTACGTAAACGTCCTCATCGATTGGGATCAGAACGGCAGTTGGACCGGGGCTTCCCAGTGCCCAACCGCGGGTACGCCCGAATGGGTGCTGCGTAACTTCGTTATTCCACCGCAGTACGATGGACCGCTCTCGGCGCTCGCACCGCCCGGATTCCTCATCGGCCCCAACGCGGGGCACGCATGGGTACGTTTCTCCATCACCGAAGTGCCGATCCTGAATCCAACCGACTGGGACGGGGCGGGAAGCTTCGAGGACGGCGAAACCGAGGACTACCTCGTCAAGATCGATCCGGCAGAAGAGCGACTGGACTTCGGCGACGCACCGGATCCGAAGTACCCGACGCTCCGTGCCAGTAACGGAGCCAGGCATGTCCTTGGCTCCGCACTCCGGCTGGGGAACCAGGTCGATGCCGAGGCCGATGGCCAACCCACTGCGAACGCGGATGGTGATGACCTGAATCCCCCGGCCGGTGTCGACGACGAAGACGGGGTGGCCTTCATTTCACCGCTGATTCCGGGCATGAAAGCGATCGTACGCGTCACGGCCCCTGCCGGCGGAAAGCTGGATGCGTGGGTTGATTTCGGTGCGGACGGGAGCTGGGCGGAAGCCGGCGACCAGATTTTCGCAAGCGTCGCGCTCAACCCTGGCGTGAACGACCTCAAGTTTACGGTACCGGCCGGGGCTTTCCCGACCCAGGCGGTCACGACCTTCTCGCGTTTCCGTCTCAGCAGCGCCGGGGGACTGAGCTACGTCGGCGCTGCCCGGGACGGCGAGGTGGAGGACAACAGGGTCGAAATCGTACCGCTTAAATGGCTGCAGAAGCCCGATCTCAGCGAAGATCCACCGACCGGGGTGGACGTGGATAACTACTGGGTTGAGGAAGCGGATGACTTCCGATGCACCCAGAGTGGCGGGATCACGGACATCCACCTTTGGACATCGTACAACGGCGACAGTCTCTGTAAGGACCCCTCCGGGCTCCAGAGTCCCTCGGCATTGACGATCACGCTGAAGATCTACGCCGACATCCCGGCCGGACAGGATCCGCAGATGCCGTGGAGTCACCCCGGACGCCTGCTCTGGAGCAGAACCTTCGCGCCTGGTTCGTACAACGCCTACTTGTATGCAGACAAGCTGCAAGAGTGGTGGTATGACCCGGCGACCCAGATCTGGTTCCCGCCGCCCGCGGACACGATGTGCTACCAGTACGACTTCTACATTCCCGCGGGGGAGGCATTCGTCCAGACGAAGGACCGGATCTACTGGCTGGGCGTCAAATACGATGCCACGGTCAACGATGACTGCACCTGGGGATGGAAGAGTTCGCGGGATCACTGGAACGACGACGCAGTGTACTTCGACTCCCGCAGCGGGCTTTGGAAAGAGCTGCGGTACGGAGACGGGCACCCCATGGCGCCCGACTCAATGGACCTGGCATTCGCGATCACCGGCGCGCACGAACCGCAGTTGCAGGTGGATTTCGGTGATGCTCCCGAAGGCGTGCTTGCCTATCCAGGCGGCCTGATCGGCACCTTCCCGACCTGCATCAACGTGGGACCGGCCGCCTCGTGGATCCAGCACACGAACTTCGGCGCCTGGCTTGGTCCGGCCGTCGACTTTGAGACGGACGGCAATGCGGGCCTGTGCCCCGGGTTCAATCCGTACGATGCCGACGAGTGCTTCCAGGATGGTGACGCCGGCCTGCTGTTCCCCCCTGCCTACACGCTCGACCAGGCAGGGAAAGTCGTGCCATGCGGCTCCGGCGCGATGGGGGCACTCGGCGCGACCTGCATGACCGCGGTCTGGGGTAAGAACATCGACGTCGAAGTGCACAACCATATGCCCAACCAGACGGTGGGCTATCTCAACGTGCTCATCGACTGGGATCGCAACGGCAAGTGGAGTGGCGCGTCACAGTGCCCAACCGCCGCCGCTCCCGAGCACGTGCTGGTCAACTTCCCGATCGCGAATCCGTACGACGGCCCGGTTTCCGGTCTGATGGCCGCGGGCACGAGCTTCGTCATCGGTCCGAACGCCGGAGAAGTCTGGATGCGCGTGACGTTGACGGAGCGACCTGTCGGAATGGCTGTCCCCTGGGATGGCTCCGGCGTTTTCGAAGACGGTGAAACGGAAGATTACCTTCTGCAGGTCATTGAGGCTCTGGATTACGGCGATGCTCCCGATCCAATGTATCCCACGCTGAAAGCCAGCAATGGTGCCAGCCACGGGAGGGGCGCCCCGATTCTTGGTAATCTGAAGGATTTAGAGGCAGATGGACTGCCTGCGGTCAATGCCGACGGCGATGATCTGAACAACCAGCCGGACGAGGACGGCGTGGTCTTCCTGACCAACCCGCTCGTCCCCGGTCTGAATGCCCAGGTGCAGGTGACGATGAGCGGAGCAGCTAACGCGCTGCTCAGCGCGTGGATCGACTTCAACGGCGATGGCAGTTGGGCAACGCCGGGCGATCAGATCTTTGTGGCCCAGTTGCTCCTTGCCGGCCCGAATGTGCTCAACTTCCCGGTACCGGCCACGGCCAAACCGAACACGGACACGTACGCCCGCTTCCGCGTGCACACCAACCCGGGAGGTGTGCCATTCTTCGGCCAATTGCCGTATGGCGAAGTCGAGGACTACAAGGTGCGCATCGGCCAGGAGGAGGATTGGGGCGACGCGCCGGACTCGCTCCTGGCGCCACAATACCCCACCCTGGCCGCACATAACGGCGCTCGACACAAGATCGTACCGGGAATCATGCTCGGCCATGCCATCGATGCCGAGCCCGATGGTCAGCCCAACGCGAACGCGGACGGCGATGACCTGGCCCCACCCGCCATGGACGACGAGGACGGCGTGAGCATTGTCGGCATGATCGTTCCTGGCCAGCCGGCGACCGTCCAGGTGACTGCGTCCGTGCAGGGCTACCTCTTCGCGTGGATGGATTTCGCAGGAAATGGCAACTGGTCGGACGCGGGCGATGCAATCTTCATCACACAGCTGTTGAATGCCGGCAGCAATACCCTCGCATTCAATGTTCCTGCAACGGCTGTTCCCGGTACCACTTACGCCCGCTTCCGGTTCGTCACCCCGCTTCTGGCTGTCCCGCTGCCGGATAGCGGGCCGGCGGGCGACGGCGAGGTCGAGGACTATCTGGTGCGGATTGAGGAGCCGCCGCAGCACGACCTCGGCGACGCGCCCGACAGCAGCAACAGCTTCCCACCAACGCCAATGACTGCGTACCCGCCCGGCGAGCCGGCTGGCGTACCGGCGAACTTCCCGACGGTGTACAGGATCGGCTCGCCGCCATGGGGCCCGCTGCACCGCCAGCCGCTCACTGTTGCCCACCTGGGACAGCGTGTCAGCCTCGAGAATGAGGCCGATACGGGACCGGATCAGGATCCGGCCAATAACATCATTCCGCTGGCGGATTCACCTGACCGGGACGTTGCTGATGATGGCGTGATCTTCCCGCTGAAGCTGCCGCGGTGCTGCTGGAGCAGGTTCAACTACCAGGTGAAGTTTATTGTTCCGTCACAGGCGCTGTACGTCAATGCGTGGTTCGACTGGAACCGGGACGGAGACTGGGATGACATCCTGGATTGCCAGCAGCAGGGTCCGGCCCCTGAATGGGCAGTACAGAACCAGCTGATCGGGTCGGTGATTCCTGGGCTTGTGACGTTCGCCACGCCGCAGTTCCTGCCATGGCACCCGGTGACCGGCGTCGCACCTGAGGCGCCGCCCATCTGGATGCGCATCACGCTCTCTGAGCGCCCCTGGCAGCCGACAGGAGTACCGGGCGGCGGTGGGAGCGGACCCCAGGGCGGATACGAGATAGGGGAAACAGAGGACTACTACTTCGTACCGGAGATCCCGACGGCAACGATTGTCAATCGACAGCTGTTCTATGCAGGATCTTCGTGGGGCACGACGCCCGTTCCCAATATCGCAGGCGCGGTGGGTAACAAAGTGGCAAAGCTGCCAGGCACAGGATCCGCAACGTTCGAGAACGTCAGCAGTCACAGCCGCGGCGTAACTGGGATCTATATCGATGTGGCCCGGCCAATACCTACCTGTCCGCCTCTATCTGTCACAGCAGCAGACTGTGTGTTCAGGTACGGTAATGTCACGAACATCTCACTTTGGGTTGGTGTTCCACCCGCGCCCGCAATAGCAGTTGCTCCGGGAGCAGGCGTTGGAGGCTCAGACCGTATCTCGCTCACGTGGAACGATAATGCAATTCCTGACAAGAATTGGTTGCACGTTAGACTGCTCGCAAACGCGAACACTCATCTGGCGGCCGATGATGTGTTCTACTTCGGAAATCTTGTCGGCGAGATCGGGGATGTTTTTGCGCCACCGACACGGTTCACGGTAACCTCAACTGATTACAATGGGATATTTAACAACCGGAGCCTCACACCGATACCCAACCGGCCGATCACTGACCTTTACGACATGGATCGGAACAAGGTGGTTAATTCAACCGACTACAACAACTACGGCTACAATGTGCGGAGTATGAGCCCGATTGATGGACTGGTGGTCATCAGCCCATGAGGGCCGTTCGCGAACGGCCTCTCAGCCTGACGACCCGGTTCGGGGTCGTCAGGCTCTTTTGGGGCGTTAAACAGAAGACTCTGGATTCTGGAGTGCCACCGGACCAGAGCCGCGCAATCTTCACGTCAACCTTGGACGAGCCACCAGGTGGCGAGGGCGGTGATGGACAGGGCTTTTTGAAGGTCTGGGATGGTGACGAACTCGCTGTCGCTATGGGCGAGGTGGAGCTTGCCGGCGCCGAAGATCGCGACCGGGTGGCCCTTGTGGTGGTAGATCCGGGCGTCGCAGCTCGTCTCCCAGGCCCTGGTTTCGGGAAGGCGGTGGCCTAGCGTCTCGCAGGCGGCGCGGAGAGCCGCCATGGGGGCGATGGTCGGCGGATCGGAGTAGGCGTCGTTGTGCAGGCGGTCGAACGTCATTTGCACCATGCTCTCGTCAAACCTGCGGTGGCGCAGCTTGCAGTACTTCTGCACGGCGTCGCGGGCGGCCGCCGCCATACGGGCCTGCACGTCGGCCATGCGATGGCTCGGCGTGAAACCCTGGCCGCCCTCGAGGATCACTGACCGCCCCGACTCCTCGGCCGACCAGTCCGCCAGACGACCCCACGCCTGAATCCCCTGGTATTTGCCGGCGACTTTCAGCAGCCCGCCAAAGAGCAGTGCCGCCTTCGTAATCGCATTGTCACACTGGGCGACGGCGCCCATGTGCCCGCTGACGCCCCAGATATCGATGCGGAAGTTCTGAGTGTTGGTCGACGGAAGCAGCTTGACCTGGAAATGCCGCGCGAGACGGGGCCGCCCCGTCGCGGGGTCGATCTCCCGTGTTTTGTCACCATACCGGGAGGCGTATTCCACGATGGCTTCATCGAACAGCTGCGTGAGCTTCATGGCCATCCGGTCGGGATTGGCATTGGTCCGGGCTACGAGTTCCACTGCCACATGGTCACAAACGTTCCCGGGATGCAGCCCGTAGATGCCGAGAATCCCGTGATTCGTCTGAACGTGCGCGTCGCTGAAGCCGGGCGTGCTGGTCTCGCGCTTGATTTTGCGCCCCTCTGCCTCCAATGCGAGAACGACAAACGGGAACAACTCGAGTGCCGTCGCATCAGGATTGTCGCCGATTGACAGCCGGCACCGGTAATACACGCATCCGCGATGTGCGCAGTACGGCACGAGATCGGTCGACTCTCCCATCAGCACCGGCAGTTTCGCGAAACGTGGATCGCGCACAAGGCTGATCGAACCATTCCCGCCGATCTCCTCCTCGATGGCAAATTGGTATACCTGCCCGCGCGACGCCCGCCGCCCCAGCTTCTCTTCGAGCTCGTGAAGCAGCCGCATCTGGGCGAGGAAGACTGCCACCTGTGCCTTGTTATCACATGCACCGCGTCCCTTGACGCGGCCGCCCTCGAGGGTCCCCGGGAACCATGGGGGAACAACATCCACATGCGCGTGCAGAATCAGCCCGGGCTCGGCCGTTGCCGGCATGATTGCCACAAGGTTGCCGCGATCGCGATAGACCGTGGCCGCGCCCGGGACTTTTCCGGCTTCGTCCGCCGCGTAGCCGGGTCGCGAGTAGTCGGGGTCCGATTCGATGGCAGGATCGATCGGGGGCCGCTCCACGGCCGCCCCACCATCCGTCGCGGCAAGGACCTCGCGCTCGATCCGATCAAACAGCCGCTGCTCGCGGACCGCCGTGGCCGCAAAATCGGAATCAGCCGCAGTATTGAGCGATACGAGTTCGACGAGCAGATCGCGGAGGTACACCGCGTACCGCTCGCTCTCGGCTGTCTCTCGGATGAAACGAACG
>CAZJTF010000347.1:0-7457 GCA_964548565.1 uncultured Planctomycetales bacterium | reverse complement strand
TGCCGAAATTCCCTGGCCCCCGTGCCTTCACGAACATGCCAAGTTCCTCGATTCGGCTTTGAGCGTCCGGCTCACCTAGAACCTCCGCAACGGCGTTGGCAACAGCGTCGATGGCAGACCTCGGTGTTGCCGCTGGCGCGACCAGGCCAAGGAAGGTGCTCACGTCGAAGCCCGGATAGGTTTCGGCGACGGTTGGCAAGTCCCCGGCGCCCTTGACACGCTCTGGTGACAACACGGCAATGATCTTCAACCTTCCGGAGCGAGCCAGCGGCAGCACCGAAAGCAGTGGATCGATGAGCAACGGTACCTGCCCACCGACAACGTCGGTATGTGCAGGTGCGCTCCCCTTGTACGCAATGTGCGTCAGACGAATGCCGGCTACCCGGTTAAGCAACTCTCCGGCAAGATGCGAGGTGCCGCCCGCTCCTGGCGTCGCAAAATTCATGGCAGACGGATTGCGCTTCGCGTACTCCACCAGTTGCGGCAGGTTGTCGTACGGAACGCTTGCATTTGCCGCCAGAACCAACGGCACCTCGACCAGTTGGGTGACTGGCGCCAGATCTCGAATCTTGTAGGGAACCGATTTGTGCAGCAACGGGTTGATTACAAAGGCGCTGTTCACGATCCCAACGGTCATTCCGTCAGCCTGAGCCTGAGAAACGTTGGCGACCCCGATCATGGTTCCCGCGCCCGGCTTGTAATCGACCACTACCGGCGAATTCCATTTTTCGCCAAGCCGCTGTGTCATGAGCCGCGCCAGCGTATCGGTGGGCCCGCCGGGCGGGTAGGGGACGATGACCTTTACGGTCGCGGTCGGGAACTTTCCGGTACTCGCCCTGATGCCGCGAGCGGACAGCAGTGCGGCCATGCCCGTTCCGGCTGCCAGGATCCGACGTCTGGAGATCATGAAACCTCCTGTTTGTGAGCGTGGCGTCACCGCCACTTGTCGATCGATTGAGTCGCTTGCCTGTACAGTCCGGCAACCATCTTGAAAGCGCCTTGCGTCTCACCGCCCATCACCACGATGGAAATATCCGAAGGTCGCCACATGCTCACGAGTTCGTCCGGCGCAGCCTTGAGCATTGAGGCCCACGGCTCCACTCCGGCGACCGCATGCGGATGGATCAAGGTCTGCACCCATTGATTGTCCCAGTACTCGTTGGCCGGCAACAGCGCATTGGTCGAGCACCACTCCATCAATTTTTGCTTCGAGTCGAAGCCGCGTTCGACGAAACCACGTGCAGTGATCGGATCCAGAATGATGACCGGTGGGCAAAAGGGTTCGCAGGCCGCGAAGCATCGCCGGAACTTCTGTTCCCAGCTTTCTCGTGGCCCATAGCCTGCCTGCGTATACCAGCCACCGAGGAAAACGGTGACCGCGCTTTCCTCTGCTTTCAGGCCGTGCTGCACATGCAGTGGCTCCCAAGGACTGCGCTCCTCGTTTTCTGCCCAAGTGGCTGAATAGTTGTAGGCGTTGCCAAGAGATCCCATGTAGGTGTCACCTGCCACGGATCCTCCCTGGAGGTTCTGCGAGAGCAGCCCGTGTGCACGTCCAATCGTTGCATTGGCATGGTTGTAAGGCCCCATGGCACCGATGCCGGAGTTCATCCCGATCTCGTTGCGGATCGGCCCATTGACGATCGCCGGCGCTGCCCACGATGTCGTACTACTGTGGCGGGCGGTCATTCCGCTAGCGGCCATCGCAAGAATTACAGGAAGGTACTCGGGGCGCGCCCCCGCCATCACAGCGTTTACGGCCACCTTCTCGACGGTGAATTCCCAGAACTCACGGAAGCGGGTGGGCCGCATCCGCCCGACAACCTCCTCGGGCGCATGACTCGTGCCCTCGAGCATTGCCTCGACACGTTCCTCGGTTGGAAGCACTATCGGCAGGCAATCAGTCCAATGGCTTTGCAGGAAGCGTGCATGAAGGTTTGCCTCCGTGTCGGCTGCCAGCAGACGCGGTGTCGAGCGCGTGAAGGAAAGCCCTTTGAGATCTTCGTCGTCGAGCGGCGCCGTGAGTCCATCAATCAGTTCACGAACGAAGGGGCGCTTGCTGACGGGATCGAGTCCGTCGACGTAACCACGGAGTTGTTCGGGCGAGCGGTCCACGATCGGCTGTGGCACGAACGCTTGACGCAGCGTCGGCATGCCGCCGGCACGCGCCACTGATCTGGCAAGGCGAGCAAAAACATGCGTGTGGACTGCGACCGTGGGAATTCCCGCGGCTTCCAGCGACATTGCGAGCCCGGCGACCGTCGGGCTGCATGTGCTTCAGAGGCCTACGCCGAGGATTGCCGCGTCACCGTCGGATTCAATCCGAGCGCGCATCCGGGGGTCGTCTTCCCAACTCTCGCGCGGCTTGATGATCTGCGTACGGACCGACGGTAGATGCTCGGCGAACCACCTCTGCAGTTGAAGCAGGAACACTTCGGAATTGTCGAACAGGCAATCGACGAGATACAGAAGTTTGCCGCCCAATCCATCCTCGATCCGCTGCGCGAGGCGGCTACCGGAGACCGCCGGAGCGTAGCCCCGTGGGTCATGAACGACCAGTTTCGATGTCATTGGCTCATTGCTCCTCTTCACAGATTGCACGTCCATTCCGCCGAGCGCAGGTAGCGGTCGGCGCTGATCGCGGCGGTAGCGCCATCACCTGCGGACCCGGCTGCCTGCCCAGAGCTTCCCACGCGGACGATGCCAGCCGCAAGCAAGCCGCGGGCCGCAGTTCGAAGGCTTGCGTCGACGTGGATCCGACCGCTCTCATCGAGGGTGGCAACAGTGCGTGCGATGGCGGAATTCGGCTCCAGGCCGACATATACGAAGACCGCATCAGCTTCCAGTTCGGCGGCCGCGCCGTTTGCCTGGATTCTCACCGCCGACACCGCATCGTCACCGATGATCTGCGTGATGCTGGTTCGATATCGATGTTCGATGCGCGGGTTCGCAAGCACGCGCCGGCGATAGCTGTCTTGCCCTGTCAATTCTGTGCCGCGGTGCAGCATCATGACCCTGGATGCGTGTTCTGCGAGATGCAGGCCTTCCTGCATGGCAGAGTCGCCGGAACCCGCGACGACCACTGTCCGACCTCGCAGCATCGGTGCGTCACAACTTGCGCAGTGACTGACTCCCTTGCCGTGCAAGTCAACTTCTCCGGGGACGCCGAGGGTGCGCAATCTGGCTCCCGTAGCGAGTATGACTGCGCGTGCTGCGTACTGGATACCGCCGGCCTGCAGTTGCCAGCCATCTGCGGACCTGGCGATCTCGTCGAGCTCCGCGGAGACCAGTTGCGCTCCTGCGTCGACCGCCTGATCCTGAGTCATCGGGCAAAGCTCGTAGCCGGGTACGCCTTCCGGGAAGCCCGGCATGCCTTCAATGTGCTCGATGCTCAGGAGCAAGCCGCCCGGGACATTTCCACC
Source organism: uncultured Planctomycetales bacterium (assembly GCA_964548565.1). Lineage (GTDB taxonomy): Bacteria > Planctomycetota > Phycisphaerae > UBA1845 > PWPN01 > CAYLLT01. The sequence continues at coordinate 4,038 of CAZJTF010000347.1, read as the reverse complement.
GAGCACCAGTGTGCGATGCCCGAGTCGTGCTGCGAAGAGCGCGGCGGTAAGACCAGCGATTCCGCTGCCCGCGACAGCGACATCGTAAGAGGAAGCGTCCACGTCGAACCCGGCGATGTTTGAACGGATTGTATTCGCCCCCTTGTACCGAGGCAAGAAAATTGAAACGGCATTTCAGTTTTATTTGACCGGATGGCGATCCGGTTGCAGAATGCCCGCTTCTGAGGCCACTCCCTTCCGATCGATGTCGCACCTACCGGGCCATCGTCGCTCCGCGCAGGGTCGACGACTCGAGACGCGTTCCGCGCTCGGTCGCGGCCTCGCGGTGCTCGAGTGCTTCGAGCCTGTGTCTCGGCCTCTTGCCAATGCCGAGCTCTCGCGACTGACGGGCATCCCCAAGCCAACGGTTACCCGCCTCGTGGCGACTCTGGTCGAGTTCGGGTATCTGAAACCCTCGGCGCAGGTGGATCACTACGAACTCTCGGCGCGAGCGATCGGACTGGCTCGTTCGTTCCTCGATGGAATCGACGCACGTGCGATCGCACGTCCGCACCTGGCCGAACTGGCCGAGTTCGCGGACGCCGCCTCTTTTCTGGCGGTACGCGACGGCCCCGATATGGTGCTCGTCGAAGTGCTTCGTTCACGGTCGGCACCGGTGTCGCTGCAACTCGATGTAGGAGCCCGACTATCGCTGGTGACCTCTGCGCTGGGGCGCGCCTGGCTCGCAGCGCTCGGTGAACGTGCACTCGAGCGAGTGCTCGATGAACTCGCCGAGACACACGGCGCCGCCTGGTCGAAACTGCGCCGCAACCTGTTGCGATCGTTGCCTGGTATCCGCCGCGATGGTTACTGCGTATCGATTGGCGACTGGCATCCGCAGATCAACACTGCTGCCGTTCCGTTGCGTTCCGCGCAAGGAGAGTTGATGGCGGTCAACTGCGGCGCCCTGTCATTCGCACTCTCCGAGAGTCGGTTGCGCGAACTGATTGTCCCGCAACTCGTCCGCACCGCTGGTGAAATTGCCGAGGAGATCGGTGGAAGTGCGGCGCTAGCCGCGATGCGATACCCACAAACGAAAGAGGAGACACCGTCATGCATCGCCGAGAAGTCATTTTGACCCTTGCCGCCACCGGCGCACTTTCGATCGCCGGCGGCGCAGTCGCACAATCAAAGTGGCCAGAGAAGCCGGTACGCCTCATTGTCCCGTTTCCTCCGGGGGGACCAACCGACACCTTCGCGCGGATGGTTGCGGCCAGGCTGCAAACGAAATGGAACAGTGCCGTCGTCGTCGACTACAAGCCTGGTGCAGGCACCGTCATCGGGACGGAACACGTTGCCAAGTCGGCGCCGGACGGCTACACGCTGGGCGTCGCCATAAGTGCCCACGCAATCAATACCTGCCTTCGCTCCAACCTGCCGTACGACACCCTGAAGGACCTGGTCGGCGTTTCGCACGTCGTCACTTCGCACTATGCGCTGTTTGCGCATCCATCCTTCGGTCCGAACACGATCGCCGAGTTGATCGCCTATGCAAAGCAGAATCCCGGCAAGCTCAACTACGCGACGCCCGGGACCGGAACCGGGACGCATCTGGCTGGCGAACTGCTCAACAGCATGGCCGGGATCCAGATGGTTCACATACCTTACAAGGGAAGCGCACCGGCGCTCCAGGACGTCATCGGCGGACGAGTTCCACTGCTCTTCGACATCCTCTTTTCCTCCATGCCATACGTTCGCGACAAGCGCTTGAAGGTCCTTGGCGTAGCGAGTCCGAAACGAGTCGCGAGCAACCCGGATATTCCTGCCATTGCGGAGACGGTGCCTGGCTTCAGCGGTGTGAGCATCATGGGCATCTACGCCCCATCGGGCACTCCCAAGGCGCTGCTCGATCGGATCAGCGCCGATATCGCGGAGGCGATCCGGGAACCCGACGTCATTCAGAAAATGGCCTCGCTCGGCATGGAGCCGGTTGGCTCTTCGCCGCAGGAGTATGACGCGGTGATCCGGTCGGAGATCGAGAAGTGGTGCGGCATCATCCGCAAGGCGGACATCCGCATTGATTGAGGCGCAACGCGTGGCCGGTGAGTCTGCCCTCTCGGACCTGCCGTCCGTGGATCGTCTCTTGCGGAGCGTGGAGGCGGCGGATTTGATCGAGCGGCACGGGCGCATGGCCGTCGTGGCTGCCTTCAGATCGACCCTGGCGGCTGAGCGTGAAATCCGACTCAACACGTCTGCGATAGACGGCGAGTCGCGATCGGCAGAGTCGGTTTCGTCCATTGTTGAACGAGCAACACGGTACATCGATCAGCGCCGTGTATCGCCGCTGCGGCGGGTTTTCAATCTCACGGGAACCGTTCTGCACACCAACCTGGGGCGTGCGCAGTTGCCTGAGGAAGCGATCGAGGCCATCGTCCGGGTCGCGCGCGGAGCGAGCAATCTCGAGTACGACCTGCTCTCGGGCGAGCGCGGCGAGCGCGATGACCACGTCGAGGCGCTTCTTTGCGAGTTGACCGGTGCCGAGGCGGCCACGGTCGTCAACAACAATGCGGCGGCGATCCTGCTCGTACTGCGTAGCCTCGCGAACAGGCGAGAGGTTCCGATTTCTCGCGGCGAACTCATCGAAATCGGCGGATCATTCCGGCTACCGGAAATCATCCACGGGGCGGGTTGCAGACTGCGGGAGGTCGGAACGACGAACCGCACGCACTTGAGTGACTTCAGCCACGCGATCGGCCCGCGCACGGGCGCCGTGCTCAAGGCGCACTCGAGCAATTTCGAGATCCGCGGCTTTACGGCGTCAGCAGACGAGGGGAAGCTGGCCGCTCTATGCCGCGAACGTGGCGTACCGTTCGTCGTCGACCTGGGAAGTGGGGCGCTCACGGATCTGCGCATCTACGGATTGACACACGAACCGACGCCTCGTGAAACACTTGCGCGAGGGGCCGACATCGTGACGTTCAGCGGCGACAAGCTCCTTGGTGGACCGCAGGCCGGAGTTATCGTCGGGCGTGCAGACCTCGTGTCGAAGATCCGGCGCAATCCGCTCAAGCGGGCGCTGCGGCTGGACAAGTTGACCCTTGCGGCGCTATCAGCGGTTTTGTATCTGCACTCCGACCCGCAGCAGCTCGTGGAAAGCCTGCCCACTCTTCGCTTGCTCGCGCGACCCGCGTCCGCTGTGCGCGAAGCCGCTGAGCGGGTACTGCCGGCTTGTGCCGCTGCTCTGGAGAAGCTTGCGAGGGTCGATGTCGTCGCATGCGAGAGCCAGATTGGCAGTGGATCGCAGCCGTTGCGGACCATTGAAAGTGCCGGCATCTCGATACGGCCATCTGGAAGGGCGAAGGCCGGAGTGACCCCCAGGGAGATCGCCGCTGCGTTTCGCGCTCTCCCGGTTCCGGTGGTCGGGCGGATTCAGCGTGGTTCATTCATTCTCGACTTGCGTACGCTCGAAGAGGAATCCACCTTCATTGCCCAACTCGCAGAGCTGCGCTTTTCCCACGCTGTATCCAGATGATCGTTGTCACCGCAGGACACATTGACCACGGCAAGACCTCGTTAATCCGCGCGCTTACGTCAATCGACACTGACCGACTTCCCGAAGAGAAGAAGCGTGGCATGACGATTGATCTGGGGTTTGCCTATATGCCGATCGATCTGGCATCAGACAAGCCGCCAGAGATGATCGGCTTTGTCGACGTGCCGGGTCACGAGCGCTTCATCCGCAACCTGATCTGTGGGCTCTCGGCGATCGATGTCGCATTGCTCGTTATCGCCGCCGACGATGGGCCGATGCCACAGACATTCGAGCATCTTTCAATCCTGGATCTGCTTGAAGTACGCGCGGGCGCCGTGGTGCTTACAAAGATCGATCGCGTTGCGCCCAAGCGGATCGAGGCCGTGCGAGACGAGATCGAGGCACTATTGGCACCGACGACCCTGGCGGGTGCACCGCTCGTCCCGGTCATGACGACCAGTGGGATCGGGGTCGACATGTTGAAGGATCACCTTCTGGCGTGCGCGCGGTCTCTGGGCCCGCGCCCG
>CAZJTF010000346.1:0-7509 GCA_964548565.1 uncultured Planctomycetales bacterium | reverse complement strand
GCTAGGACTCGAACCTAGAACCTTCTGATCCAGAGTCAGACGTGCTACCAATTGCACCACGGGCCAAACTGTCTATTTCCCCGGGACTTGCGCTCAGGCCACCCCCGAGGTAGACTGGCATTTTCGCGGGCCGGGCAGTTTGTGTCAAGCGGCCGGCGTTTTCCGGGGAGCCGCGGCGGAGCGATGAAAATCCTGCTGGTCACCATGCAGTTCGGGTCCGGCTACGACCAGGGCACCGAGCGTTACGTGGGGTCGCTGGGAGAGGCGCTGGCGGCCCGGGGACACGCGGTCGGGTACCTGGCCGGTGACCCGCTGCGTCGGCGGCCGTCGGCGAAGCCGGGCGAGCCGGTCGACGCGGATCGGCAGATCTTCGCGTATCCCGCGTCGGGCTGGAGCACGGTTCGCGGGCGCCCGCCGCGCCGGCTCCTCGGCTGGCTGTCCGAGTACAACCCCGACATCGTCCACGTCGCCAACCCGGCGCACATCGGCTGCGGGCCGATGATGGCGTCGCACTGGCTGCGGATCCCGTTTGTCGTCACCACGATGGACTTCTGGTGGGTCTGCCCGAAGTCCACGCTCCAGCGGGCGGACGGCACGATCTGCGACGGCACGCCCGGGTGGCAGGAATGCCTGCGTTGCTGCCTGCAGGACCACCCCGGGGCCGTCGCACGCATGGCGGGGAGCCTTCCGAAGCCGCTGTCTCTGATCAGCCTCGCACTGCTGACGGCGCGATCGATCCCGCGGGGCGGCTCGCCCATGGAGGCGGTCTTCTGGACCGAGCGGCGGGAAACGACCACCGGCTGTCTCGACCTGGCCGCCCACGTGATCTACCCGTCCGAGGCGACGCGTTTGGCCATCGCCCCGCACTTGAGCCACGGGCGTTCGAGCGTCATTCCATACGGCCTGAGCGCGGAGTGGTTTCGCGAACCCCGGCTCGTTTCAACTCAGGTCAAGGCGCCGGGCGAGCTGACGATCGGCTTCGCCGGGGTGCTGCTCCCGCACAAGGGGCCTGCCCTGTTGCTCGAGGCCGTCCGGCGGCTCGGCTGGACGCAGGCGCGCGTGCGGCTCGCCGGGGCGAGGCCAGATCCGGAGTACCTCGCCACCCTGAGGTCCCTGGCGACAGGGTTGAACGTCGAATTCGTCGGATCGCTGGATCCCGCAGGCGTGCGCGCGTTTTTGCGGGCCGCGGACATCGTGGCGGTGCCCAGCTGCTGGCCGGAGAACCTGCCGTTCAGCCTGCTGGAGGCGCAGGCCGCCGCCGTGCCGGTGGTCGCCAGCCGGATGCCGGGAATCGCAGCGCAGGTGCCTGACTCAGGCCTGCTCTTCGACGTGGGCAGCGTCGAGGGCCTGGCGTCGTCACTGGAGTTTGCACGGCGGCGCCCGGAATTGGGCGCGGCCGCGCAGGTCCGCTCTGTTGACGAAATGGTGTCCGATACGGAAACCGTTTATGCGGACGCACTGCGGTGGAATTCCGCCAACGAGGGCTCGCGGCGCCCATGATCCGAGGTGCCTCGTTTGGAGGAAGGGGCGGGAAAAGGCGCTCCCGTCCGAGCGTAAGCTTCTACCCCACAGAGGCTTGCCAAGTATGCGCGCGGAAATGTACGGCTGAGCTTTATTCCCTTTTTATCACCTTGGTGGAACAGCCAGAACGCGGTACAATGAGAGTGACCGCCCTGAAGTTAAGGACGAGAGAAGGAGCCGCTCGCCCCGGGGGAGGAGAGAATGAACGAGAGTCCAGCCGAACCTAACCGAGCCCGCTGGCGGATTGGGTGTTTTCTGTGTTTGCTGGTTTTTGCTGGTGAAGCTGCCCGGGGCGACGGGGTGACTCTCGCGAACGGTACATCGTCGGCCTTCATCAATACGCAGTCTCAGTTCGGGCATTCATCCTGGTCGATCAACGGCGCGGAAGAGCTGTACCAGCAGCAGTTCTGGGTGCGCTCCGGACAGAGTGCCGCGGAACTCGCCATGAGCAGCCTGCCCACGCAGAGCCTCGTCAAGACGGGTTCTGATCAACTGGAAGTGCTCTACAGAACCGACTCGTACGACATCCTGGCGAGCTACCAGTTGTTCGGCAGCCAGCCGGAGGTGCCGGTCTCACGCTTTTTCACGAGCATCGAGGTGACCAACCGCACCGGGCACGATCTCGCGATCTCGATCTTCCACTATGCAGACTTCGACCTGAACGGCGCGCCGGGAGGCGAGATCGCGCGTTTTATCGACGCGCAGACCGTGCGTCAGACGGAGGGGGACGTGGTCGTCCTCCAACAGATCGCGCCGATCCCCCAGCACCGCGAGCTCAACTTCTATTCGGCCACGCGGGACAAGTTGACAGACGCCTACCCGACGACGCTGGACGATGTCGATGAGCCGCTCGGGCCCGGCGATGTCACCTGGGCGTTCCAGTGGGACTTCCTGCTGGAGCCGTACGGCACCACCGGGGTCAGCATCAGCCAGTATCTCGCACTGCCGGAGCCCGCGTCCGCCGCCGGCCTCGGCCTGGGCCTGCTGCTGGCCAGCCGCCGACGACGCGGGCACACGCCGTCCTAACCCATCACGCGAAAGCCATCGGGGATCTGCGGCTCAGGCGATGCTGCGCGCGGCGAGCAGGGACTCGAAGCGGTGCCGGTCGCAGGTCATGCGGAGCATCCGGTGCTGACGCCCCGTGACGTAGAAGTACTTGGTTTGTTCGCCGGCGTGCACGAAGCCGGCCGAAAGATAGCAGGCGATGGCCGCCTCGTTGTCCGGGAACACGACGAGGCTGAGGCGCCGAGCCCGCCGGTGCCGGAAGCCTTCGGTCATCAGCATCCGCACCATGAGCTTGCCCACCCCCGTGCCGCGCGCCTCGGGGCTGAGCACGCAATGCCCCATCCAGAGGTGGTGCGGCTCGCCGGGCATCTGGTTGAGCTCGAGGTAGCCGATCGGATCCACCGCGCCGTCGCGTTGCAGGAGCAGCGGGCAACCCTCCTCCGCGGTCCAACTCAGCACCTTTTCGCAGGTGAGCGGCGGGAGGGTCTTGGGAGCAAGCCAGAAGAGCTCGGCGTCGGTCCGCGCCCACCGCGCGACGATCGGCGCCGTGGCCGCATCAAAGGGAACCAATCGATATGGCCCCTCACTGACGTGCGACACCGGTGCTGGTGCGGATGAAATGCTCATGTGGGCCTCACGCTATAATACCGCCGTCCGAAGGGCGTTCAACAGCGGTTCACCGCCGTTTCCGGGGTATGAGTGAGGGCGTATGGCAACGGAACCCGCACCGCAGCAGATCCTCGGGTACGTGGTGAAGCGCGAGACGTGGACGATCGCCGGTTGCCGCTTCGATCTCGCCTGGCCGGCGGACATGGACGCCCTGCTGGACTCTCCGGAGACGCAGAAACGGTTTCACCAGGACGAGTACATGCCGTACTGGGCACAGCCGTGGCCGGGATCGGTGTTGCTCGCGCAGGCCGTCTTGGGCGGCGAGCATGGCCGGGGGCGTTCCGCGGTCGAAATCGGCTGCGGGATCGGGCTTGTCAGCATCGCCGCTGCATACCGGGGCTGGCGTGTGATCGCCAGCGACTACGATGACGATGCGATCGCCTTCGCGCGGCTGAATGCAGCGGCGAGTAGGGTCGAGATCGCCGGGTTTCGGCGCATCGATTACCGCATTCCGCTCCGGGAGCCGGCCTTCGAGCGAATCCTGGGGTCCGATCTGCTTTACGAGCGCTGCAAATCGGAGCCGCTGGCCCGGTGGATCGCTTCGGCACTGCTGCCAGGGGGGCTGGCGATCTTGAGTGACCCAAACCGCGCGGCTGCGGACGGTTTTCCCGAGCAGGTGCGGCAAAACGGCCTCGATCTCGATGCGGAAGCAGTCGAGATGACCGCTCCGTGGGGTTCCATCGTGCGCGGACGCATTTTTACGGTTCGACGCCCCGTGGATCGAAGGGGAACGTGATGGGAGCCGTCGCGCCGGACGCCGGATCCTTCCTGCGGCTCACTGATGACGCACTGCTTGCCCAGTGCGCCGTGGACACGTATCGGGCGAGCGGTCCCGGAGGCCAGAAACGCAACAAGACTTCCTCGGCGGTGCGGCTGCGCCACCAGCCGACCGGCCTCGTCGTCACGGCCGTCGAAAGCCGCTCGCAGCACGAGAACCGCGCACGCGCCCTCAAGCGGCTCCGCCAGGCGATCGCGCTCAACCAGCGAACCGCGTGGTCTGATTCCGATCCGGCGCCGGACTTTTATGCGGTCGTCCTGCAGGAGTCTCCGGGGCTGCACGTCAGCCCGCGTCACCCGGAGTTCTTCCGCATCATGCAGCATGTCCTGGACGTGCTCGCCGGCTGCGCATGCGGTACCGCGGATGCAGCCCGCGCGCTGGGCATCTCGACGGGGCAGCTGATCCGCTTTCTCAAGTCGGACGAGAAGCTGTGGCAGCAGGCGAATCGCATGCGGGAGGCGGCCGGACGCAGCCCTCTGCACTGACGGGAGAGTTCATGTCGCGTGAAGAGCATGTGAAAGGTGGCCCGGCGTGCGTTCCCTGCGCGATCGTGACGGTGAGCGATAGCCGAACCGCGGAGACCGACGGGAGCGGGAGGGCGATTTGTGCAATGCTGGAGGCGGCGGGACACCCGGTGTGCGACTACCGGATTGTTCGAGATGAGCCGGAGGAGATTCGCGCCGTCGTCGAAACGTTCGCGTCCCAGAGCGGGTGCGGAGCCATCCTCGTCAATGGCGGGACGGGTATCTCGCCGCGCGACCGGACCTACGAGGCAATCGTGGAACTGCTGGAGCAACGCCTGGATGGATTCGGAGAGCTGTTCCGGATGCTCAGCTACCAGGAGATCGGCTCGAGCGCGATGCTGTCGCGCGCGGTGGGGGGGATCATCCGCGGCAAGCCGCTGTTTTGCATGCCGGGCTCGACCGGAGCGGTCCGCCTTGCGATGGAGCGGCTCATCCTTCCGGAGCTTACGCATCTGGCATCGCTGCTCGGGCGACGTTGACGCTCGCGGCGGGCGATGGCTCGATGGTATGATGCCGCGCGAACATTCCTGACCAGGGGAACGCGGCCAGGCCGTGTGCAGCTCAGGGTGAGGGTCGGGAAGCGCGAAGCGAATCAACGACAGCGTTGCCGGGAGGAGCGAGTCATCACCGCCTGGGCTTGGAATGCGGTTTCGCTCCGGGAGGTCCCGATCGCGGCCTGGGTGGTCGCCGGTGCAGTGATTCTCTTCGTCGGTGAGTACGTCTTGCTGCGGCTCAGGCAACGGCAGTCCCGGACCGCGGAAGAGGCGGCCCGGCGCCGGCTCTCCCTGGTCGCGACGGCGCTGCGCAACCATGCGGCTGCAAACGGCGGGGCGTTGCCGCGGGACATCGGTGATCTCGGCCTGCCGGGTGTTTCCGACATCGTTTACCGGCCTGTGCCGACGATCGATTTCGACCCTAGACTCCTGCTGATTTATGATGCGATCCCGACGCACAGGGTCATTGAGTTTCCTGTGCTGCGTGACGGCAGGGCGGCGGTATTCTCCAGCGGTCGACTTGTCGTCGTGTCAGAGGAAGTGTTCGACAAGCTCCGGGCCGCGGACGACGCTCTCCGGGAGCGATTGAATCTGCCACCGGTGTAAGGGACGCTCGGGGGAGATCTCAGAATGAGCGAAGACGAACTGCAACAACGCGTCTGCCGCGCCTGCCAGAAGACGTACCCGTACCCCGTGCCGCGAAGTCTGGCGACCCGCTTTTACTGCGCCGAGTGCATGGAGCTCCCGGACACGGTTCGTGCCACCTTCGAATCGTTCAATAAACGCATCAAGTCGCTCTCGGCGACTGTCGAGCAGCTGCAGAAGCGGTTGGAGTCTCTTGCTGGAGGCAATCAATCTCGACCTGCCCAGCCGGCAGCGGAGAAGGCTGGCGAATCCGGAGCAAGCAGCCGTGCCGGATGACAAGAACGCACTTCCCCGCGACCGGCGCGCGGTCTTCCGGCTCGGTTTTCAGCGTCTTCTGAACCCGATCGCGGACTTTGTCGAATCCCGGCTCAAAGTGCCGCTGCCGGAGCCCCGCACGTGCCTGCGTCCACCGGGCGCTGTGCCGGAGAAGGAGTTTCTCGACCGCTGCTACCGCTGTGGCAACTGCGTGGATGTATGCCCGGTGAAGGCCATCCGACCGCTCGCGAATGGAGACGTCGAGCGGACCGGAACGCCGTACATTGACGCGGACCTCTCTCCGTGCACCGTATGCGACACCCTCGCGTGCATGCGGGCATGTCCGAGCGGGGCTTTGCAACTGGTGCCGGAACCGCGGGCGATTCGGATGGGACTGGCCCGTCCGGACCATGGCCTCTGCCTGCGGCATCAGGGGGAGGACTGCACGATCTGCATCGACAAGTGTCCGTTCGGGCCGGAGGCGATCGGTCTGACGGATGCGGGCGAGGTGGTCGTCCGCTCACCGGGCTGCGTGGGGTGCGGCGTGTGCCAGTTTTATTGCCCGGCACGTCCGAAAGCGATCGAAATCCGCCCGTATTGACGCGGCAGGCGACCGCCGGCGAGGGATCTCTTCCGGGGATGCGGAACGGTCACCCCGCGACGATCGGAGCGGCCCATTCAGCAGGCGACCGATAAGCCCCCCTGTCGCTGGAAATGCCCCGGCTTTCCCGGGGCCGCTCCAGGATGCCTCCCTCCTCCAATTCCCGACGCGGCATGTGCTTATGCACGCCGCAGTTGCGACGGAGAATCGACGATTTGATGCTTGCAATAGGGGGGGGTACCGTTATAATTTAAATCGAAGAGGTAGAGTCGCGAACCCGGGGGCGAAGGTTGCGTGCGCGTTGCCCCAATTCGATTGCGGAGGTTTTCTGGGCGGAACGGAACCTAGTCGTCTCCGCGTGCATCTACGTCACTTCACAGCTTTGCGGAGCGTGCTGCGGCGGTGCCAGGCTTCCCGCGTGAGCCGGGCTGCCCCGCGAGAAAAGGAGCAGAGAATGCGTTCGTTCTTGGAGGTCCGAAGCCGTCGCGCGAGCCTCGCCGGCGTCGTATCGGTTTTGATTGCCGGACAGGCATTGGGAGCGAGCTCCGTCACCTTCACCCTGCAGCTCGGGGGCGACAACCACGCGGCACTCTGGAAGAGTGCAACCCCCAAACCCAAGGCCGCCATGTTTACCCCGGGCAATGAGGCGGACGGGCAGATTCTGCCTCTCAACGGCAATACCACCTGGTCGGTCAAGGTTGCGGTCGGCGGAACGCAGTCCAGTGGAAACGGCCAGGGGTACCCGATCAAGGGTCTTGCGAACGTGGTGATGAACCTCGAACTTCACCATGATACTGAAGCGGGTCCTCTTGCCACCGGCGTCATCTGGAACAGCACCATCAACGACGGGACCGCCGGCGACACCGAGGCCGCTGCAGCGTTTGCAGCCAGCTTCAACATCGCCCTGTCGGGTCCAGGTCGGGTGATCGACCCGGCACTGTCCTCCACCGGCCCGGCGGGCGGTGTCTTACAGGTTCAACTCGATGTCAATAGTACTGCAAAGATATTAAATAGAAC
>CAZJTF010000345.1:0-7565 GCA_964548565.1 uncultured Planctomycetales bacterium | reverse complement strand
GATGGTACCGTTCGGTACGTGGGTAACACAGTCCGTGCGGAATGGGTGGTACGGTCCGTGTTGAACGGGTGGCACGGTCTGTCTCCGCCGTCTGTCTGGCGGAGACAGGCCGTGGGGACGTGGAGACGTAACACCGATGCGGCACGACCATCGCCCGCCACCCCCTTTGTCGAACCCCGCCGGCCCAATTAACCTTCCAGCATGGCGATCCGTGTCCATCTGCTGATCGGCTGTACTGCCAGCGGCAAGAGCCGCGTCGGCCTCGAACTCGCCCGACGCATGGGCGCTGAGATCGTTTCCGTCGACTCGATGAAGATCTACCGCCGCATGGACATCGGCACCGCCAAGGCCTCCGCCGAGACCCGCGCGATCGTGCCGCATCACATGATTGACGTCGTCGAGCCGAGTGAGGGGTTCAGCCTCGCCCGCTACCTCGAAGGTGCTGACGCCGCCATCCGCGACATCGCCGCCCGCGGTAAACCGGTCCTTGCTGTCGGTGGGACGATGCTCTACGTCCAGGGGCTCGTTTCCGGCGTGTTTGAGGGCCCATCCGCGGACCCGGAGTTCCGCCGGTCGGTCCGCGATCGCGCCGCCCGACTGGGCGTACCCGCCCTGCACGCGGAGCTGCAGCAGGTCGACGCCGTGGCCGCCTCGCGGATCCACCCCAACGACCTGCGGCGGATCGAGAGGGCACTGGAAGTCCACTACCTCACAGGGATGCCCATCAGTGTCCTCCAGACCCAGTGGGCCGAGGCTCGCTCGCCGTACGATTGCCGCCTGGTCGCGCTGTGCCGCCCGCGTGAAGAGGCCAGCCGCCGCATCAATCAGCGCGTTCACCGCATGGTGCAGTCCGGACTGCTGAAGGAGGTCCAGTCCCTGCTCGCGGAGCCGCAGGGCATCGGCCCGCAGGCGGCCCAGGCCGTCGGCTACGCCGAGTTGATCGCCCACCTGCGGGGTGACTACGACCTCGAGTACGCCGTCGAGCGGATCAAGATCAACTCGCGTCACCTCGCCAAACACCAGCGAACCTGGATGCGCCGCATGCCGGCCGTGCAGTTCGTCGACGTGACAGCCGATAGTACGGTCGGGCAGGTTGCCGATGCGGTGCAGGCCCTCTGGAACGCCTGATCGTGCCCGTGCTTCGCCCGGCGCGCAGCTGTGCTTCAATCGGGAGCCATACGGTGACGCACAGCCCCGGCACTTTGGCCTCCGAACCGCCGCCTCTATAATGCCGCCGTTCGTCCGGGCCAGAATGAGTGGGATGTGCACGTGCCGACGTACCCGACTGCAGGTTTGCCAGAGGCTCCGCGCATGACCAGGCGCGTTCAGTACTCCCGTGCGCACTGCCTGCCGCCGGATGGACTGTCCGTCCCATGCTCCCTGGAGAGGACAGATGGATAAGATCCGCGGCGTCATCCTCGCGGGCGGGCTCGGCACCCGGATGCTGCCAAGCACGCGGGTCACGAACAAGCACCTGCTCCCGGTCTACGACAAGCCGATGATCTTCTACCCGCTGACCGCCATGGTGCGGGCCGGGATCGATGAGATCCTGCTCGTCACCGGCGGCCAGCACGCGGGCGACTTCCTGCAGCTCCTCGGCAACGGCGCCGACCTCGGCATCCGCAAACTGAACTACACCTACCAGCAGGGCGAGGGCGGTATCGCCGATGCCCTGCGCCTCGCGGAGGATTTCGCCGACGGCGGCAAGATCTGCGTGATCCTCGGCGACAACATCGTCCAGAAGAGCATTCGCCGCGTCGTCGCCGCATTCGCCGAACAGCCCACTGGAGCGAGGATTCTCCTCAAAGAGGTCCCCGACGCCGAGCGCTTCGGCGTGGCCGACATCCGCGACGGCCGCATCGTGCAGATCGTTGAGAAACCGGCCAGCCCGCCGTCGCGGTACGCCGTGACCGGCATATACTTCTACGATGGGAAGGTGTTCGACATCATCCGGACGCTCAAGCCCTCCGGGCGCAACGAGCTCGAAATCACGGACGTCAATAACGCGTATCTGCGCAACGGAACGCTGCAGTACGACATCCTGGACGGCTGGTGGACCGACGCGGGAACGTTTGAGTCGCTCTACCGCGCCGCCACCCTGGTCAAAGATGGAGGAGCCAACCTTGTCGAGTGAGACCGCACCCCGCAGACCCAGCCACGTCATGGTGACCGGCGCCGCCGGCTTCATCGGGTCCAACCTCGTGCACTGGCTGCTGCGCAACTGGCCGGAGGTGCGCGTCACGAGCCTCGATGCCCTCTGTTACGCGGGGAATCTCGCGAATCTCGAAGACCTCAAGGACAACTCGCGCCACACGTTCGTCCATGGCAGCATCACCGACGCCTCGCTCGTCACCAAACTCCTCGACGGCGGCATCGACGCGGTCATCAACGCGGCCGCCCACTCCCATGTCGACCGCAGCCTGATGGGCGCCGAGGAATTCGTTACCACCAATATTGGCGGCGTGCAGGTGCAGCTCGACCTCGTCAAGAGCCGCCAGGATGTCAGATTCCTGCAGGTCTCGACGGACGAGGTCTACGGCTCGCAGGATGCCGGCGAGTTCGCCACAGAGGAGTCGCACCTCGAACCGCGCAACCCGTACTCGGCCACCAAGGCCGGTGCCGATCTGCTCGCCCTCGCGTATCACCACACGTTCAAGCTCGACGTGGTCATTACGCGCTGCTGCAACAACTACGGCCCGAACCACTACCCCGAAAAGGTGATCCCGCTCTTCATCACCAACCTGATGGATGGCAAGCCCGTGCCGCTCTATGGCGACGGCCTCAACTACCGCGAGTGGATCCACGTGGAGGACCATTGCAGCGGGCTGGCTCGTGTCCTCGAGGCGGGCCGCAGTGGCCAGATCTACAACATCAGCTCGGGCGAGGGCCTCGCCAACATCCAGCTCACCGAGATGATCATCGAAGCGCTCGGGCGCGATAAGACATTCATCCACCACGTGCAGGACCGCATCGGTCACGACCGGCGCTACGCACTCAACTCGGACAAGGTCCGCGCCGAGCTCGGCTGGGCGCCGAAGTATCGCTTCCAGGAAGGCCTCGCCCGCACCATCGAGTGGTACCGCACCCATGAGTCCTGGTGGCGACCGATCAAGTCCGGCGAGTACCGCCGGTACTACGAGGACCAATACGGGAAGCGGGCCAGGTTGTGAGCGGGACGACCATCGTCATCCTGGGCGCCGATGGTCAGCTCGGACGCCAGCTTGCCCGCGTGCTGGGTGACGATCCGGCGTGGGCGGTCCTGCCGGTCGGCCGTGCGGACCTGGATATCACGGAAGCACCCGCCGTCGAGGCACTGGTGAGCGAGCGCAGCCCGGCCTGGGTCGTGAATTGTGCTGCCGTCACCAACGTCGATCAGTGCGAACGTGATCCTTCCGCCGCCCGCGTGAATGCTGATGCGGTGGAAGGCATCGCCCGTGCCTGCACCGCCGCCGGGTCAGGCCTCGTGCAGATCAGCACCGATTTCGTCTTCGATGGCCGCAGCCCGCGTCCTTACCGCGAGGACGACCCCACCGGGCCGCTCAACGCGTACGCACGGGCCAAGCTGCGGGCGGAGGAATATGCCCGTTGCGCGCCGCGCCACCTGATCGTCCGCACTGCCTGGATGTTCGGGCCGGGCGGACGCAACTTCGTGGACCGGATCCTCGCCCGCGCCGCCGCCCGCCAGCCGCTGCGGATCGTCGACGACCAGGTCGGCAGCCCCAGCTATGCCCCCGACGTGGCAGAGGGCATTGCGCGCCTGCTGCGGGCCGGAGCGGAAGGCACCTGCCACCTGGTGAACGCCGGCGAGGCCAGCTGGCACGAGCTGGCGCGGACGGCCGCCGAGTTCGCGGGCATTCCAGCCGTTCTGACGCCGGTCAGCACGGCCGAATTCGGAAACCCGGTCCAGCGCCCTGCCTACAGCGTCCTCGACTGCTCGAAACACGTCCGAGTCACGGGCGCGACGCCCCGCCACTGGAAAGCAGCGCTCAAGGACCACGTGGAACAAAGAAAAAGTTAAGAGGAAAAAGGAAAAAGGTAAACAGGAGAGATAATAGTCTTCGCGCCTGGTCTCACCTTTCCCCGTTGACTTTTTCCTTCACCGTCATTTTCCCACCCCGATCGGCGGCAGAAGTGCATTGCTGTTGCTCGGCTTGCCGGCAAAACCAGTCTCGTCGAGCAGGTTGCGAATTGCCCCGAATAGATCGAGCTGCCCCCCGACATCCGCCCCCGCGCTGGTCGCTTCCAGCGCAAGCTGCACGCTCGCCGGGTCAGCCGAACTCCCCGTCGCCCGCAGGATCACCCGGTCCCCGCATTGAAACCCCGTACCCGGTTCCAGCGGAGCCGGCGCGGCAACCGGAACGTCCCCGTCGCCCACCGTCGCGCCTGGGGTGTCACTGCTCCCGAGCCTTCCGAACCCGACGCCCTCGACCGGGCACTCGACAAGCGTCCCGAACGTCGGCCCCCGTCCGGCCAGCACCCACGTCAGCTGATAGATCAACCCGTCATCGCCGGCCCATGACGCATTCATGTCCAGCGACAGCCCCGACGCTACTGCCGGCTGCAGCAGCACGAACCCGCTCGTCGACCCTGGCGCCAGCGGAGACGTCCGCAGCCGCCGATCCGTTGCCGACAGCGTCTCCGGGATCGTCCGCACCTGGATGGAGACGCTTCCCTCCGACGCGTCGGACACCTCCACGACGATCACCGACCCCGCGGCAATCCGCTCACCCGTGACGAGCGCCGCTCCGTTATAGTCCACCTGCTCACCCGCCTCGCCCGTACTCAGGTTCACCGGGATCACGCCCACCAGTGACGCCTGGGTGACGCCGCTCTCGATCAGAATCGAATCCCAACTGTCCGGCGTGACCGAGCTGACCCAGACGATCGGCGGCTGCCGGTCGTACGTGAGCGACACGATGGGCTGAATCAGCGACTTGCTTTTGTTGAGGTACACGATTCCCACGAACCCCTC
This sequence comes from uncultured Planctomycetales bacterium, assembly GCA_964548565.1. Taxonomy (GTDB): domain Bacteria; phylum Planctomycetota; class Phycisphaerae; order UBA1845; family PWPN01; genus CAYLLT01. The sequence continues at coordinate 2,593 of CAZJTF010000345.1, read as the reverse complement.
GGGGCCGCTGTCGGTCCCGCCGAGGATCGCCTGGATCGGATTTACGCCGGGCGTACAGCCCATGATCGCCAGCAGTGCGGCCAGCGCGAAGCGGGTGCGTCGAAGTGGTTGCAGCACGATGCGGGCGCCTCCTCAGCGGCAGGTCAGACGTGGACGTATGCCGACCCTGCGAAGTCCTTGTTTCCGTTGATCCAGTAGCGGCAGTCCACGAAGCTGTCCACGGTCGCCACCGTCCGGTCGAGCGACTCGCCGGTGTCCACGACGGCCTCCGGCATCACCATCGTGCGCCGCATCTCGATCGGCTGTCGGATCTCCGCGCCGGGTCCGATGATGCAGTCCTGCAGGTCGGCTCCGGCGTGCACCTCCGCGTCGGGTGCGACCAGGTTCGGCTGGTTCAGGCGCCGCAGCGCCCGCAGGTTCGCGAGCAGCAGGTCATACGGGAACGTCAGGTTGATATCGCAGGTCATGATCGGCTGCGCCACCACGCGCGCGCCGTCATCGATGAACGTCTGGATGGCGTCAGTCAGCTCGTACTCGTTCCGACCGGCCGTGCGCGGCGTCCGCCGGACAGCGTCGAAGAATGTCACGTCGAACGCGTAAATGCCGCACCCTTTCCACTCCGTTCGCGGAAAACGCGGCTTCTCGACGACCCGGTGGACAAGGCTCCCCTCGTCCATGTGCACGGCGAAATTCCGGGCGATCACTTTCGGGTCGTGCTCGCGCATGATCGCCAGAAAGGCGCTGGCATCATGGGATCGCATGAACGCCAGCGGGTTCACGCTCCGGTCGACTTCGAAATAGATGTCGCCCAGCAGCAGCACGAACGGCTTGTTCACCCGCTGTTCCAGCTGCATCAGCGCGTGCGCGATGCCCATCGAGTCGTGCTGCTCGACGTACTCGACCCGAACCCCGAGCCCTTCGCCCCGACGCAGGTCCAGCGCGATCTCGTGGCCGAGATGCCCGATCACCACGAACACCTTTGTGACGCCGAGACTGCGCAGGTACTCGATCTGGTGATGGATCAGCGGCTTGTTCAGGATCGGCAGGAGCGGCTTGGGGTAGTGGTCGGAAAACGGCCGCATGCGCGTGCCGCGCCCGGCGGCCAGGATCACACCTTCAAACTCGGTGTCGGGAGCCATCTTGCCCCACCCCCGCGAACTGGTTTTTTTCTGTTCGAGTGCCCGAAACGCTATTGAGAGAATAGCGCTGCCGCTCCCCTGATGCAAACCGGGGTCCGGAGGCCGCGCGTTTCACCCGGGTAAGTAACCTCTCATCACGGACCCTGCACTGCTCCGCCTTGACATCGAGGCGCGCCTCACCTAAACGTAAGCGGATCGGGTTCTTGCAGTCTGAAACATCCGCCTGCCGTCAGAGAGGCGTCGCCGCACGCGATGCCGCGAGGGGGTTGACGTGCGTCCAGTCGACGTGCGCGAGGCTTTCAGCATCTTTTATCGGCGTCGCAGGCTTGCGGTGGCCGTCGCCCTCGCTGCGCTGGTCGGCACGTGGATTGGAAATTGGCTCGTTTACCCGAGTTATCGGTCGACTGTACGGATCCTCGTGGAGCGGGCTCCCGGTTCCGAAATCCCGTTCTCCCGGGAGCAGATCGCCTTTAAAAAGGCCGAAATTACTCAGACGCAATGTGAACTGCTCCAAAGTACGCCCGTTTTGGAGTCTGCCGTCCGGGAATTGCACCTCGACACGCGCCCGCTGCCCTCGGGAAGCCTCCGCGATCGCATCCACGAAATCGGGTGGCAGATTCTCGACCGCATCTCCGCCCTCAAGGACAACGCCAAACGGTTTGTCATCGTCCGGGTCTTCGGGAAAACCTGGCGTCCGCCCGCGCCGTCCGACACCTTCCGCGAGGCCGTCGAAGACCTCCGGGCCCAGATCGAAGTCGAACCCATCCCCAATACCGATCTGATTGCAGTGACTGTCCGCGACCGGGATCCCGAGATGGCCGCCCGGATCGCCAACCTCATTGCCGAAATCTATCTCGCTCGGGACGTGGAGTCGCAGAAGCAGCGTGCTCGCCTGGTCTACGACCTTATCAACAACCAGGTGACCGAACTGCGTCCCGCCTACGATGCCGCCGAGAAGGCAATGGAAACATTCGAGCGCCAGCACAACGCTCGCCTGCTGGAGGACCAGATCCGCTCCAAGATCCAGGAGATCTCTTCGCTGGAGTTGACGTACGCCGAACTCGTCGAGACGCAGAGCACGAAGATCGCCACCCTCTATATGGAGCTCGCCCGGCTGCAGCAGCTCTACGAGCCCAATCACCCCAAGGTGCTCGCCGCACGCTCGGAGCTGCGCGAGGCCGAGCGAAGCCTTGCCCGCAAGTCGACCCGCCCGTCCGAGGGCGTGGACGAAGATTACGCCGGGGCCCTCCGCGAGCGCATCGCCCGCGCGAAGGAGGAACTCGCAGAACTGAGCCGCCTGGACGGGGAGTACGCCCGCCTCGAACGCCGCAAGCAGCAGGAAGAGGAGCTATACCTCTCCCTCAAGAAGAAACGTGAAGAGGCCCAGGTAGCCGAGGCCACGCGTGCCGCCGGAACACGCGTCGTGGACCCCGCCGTGCCGGCCCTGCAGCCCG
>CAZJTF010000344.1:0-7571 GCA_964548565.1 uncultured Planctomycetales bacterium | reverse complement strand
TCGCGGTTCACGTTTTTCATCCGCCACGGAGGGAAGACGGCCGGTACGGAGCCCGTACGGAGCCCGGCCGCTACATTCTGGCGGTTCACCTTTTCATGCAACCGGCGGCTTTACTCACCCACGCGCCATTCGAGGATTCCGCCGGAGTAGTCCGGGCGGAGTTCGGCGTAGAGCCGCAGCTGCGACGTGGTCACCGGCTCGAACGTGACGCGGTTGAACTTGTCGCGCTCGGTGCCGTAGCCGCTCGGCTGATTGACCGGCTTCCAGTTGTTGCCATCGTGGTACAGGAGACGCCACGCGACCGGCACGCGGCAGCCGCCGCCCGGGCGGTCGTCGAACCAGTAGACCTCGCACGATGAGATGGTGCGCGGCTCAGGAAACTTGTACTGCACCCACTCGCCCGTGCCGAGGCGGTCCCACCAGGTGAATCGCGGGACGGTCCGGTCGTTCGACGTCGCGGGGACCTTGCCGTCATTGACCGCGGCCAGCGGGTCCTCGGGCCGGGCGATCGAGCAGGTGACCTTCACGTCGCCGGGGCGGCCGACGAACGAGGGCGACGCACCTTCCACTACGTGCGGAAACGCGGAAATCCGCAGGCGGGCGCAGCCCATCGGGATCAGCGTGATGTCCTCCGGCTCGCCCGGCGGGTTGATGGGGCTGCCGAGGATTTCGCCGACCATGCCGTTCGCTTCCATCTGCCACTGCGGGATCTTCTTGCCCCTGGCCTTGAGGGCGATCGGAGCGGCTTCCGGCGTGAACGGCTGCTTCGCGATTGCATTTTCGCTGCGGACCACCTGGAAGGACGTGGCGGGATCCTTTGTGTCCACGATGAGGCCATAGTTCCACGGCGTGGTCGGGAAGACTTCCCAGCCTGCCCACGCGCGCCCGGTGTCGTACTTCTCCCAGCGCTCGCCGATCTTCAGGGAGTACGTGAGGGGGCCGCGATCGATGCTGACCGTGTTGCCGTTCTTCGTCCAGATGCGGGTGCGGATCTCCATCGGGAGCGAGAGCTCCACCTCGTCGCCGTCGTTCCAGGTGCGGGTCAGGACGATCCAGGACCGGGGCCTGGCGTCAACGCGGACGGTGGTGCCATTCACGCGAACGCCCGGTTTCGCACACCAGCCGGGCACGCGCAGCATCAGCGGGAACGCGACTGGCTTGCCGGCGGCGAGTTTGAGCCGCACGATTTCGCCGAACGGATAATCTGTGCTTTCGGTGATGCGGACTTCGCTCCCGTCCCGACCGACTTTCGCCTTGACGGTGCCCGGGGCGTAGAGGGTGGCCGCCAGGCCGCCGTCCTGCGTGGCCATCCAGAGGTGCTCGACGTAGTACGGCCAGCCGAAGGCGACGTTGTGCTGGCAGCAGCGGTACTGCTCGTAGGGCGAGTACGAGAACATGTCGCCGTGGTTCTCGATCAGGGGCGCCTTGTTGGCGCGGTCGAGCTGCACCTGGTTCGGGGCCGTCAGGTAGTGCAGCGCCTTGAGGTCGGGGGTCATGCTGGCGGGCAGCGAATTGAACGCGACGTCCTCGCAGCGGTCCGCCCACGTGATGTCGCCGGTGATACCGAGCAGGAGCTGGTCGCTGTACATGATCTCGACCATCGCGCAGGTCTCGCTGCCCTGGCGCGGGCCGACGTACCCGGGGCGGCAGTTTTCGTCGGCGCCGTAGAGTCCGCCCGGTACCTGGCCGTAGATGCCGAAGACGGTGTCGTAGTTGCGCTCGGCGGCGCGGAGGTGGCGGATGTCCTTCGACTGCTGCCAGTACTGGCCCGGCTCGCGGAAGCACTCGGCGATGTTGACGCCATGCCAGCTCGCGACCGTCTGATTCCAGTTGGCAGTGCACTCGTGGTTCACGCGGGCGAGGTCCAGCAGCCAGGGCTCGCCGGTGCGGTTGTAGAGCCAGTGAATAGAATCGAGGTTGTCACCGCCGCGGATCTTCTGCCAGCTTGCGGGAAGGAAATCCTCGAGCGGCACGCCTGCCTGCCACTTGAAGAAGCGGCTCATGAAGGGCAGGATCCGGGGATCGCCTGTGGCGTCGTGGTACGTGCGGAGGACGTACAGCATGACCATGTGGGGCCAGAGATCGCGCTTTTCGCGGTTCTCCTCGCCGCCGAAGTAGCCGTCGGGCCGCTGGCTGGCGAGGACGGCCTCGACCCAGCGGCGCGATTCTTTGAGGATACGCTCGTTCTGCAGCAGGTAGCCGAGGTCGATGTATCCCTTGAGCCAGTAGGGGAGCTCCTCCCAGCCGCGATCGCCCTTGCCGTGCGGATCGGTCCAGGCGCTGCCTTCGAACTGGCACCACTTGCTGATTTCGGTGAGCCGCCCGGTCATGCCGTCGGCCATCAGCTCGAGCTGGTGGCGGACCCAGCCGTCGGCGGACACGCTGCCGATGGGCAGGCGGATCAGCGGGCTGGGCGCGAGCGGCGCCCGGTTGGCGACGTAGTGCGCGCTGCCCCCCATGGTGGGAGGCGTGTCGAGGACGACGACCTTCAGATCGTCTTGCGCCCGTACTGTGGCGGCGGCGCAGGTGATCGCCACTGCGGCCGTGGTGCAGATCCGTGATTTGCGACGCATGCGTCTCTCCATCTCTGTCTGTACGCGTTCAGGACGCGCGGATGCATTTCCGACGCGTAGCGGAACGGAATCCGGGCAGGGTGTCAAGGCAGCGCGCGGCTTGCGGCGGGTGGCCGCGCGGGGTACGGTGCCGCCAGTGATCCGGTGGCCGGCAGCGGGTGCCGGTCCCCCCATCGGAGGCATCAGATGATTCGCAGGCGACACGTATTCATCACGAGCTCTGGGATGACGTTGCTGGGGCTCTGTGCAACCGCGCAGGCGGTCGGACTCGAGGACCTCTACCGCCGGCAGGACGGGCGGACGCGGCGCGTCTCGAGCGCGGATCCGAACTGGCAGAACGGCAACGGTGATTGCCGGCCGATCGAGCCCGGTGGAACGCTCACCGTGGCGGAGATCAAGGGCCCGGGCATCATCCGGCACATCTGGTTCACGATCGCGGCGGACGACCCGAAGTACGGGCGGTCGCTCGTGCTGCGGATGTACTGGGACGGCGAAGAAGAGCCCGCAGTCGAGTCGCCCATCGGCGATTTCTTCGCGGTCGGGCACGGGGTGCTCAAGTACGTCAACTCGCTGCCGGTGGCCGTGACATCGGATGGGCGGGCGATGAACTGTTACTGGCCGATGCCGTTCCAGAAGAGCGCCCGGATCACCATCACGAATGATTCGAAGAAGCACCGCGTCGGCTGCGTCTACTCGTACATCGACTATGAGGAACGGGACGGACTGCCGCAGGACTACACCAAATTCCACGCTCAGTACCGCCAGGAGTACCCCGCGAAGATGGGGCAGGATTACCTGATCCTCGACACGGTCGGGCGGGGACATTACGTGGGCACCGTGCTGTCGGCACAGATCCGCACGGCGAGCTGGTTCGGCGAGGGTGACGACCGGTTCTTCATCGACGGCGACACCGAACCGACACTCCGCGGAACGGGCACGGAGGACTACTTCTGCGATGCGTGGGGGTTCCGGGCGTTCGACCGGCCGTACTACGGCGTGACGGTCTGGGACGGTTTCGACATCGGCGACCGCGTGACGGCCTATCGCTGGCACATCGCGGATCCCGTGCGGTTCTCGAAGTCGCTCAAGGTGACGATCGAGCACAAGGGCGTCATGTTCGATGAGAACGGGAAGTTCGTCTCGGGATTCATGGAGCGTCCGGACCTGTTCAGCTCGGTCGCGTACTGGTATCAGGAGGGTCAGGCGAAGCGGTTCGCGACGATTCCCCCGGCGGAGGAGCGGGTCGTGCCGCGGATGGCGTTCGAATTCGAAACGATGGTGGACGCGGTTCAGACGGAGCCCGAGGCGGGGCTGAAGGTCCAGGACGGCGGGTACAGCGCTGGCAAGCAGATCCTGGCGGAGTTCGGCGCGCCGGGCAAACTGACGGTGCCGCTGCGGCTCGAGAAGCGCGTGCAGGGGCTGGGGCTGCTGCGGCTGACGCGGTCGTGGGATTACGGGATCTGGAAGGTGAGCCTCGACGGCAAGGTGCTGCCCGGCCTGGAGCGGGCGGACCTCTACAGCCCGGACATCCGCGAGGCAGAGTTCAAGATCGGCGCGGTCGATCTGAAGGAGGGCGAGCACCAACTCGTATTCGAATGCGTCGGGCGGAATGACGAGTCCAAGGGCGTTTATCTGGGTGTGGACGCTCTCACCATCGAAGAGATCACGCCGTACCTGCTGCCGGCGAAGAAGGAAGAGAAGAAGTAGAAGGAGGTTATTGTCCCGCAAGTGCCTGAGCTGCAGCCCCTTGCGCCCGGGGATGATGCTGCTGCGCTCCAGCGGTTCTGCGAAAACTGCAGTTTTGCCTTCCTATAGGCCGCGCGGTCCGGTATTCTGTGGTGCACCGGAGAGCCTGGAGGATGAAGCATGCGGTCGATTACCGGTATCGGCGTCGTGCTCGCGCTCTGCGCTCTCCCGGCCGTCGCTCGCCCGGTTCTCTGGTACGGTCTCGAAGTCAACAATACGACACAGAATGACATCGGCACGTCGCCTCAGGCCAACGCGACCCTCTTCGGCTCGGCCGCCATGCTCTACGGATCCGGCCCGGCGGCCTTCTCCTGCGCGTGCCTGGACCTGAGCCCGGTCACGACGACCGGCAACTCCATCAAGACCGCCAGCGATGTCCAGAAGATCGACGCAATGCCGGCGCTGACGATGACGATGTGGATCAATCTGCGGGCCGCGCCGGCCAGCGACGACTGTCTGATCAGCGACGTGTTCTCAGGCTTTCCTCCGGCGGACACGGGCGGATGGGAGGTCCGGATCGTGAACCCGACGTCGGGCACGCTGTCCGCGTCGAACTTCAGCCTCGAGTTCTCCCTGTACCGTTCGATGGGCGGATACGTCAACATCGGCGGAGCGGTGTCCACACCGCTGGGGGCCTCCGACCAGTGGGTGTTCATTGCGGTCACGTATGACACGCCGTCGCGGTTGCAGCGCTTCTACCGGGGCACGGAGACGACTGGCGTCATCCAGTTCGGCTACAACACGTTCTTCGGCGCGGACGACCTCCTCCGCGACAACACCGCCTCGCTGATGATCGGCGCCAGCGGCAACGAACCGGCCGTCGAGCGGACGCCGCCGGCATGGATTGACGACGTGCGGATCCACAACACGGCGCTGACGGCGGCACAGCTCGAGCAGGTCCGCCGGGAGAACACGCAGATCACGAACCTGACCGCCGTCCCGGCCTTCTTCTCCATCGGCGACCTGCCGGGCCTGGCCTGCAGTTGCTACGCGAACTCGGTTTCGGCTGACGGCACGACTGTGGTGGGCCGCGGCACGAGCACGAACGGGATCGAGGCCTTCCGGTGGCGGGACGGTGTCTTCACGCCCCTGGGCGACCTGCCCGGCGGCAGCTTCGCCAGCATTGCCCAGGGTGTGTCGGCGGATGGATCCACGGTGGTCGGCGTGGGGCGGACGGCGGAGACGAACAGCAAGGCGTTCCGGTGGAAGGACGGAACGCTGCTCGATCTCGGCGACCTGCCGGGCGGCGACGTCTGGAGCACGGCCTACGGCGTGAGCGCGGATGGCAACAGCGTCGCCGGCTACAGCATGTTCGCCGCGCCGAGCGGCTACGCGGGCTTCCTGTGGTCCGGCGGACTGATGTCCATGCTGTCGCCCCTCCCCGGCGGGGATCAGACGAGCGCCGCGTTCGGCATCTCCGAGGACGGGAGCGTGATCGTGGGCGTCTCGGCGATGGCCACGGGGTACGAGGCGGTCCGCTGGGATAACGGCGTGATCTCGTCGCTGGGGGATCTGCCGGGCGGTGCGGTCGGCGCCCATGCGTACCGCGTAGCCGCGGCGCGGGAGGTGGTCGTCGGGGACGGGCGGTCGGATGCCGGCATGGAGGCGGCGCTCTGGCGGGGCGGCCGGGTCTGGGGCCTGGGCGACCTGCCCGGCGGCCCGGTGGAAAGCCAGGCCTGGGGAGTGACGGCGCACGGCTCGCTGATCGTCGGCACCGGCATGACCGGGACGAGCACCTATGAGGCGTTCATCTGGGACCGCGTCAACGGTATGCGCTCCCTGCTGGCGGCGATGCAGAACGACTACGGACTCGACACCTCCTGGTGGACACTGACGTGGGCAACCGGGGTGTCGCGTGACGGCTCAGTGGTGGTCGCGTACGGGCGTCACCCCGCGGGGTACGTCACGTCCATCGTGTTTCGCCGGCCCCGCCTGCCGGCAATCGCTGATTTCGACGGCGACAATGACGTGGACAACGACGACCTCGATCGCTTTGCGGCGTGCGCGTCGGGTGCGGGCGTGCCCTACGTTCCGCTGCCCGCGGGTTGCCAGATGGCGGTGGACACGCTGGGGCTGATCCGCGCGGACCTCGACTGGGACGGCGACGTGGACATGGACGACTTCGGGCGGTTCCAGCTGTGCGTCAGTGGACACCTGGTTTCTCCGCCGGAACATTGCCGCGGCTGATCCGTCGGAGCGTCGGCGACGCCGGTGCCGCGGGGGACGCTCCCGCGCTGTGGCTCTTCTCGCTGCCTGCCCAGCCCTCCGGCCTCCCGTCCCTGCTCGCCTCCGCGCCCAGACCTGCGTTACAATGCCGTCGCGACACGGGGGCGACGGCATGTCGTTTCGTTTCATCATCGGGCGTGCGGGAAGCGGCAAGACGTGGCGATGCCTGGAGGAGATCCGGCGGCGCCTGCGCGAGAGTGCGGTGGACGGCTCGCGCCTGCTCTGGATCGTCCCGGAACAGGCGAGCTTCCAGGCGGAGCGGGCGTTGATCGAGACGCCCGACATCCCCGGCTTCGTGCGCTGCGAGGTTTTGAGCTTCCGGCGGCTCGCTCACCGGGTGTTTGCCGAGACGGGCATCGATCCACGGCGGACGGACGAGACGATCGGCGGGTTTGGGCGCCTGATGGTCATGCGGCGCCTGCTGCGGCGCGAACGGCACGGATTGCGGCTGCTGGCGGGGGTGGCCGACCGGCCGGGGCTGGTCAAGCAGCTTTCCACTTCGATCGACGAGCTGATGCGGGAGGACGTGGACCCGCGCGCGCTCGACGAACTGGCCGGACGCGTCGGCGACGACGAGCCGCTGCAGGCATCGCGGCTGGCGGACCTGTCGCGGATTTACCGGGCATATCGTGAGTACCTGGCGGACGGACGGCTGGACCCGGCGGAGTACCTGGCGCTGGCGTCGCAGCGGATCGCGCTCTGCACGTCGCTCCAGCGGAGCGAGGTCTGGGTGGACGGCTTCGCCGGGCTGACCGCACAGGAGTACCACCTGCTGGTGCAGCTCGCGCGCGTGGCGAGTTCACTGGAGATGACGCTGCTCGTCGACCCCGATGCGGCGGCCGTCACGTCGGACAAGCTGCCGCCGCTGAGCCTGTCGTTGTTCACGCGCACCGAGCGGACGCTGGTGCGGTTGCGTCAGGCGCTGCGGGAGGCGGGCGTGGCGGAGGATCCGCCGATTCGGCTGCACGAGGCGCCGCGGTTCCGCTCGCCGGACCTGGCGGCGCTGGAGGCCGGGGTTTTCCACGA
>CAZJTF010000343.1:0-7583 GCA_964548565.1 uncultured Planctomycetales bacterium | reverse complement strand
GCACATGGAGACGGTCATTCAGAAGTACCTGCGGAACGAGTTCGAGACCATCGACCAGTACAACGAGCAGGCGGGCGAGCTGGCCGAGCCCTACCGGTTCCTGGTGATCGCCGATTTTCCCACCAATTTCAGCGACGTGGCCGTCCGGCGGCTGAGCAGCATCGCCGGAACCGGGGCGCGCTGCGGTGTGTACACCCTGGTGGCACGCGACACGCGGCAGGGGCTCCCGCCGGGAACGCAGCTCGACGAGCTCGAGGCGAGCAGCGTCAACATCGTGCAGGAGCAGGGGCGTTTCACGTGGCGCGATCCGATCCTGCGGCAGTTCCCGCTGTCACTGGATTCACCCCCCTCCGAAGAGTTCCTCACGCGGATCCTGCACAAGGTGGGACGCCAGGCGCGGGAGTCGAAGCGGGTGGAAGTGCCGTTCTCGGCCATCGCTCCGAAGCCGGACCAGCTCTGGTCACGCCACACCGCGGAAGATGTCGAGGTGCCGATCGGGCGGATGGGCGCCACGCGTCTGCAGACGCTGCGGCTGGGGCGCGGCGTCGCGCAGCACGGGCTCATCGCGGGCAAAACCGGCTCCGGTAAATCGACGCTGCTCCACGTCCTGGTCACGAACCTTGCGATGTGGTACCCGCCGGACGAGGTCGAGTTCTACCTGGTGGATTTCAAGAAGGGCGTGGAGTTCAAGGCGTATGCGGCGCACGGCCTGCCGCACGCCCGGGCGGTGGCGGTGGAGAGCGATCGCGAGTTCGGCCTGAGCGTCCTGCAGCGGGTGGACGCGGAACTTGGCCGGCGCGGCGCGCTGTTCCGCGAGGCGGGCGTGCAGGACCTGCCCGGCTATCGCCAGAGTACGGGCAGGAAGATGCCGCGGTGCCTGCTGATCATCGACGAATTCCAGGAGTTCTTCTCCGAGGACGACCGCCTCGCCCAGGATGCGGGCCTGCTGCTCGACCGCCTGGTGCGGCAGGGGCGTGCGTTCGGCATTCATGTGCTGCTGGGCTCGCAGACGATCGGCGGTACGTCCGGCCTCGCGCGGAGTACGCTCGGCCAGATGGCGGTGCGGATCGCGCTCCAGACCAGCGAGGCGGACTCGCAGATCATCCTCGGCGACGGGAACGCAGCGGCGCGGCTGCTCTCACGACCCGGCGAAGCGGTGTACAACGACGCCGGCGGCCTGATCGAGGCGAACAGCCCCTTCCAGGTTGCGTGGCTGCCGGATGACGCCCGCGAACAGTACCTCACCACGGTGCGGGAGCGGGCGGGCGCCACGGGACAGCGCGACGGCGAGATGGTGGTCTTCGAGGGGAACGTTCCGGCGGACCTCGGGCGGAATCCGGAGCTTGCGGCGGCGCTCCAGGGTGACGGGCTTGTGTCACCGGCCGCGCCGGTGCGGGCCTGGCTGGGGGAACCGGTGTCGATCAAAGGCCCGACGGCCGTCCCGCTGCGACGGCAGAGCGGATCGAACCTCCTGATCGTCGGGCAGCAGGAGGAGGCCGCGATGGCGACGCTGGCCGCCGCCGCCATCTCCATTGGGGCCCAGACGGGGCACGAGGCGGCGTCCTTCTTCGTGTTCGACGGCAGTCCGGCCGATTCGCCGCTGGCGCAGGTCTTCCCGCAGCTGCAGACGGTGCTGCGGCAACGGATGCGGCTCGTGGAATACCGCGACGTGGCGGAAGCGATCAAAGAGCTGTGGGACGAACTGCAGAAGCGTCTCTCGGCCGAAGTGACGCATCCGCCCGGTGTGTACGTCCTGATCTACGGGCTGCAGCGGTACCGCGCCTTGCGCCGGTCGGAGGACGCGTTCAGCTTCTCGTCGAACCCGGCGGACACGGCGCCCGCGCCGGACCGGCAGTTCTCCGATCTGCTGCGCGAGGGGCCGAACGTCGGGATGCATGTTCTGGCCTGGTGCGACACGCCGGCCTCCGTCGAGCGGACGCTGGATCGCTCCGGACTGCGGGAGTTCGACTACCGCGTGCTCTTCCAGATGAGCGCGTCGGACTCGAGCAACCTGATCGACTCGCCGCTTGCGAACAAGCTCGGGCAAAACCGGGCGCTCTCCTACAGCGAGGAGCAGGGCACCCTCGAGAAGTTCCGCCCGTACGCGCTGCCGCCGCAGGAGTGGCTGGAGGAGGTCCGGCGGCAGCTTGAACGCCGGGCGGCGAGCGGCAGGTCCGCGTGAGGGCCCGCGCGCCGGCCGCCCCCGCGCCGGGGCGATACCACCGCCACGCCGTCGAGATTCCTTGAATGATGCCGCGGCACGCCGGACATCCCGTTCTCGTTTCGTCGGCAGGATCCCGGACCGGCGCCGCGCCGGCCGGCTCCGCTCGTTGGTGGGCGCTCCCGGCAGGCCTGGCGGTTGTGGTGCTGCTGGTGTTCGTCGCGCACTGGCCGGCGCTGCACGCCGGGGCCGTTTCGTTCGACGATGGCGAATACCTGCTGCAGAACCCGCTCGTGCTCCGGCCCGGGTGGGAGTCGACGCGTCGATTTCTCGTGGAAGTGCTCGAGCCCTCTACGGTGCACGGGTATTACCAGCCGCTCACCATGATTTCGCTGATGCTGGACGTGGCGATCGGCGGCGGGCCGGACCATCTGCTGCCGTTTCATCGCACCAGCCTCATCCTGCACGCGGCCAACACGTGCCTGGTGGTCCTCCTGGCGCGGATGTTGATCGGCGGCACGCTTCCGGCGCTGCTCGTGGGACTGCTGTTCGGCGTGCACCCGATGACGGTCGAGACGATCGCGTGGGTGGGCGAGCGGAAGACCGTGTTGTCCACGTTTTTCGGGCTGCTGTCGCTGATGTGTTATGTGCGGTATGCGCGGGCTGTCGGGAGCCGCGCTTCTCGCTTCAGCTACGTGTTCGCTGCTCTCTTTTACGTCCTCGCGCTGCTGTCGAAACCGACGACCACGATGCTGCCGCTGTGCATGCTGGTGCTCGACTTCTGGCCGCTGCGGCGCCTGGGACGACGCGCGCTCGTCGAAAAGCTGCCGCTCCTGGCGATTGCCGCCATCTCCGCCGTGATCACGTACGAGTCGCAGCGGCGGACGGCGGTCGCGATCGTGCCGCCGGCAGGCCGGGCGGTGCTGCAGCCGCTGCTGATCGCCTGCCACAACGTCGTGTTCTATCTGCAGAACATGCTGTGGCCGGTCAACCTCTCGTCGCACTACCTCATGCCCGATCCGCTCGCACTTCGGGATCCGCATGTGCTGGCGGGAGTCGTCGGCACGGTGATTCTGCTCGTCGTGCTGATCCTCTCGCTGCGGCGGACGCGGGCGGCGGTTGCGGGCTGGCTGTTCTTCATGATCGCCATCTTTCCGACGCTCGGGGTGATCGGTTTCACCAGTGTCATCGCCGCCGACAAGTACGCGTACCTGCCGGCGGTCGGACTGTTGGTCGCACTGGCGGCCCTGCTGCGGTGGGCGATGGAACGATGGCCTCGCGGCCCCGTTCTGGTCAGCGCCGCCTGTCTGCTCTTTGCGTGCGCAGAGGGGGTCGCTACCCGCGCGTACCTGCGGGAGTGGCAGACGACGGAGCGGTTCTTCCGCTACATGCTGGAACAGCGTCCGAACGCCTTTGCCCTGCACGATCATTTGGCGCATGAGCTCAAGCGCCAGGGACGCATTGACGAGGCGATTCACCACTTCCGCCGTGCCATCCCGCTCAACCCCGGGTACGCGCCGCCCTACAAGGAGCTTGCGATCCTGCTCGCCGACCGTCGCGAACTGCCAGAGGCGATGCGGCTGCTTGCACAGGCGATCCAGCTGCAGCCGCACTTCCCTGAAGCCTACAACACGCTGGGTAACGTGATGTGGCAGCAGGGGGCCCGCGACCAGGCGGAGGCGATGTACCGCAAGGCCATCGACCAGCGCCCCATCTACGCCGACGTGCACTACAACCTGGGCAACGCGCTGCTGGCGCGGGGGGACGCGGACGGGGCAATCGCGCAGTACCTGAAGGCACTCGAATCCCACCCCGACCACTTTGCCGCCCGTAAAAATCTCGGGGGAGTCTACCTGCAGCTGGGTCGGCTGGCGGACGCCGTTGGCGCGTACCGGGCAGCCCTCCGGCTCCGTCAGGACCCGGTGATCCTCGGCAACCTGGCGTGGATCCTGGCGACGGCGCCGGATCCCGCCCTCCGCGACCCGGCGGAGGCGGTACACTTGGCAGCGGAGGCGATTCGCCTGATTGGCGCGACGCCCCACGGCCTCGCGACGCTCGGCGTAGCACTCGCGCAGGCGGGCCGTGCCGACGAGGCGCGGGAAATCGGCCGGCAGGCAGTGTCGGTGGCCGAGGAGGTGGGACAGCCCCAGCTTGCAGCCGAGATCCGGGAGTTGATGCAAAAATACGGTTCGGCCTCTTCCACTCACCCCACGAAAGCGGATAATCCCCCCAACTGAGTCATGACAGCGCGTTCATGGCCCATCCACCCGCGGGCAGGGAGCCCCGGGGCGCAGACAAACACGTGCGGACAGCAGCGTCGAGTGATGCCGGATGCGTGATGCGTGCAGCATCGGTCCAAGGGCCGCCGGTCGCGGCCAGCAACCCATCAGCCTCTCCGTCTTTTTCCCGTGTTACAACGAGGAGGCGAACGTGGAGCGGGTGACGTGCGCCGCGCTCGAAGCCTGCCGGGACATGACGCCCGATTTCGAGGTGATCATCGTCAACGACGGCAGCCGCGACCGCACCGGCGAGATCGCGGAGCGCCTGGCCTCCGAGTATCCGGAGGTTCGGGTCGTCCACAACCGCCCCAACCGCGGCTACGGCGGCGCGCTGCAGAGCGGCTTCCGTGCGGCCCGCAAGGAGTGGGTGTTCTACACGGACGGCGACGGGCAGTTCGATTTCCGCGAGATTCCCCGTCTGGTCGAGCTCCTCGACCGCTGGGATATTGTCAGCGCCTACCGCGTGGATCGGAAAGACTCGCTCCTCCGCAAGTTCAATGCCTGGGCCTGGACGTGGCTGTGCAACCTCCTGCTGGGGACGCGTCTGCGTGACATCGATTGCGCGTTCAAGCTCTACCCCCGGCGTCTCTTCGACGAGATCGAGATGTATTCCGAGGGTGCGTTGATTGATGCGGAGGTGCTCGCCAAGGCGCAGCGGCGCGGCTACCGCATCGGTCAAATCGGAGTTCACCACTACCCCCGGACGGCCGGCGTGCAGACGGGGGCGAACATGAAGGTCATCGCACGGGCGTTCGTGGAACTGTTCAAACTGCGGCGGAACATCCTGTCCGGGAGATGAGCGTGACTGGCCGGAAGCTGTGGCGTACCGGGTTGATGGGGATCGCTGTGGGTGCGGCCGGGTGCGCCCCGGGGGGAGGGGGAACCGCGCGGCTTGCCAGTCGCCCCGACGCGGAGACGCCCGAGCTTGCCGTGCAGCCGGCGATGCCTGAACCCCCGCAGTGGCGACCGGAAACCGGTCGGCTCGTCCCGTCTGTCCAACGGCGGCATTTCCCCGCGCGCAGGCTGGAGCCGGCTTTCCAGGAGGCACTGACCGATGTCGGAGAGAATCGCGTCGGCGCCTGGCGCCTGCTGAAGGGCACGACCGCGCGCCCGACGCGTTTTCGCGGCGTGGATGGCGTCCACCTGGCAGGAACAGCCGAACTGGGCCCCCAGTCCCCCGGCGGAATCGAGCGGGAACTCGATGCGAGCCTCTTTGCCGGAAACGACGTCCGGATCGAACTGACGTTCGCGTGCCCGAGTGCCCGCATGGCGGCAGCCATGGCGTCCGTCCGGGTGGAAGTGGCGGGCGAAGGGGACGGTCGATCGGCAGGTGTCGTGGGATTCCCGGTCATCGCAGACCGCACGCCCGGCTGGGAGACGCAGTCGTCCTGCATTCGCGTGGATGCGACGGTGCGACGACTCCGCCTCCGGATTTTGCTCGACCATGCCGACGCAGCGATCACCCTGGCCCGTGTGTCCGCTTCGCCGGCTTCCGCCGTGTTGCGGACGGCCGCGAGCCGTCCGGTGAGTCGAGGCGGCAACGTCGTGCCCGACGGAGATTTCGAGGCGGGCCAGCCCCGCTTTTTCGCCAGCGCGATCGACCGTTGGCCGAACGGCGACGAGATGGTGCTGCCCGTGCAATGGGAATTCGCGAACGAGGCGGCGCGGGGCACGCGTTCGCTCGCCGTGTCCGTCGACGCGCCGAACGCCCGCGTCGGCTTCGGCCCGATCGACCTGTCCGAAGCGATCGAACATTCCAGTTGGTATCTTGGCTTCAGCGCCCGCTCGGAGCTGCCGCGGCCGATCACCGTCACGCTGCGCTCGCGGGACCGCGTCTTGAGCCGGGCGGCCTTCCAGGTCGCGGCGGAGTGGAAGCGGTTCACCCACGCCCTGGTCATCCGCGTGTTGGGGCCCGTGGATCGCCTGGATTTGGCGGCGTGCGAGCTGACGTTCGATCTCGGTGCGTCGGGCCCGGGCGACAGCCGGTGCTGGCTGGATGCGGTGAGCCTCGCGCCGGCGGGGATGCAGGAACAATGGCCCGACGTGGGCGCCCTGGGACTCATCGGTCCGCGGCTGGATCCGGCGGACCTGAATCACCTCGTCGACGAGAAGGCCGGGGACGGCGGGTTCGAGGTGCGGCTGGTGCGGGGGGCTGATTCGGCCGTCGAGGGACCCCCGGGTACCACCGAAGCCTTCGGCCGACTCGCGATCGATGTCGTGGATGCATGGGACCGCGTGGTTTGGACACGAACGTCGGCGCCGGTCTTCGCGAGCGATGGTCGATTCAGCGAGCGGATCCGTCCGGAACTTCCCCGCGGCCATTACCGCGTGCTGGCGACGCTCTGGTCGGGTGAGCCGGGGTCATCCGACCGCCTGGCCGACTCTCAGCTGGCACTGGCGGTGCTGTCGATGCGGGACCCGGTGCCGGTGCGGAATGCGTTCGGCCTGTCGGCGGTCGCGGGGGCGATCTCGATGCACACGACGCACCTCGGTGCCGGTTGGTGCCGGGGGGAACTGCCGGCCCACCGCGTGCAGGTCAGCCCCCCGGGGTGGAATTTCGGGCGGTGGGCACGGCCTTTGCCGTACATCTGAACCACGCGAAGGTGGAAATGGTGGTCACGGAAGGCCGGGTCGCTGTCGAGCGCGCCGCCGGGCCCGACGTGGCCGGGCCCGTCAAAAACCCGACTGATCCAGGACCCGCTCCCTGGGTGCTGGTCGAAGCGGGCAACCAGGTCGAAGTGAGTTTGACCGGCGCCGAGGCCGCCGTCCAGCCGAGGATTTCGTCCCTGTCGGCCGCGGAGTCGGGTCAAAAACTCGCCTGGCGCGTGCCCCGGTTGGAACTCGACAATACCCCCTTGATAGAAGCAATCGCCGCGATCAATCGCTACCGCTCGGTGCCCCTGGAAATCGGCGATGCGGAGCTCGGCGCCGTCGGCGTGAGCGGCGTGCTGCAGGCGGACAATGTCGAACCGCTGCTGCGGATGTTGGAAAACAACTACGGCATTCGCGCCGACCGCAGCACCGCCGGAAAAATCACGCTGTTGAAGGCGCGGTAAACCGCCCGAGCGCAAACGGGCGCGTCTCATCGCTTCCACTACACGCGATTCGCCGCTCCGGATCGCGGCCGGGCGGCGTTCTGTAGA
>CAZJTF010000342.1:2918-7594 GCA_964548565.1 uncultured Planctomycetales bacterium | reverse complement strand
GGCGCCGCCTGGATCCTCCGCGGCCTGCTCCGCCGGTGGAAGCTCATCCTGGCCCTCTGGCTCGTCCTCGCCGTTCCGGCCGTGCCGCTGATCCTGAAGTTCGTGAAACCGGAGTACACCGCCACCGCCCAGGTGCAGGTAGTGCCGAGCGTCTCCGGCATTTTGTATACCGATGACGAAAAGCCGATCCCGTTCTTCGACCAGTACCTCAACACCCAGGCCCGCATCGCCCAGAGCCAGAGCATCCTGATGGAGGCGCTGGCCAGTCCGAGTCTGGATCGTCCCGACGTCCGGGAGCGCCTTCCCTGGCTCCAGGGCAACGACGCCCTGTCGACGTTGCGCGAAGGGCTCACCGCGGTGGTCGTGCCGAAGACCCAGATCATCGAGATCCAGGTGAAGGACACCGATCCTCAGACGGCGACCCTGCTCGCCCAGGCTGTGCTCGACGCGTACATGAAGCGGGCGATTGCGACCGAGGCGGCCGAGGAGCAGCAGAAGCTCGCCGTCCTCAAAAATGAGGAGGTCCGTCTCAAGGGCGAGTTCGAGAAGTGGGACGCCGAAATCAAGCGGCTCGCCGCCTCCTACAACGCCGCCAGCGACACCATGTTTGAGACCATCCGGGAGCTCAAGGAGGAGGCCACCGTCAAGATCGAGCAGGAGCGCGACCGCGTGGCCGCCCAGGTGGACGACCTCCGGTACCGGCTCCAGCAGATGAAGAATGCCGAGACGATCGGCATTCCCGAGGACCTCACCGCCGTCCGTGAGCAGGCGGTCGAGCAGGACGCCGGCGTGCGTCTCGTGCGGAGCGACCTGGAGAAGGCCGTGGCCACCGCCGCCCGGCTGCGCGGGGCGCTCGCGTCGAATCACCCCGGCATCGCCGAGGCCGATAAGGCCGTCGAGGCCGCCCGGACCAATCTGGCGAGGGCCCGCGAGACCGCGCGTACTGCCGTCGATGCCGACATCCGCCAGCGCTTGAAGGACCGCCTGGCCGACCAGCGGGAGTTGCTCTCCGCCGAGCTCGAGCGGGCCGAAAAGCAGCTCGCTAAGCTCGAGGAGACCGTCAAGGCCAACCGCCAGGGCAGCATGGCCATTGGCGAGAACGACCTCGCCATCCGCCGCGCCCGGGAGCGCAAGGAGAGTGCCAGGGCCGAGTACGACCGCGTCGTCGACAAGATCCGGCAGATGGAGTTTGAAAACAGTGAAAACCGCAAGCTCCAGGGCCGCATCCGCGTCGCTTCCGCGGCCGAGGTCCGTCCCGAAGGCATCAACGACAAGCGGAAGAAGGCCCTGCCTGCCGCCATACTGGGCGCGCTCGCCCTCGCCTGCGGCGTCGCCCTGCTCCGCGACCGCGTGGATAAGCAGCTCCACGACACCCGCCAGGTCGAGGCCGCGATGGGCCTCCGCCTCCTCGGCGCCGTGCCCTCGATTGCCGAGGTCCACGCCGGTCGGATCACCCGCGAGGATCTGCTGGAGAGCTACCGCCTGATCCGCGCCACGCTCTCCGGCATGACCACCGACGGTCGTCCGCCCCGCGCGCTGCTCGTCACCAGTGCCCAGGCCGGGGAGGGAAAGACCAGCCTGGCCGTCAGCCTCGCCCTGAGTCTTGCCGAGACCGGCAACCGCGTCTTGCTCGTCGATGGCGACATCCAGGCCCCGCAGATCGGCCGCCTGCTCAAGATCAACCCACCGTACTCCCTCAAGGACGTGCTTCTGGGCCGCCGGGCCCTGGCCGACTGTGTCGGTCGCTCCCCCTCCGCCGGCGTGGACGTGCTCATCGCCCGGCTCAACGGCGACTCCGCCCGTGGCGCCCTGAGCACCCAGTCCGCCCTCCAGCTCGTCCGCTCGGCCGCCCCGGCCTACGACCACGTGGTGATCGACTCGCCGCCCGCCCTGGGCGCCGCCGACACCCTCGTCTGGGCCCAGGCCGCCGACGGCGTGATCGTTTCGTCCCTCGTCGGCTCGTCGAACACCCAGGCCATGCGCACCGCCTGCCAGCGTCTGGCGGCGGTGGGCGCCCGCGTCCTCGGCTCCGTCATCGCCAACGTCTCGGTGACCGAATCCTACTACTCCTACTCGTCGGCCAGTTCCTCCGTCTCCGGCCGCCCTGGCAAACGCAAACCGCCCCTCGTCCTCCTCCCGGAAGACGACAAGCCGGCAAAGCTCGGCTGACCTGTCTCCTGCTTTCCTTTGGCTGAGAGCTGAAAGCTGACAGCTGATAGCTTCTCGCAAGGACCAGCGACCAAGGACAAATGACCCGCTTCCCCTTCTCCGGCTCATAGCTCAAAGCTGCTGTTGCCCGGCTGACAGCTGAAAGCTGAGAGCTGATAGCTGCTTTGCCCGGCCAATAGCCAACAGCTAATAGCTAACAGCTAAGAACCACCTTCCATGCCCACAACAAACGCTCCATCTCACCCGAAATCAGAACCTGACGCAGGTCCCGCGCTCATCCCCTGGCTTGCCGCCCAGTGGTCGGACGTTCTCGGTACGCCCCCCATCGGCCCGGACGACGATTTCTTCGCCCTCGGCGGCCATAGCCTGAAGGCTATGGTTCTCGTCGGCCGGCTCCGCAGGCTGCTGGCGGTCCCGTTCTCGATTCAGGATGTCTTCGGCCACCCCCAGCTCGCCGCGATGGCGGCGCTGTTGGAAGGGCGTTGCCGTGATCAGGGGCGGCCGCTGCCCGGGTTGGACGTGCCGGCGGCGCCGCATGTCCCGCCTGTGCCCGCCCGGATGCCTGCCCTGTCTGCCGCGGATCCGGGTGGCCGGCCGACCGGCATGTCGGAGGGCGGGGGCATCGCCGGCGTTCTGTCTTCCGGTGAGCGTCGGCTGTGGTTCCTCTACCGTCTGGACCCGGAGAGTCCCGCGTATCACGAGCCCTTTGCGTCCCGTCTGCAGGGTGCGCTGGACGTCGAGCGTCTGCAGCGCGCATTGGACCGGCTCGTCGCCCGGCATGGCATCCTGCGCACCGCCTACCTGGAGCGCGATGGGCAGCCCCGCCGATCGGTGGCCTCGGCAGTGTCCGTTCCGATCCGCTTGGAGGTCGTGTCTGGCGTTTCCGCCGACTCTCCTGAGATGATCCGCCGGCTGGAGGCCGAGGCGGCCGTGCCGTTCCGGCTGGATTCGGCGCCGCTGTTTCGGGCGATCCTCTTTCGGTTGGGTGCGGCCGAGCATGTCCTCCTCGTTGTCTTCCATCACATCATCGTGGATGAGTGGTCGCTGGGAATCTTCTTCCGGGAATGGACGGCGCTCTACGAGGCTGATGCGGATGGCACATGTCCGGCGCCCGCGCCGTACGCAGAGTTCGCCGAGTCGCAGTCGCGTGTTGCGGCCGAGGACACGGGCGATGCCCACTTGGAATATTGGGAAAATCGCCTGAAGGATGCCCCGACCTGCTTGGACCTCCCGATCCGGCGGACCGCAGCCGTCGTATCCTCCCGCGAAGGCGGGGTGATCGAGGACCGCGTGCCGCCCGAGGTACTGGCGGGCATCAGGTCCCTCGCCCGCGAGTGCGGTGCCACGCTGTTCTCCACCCTCTTTGCCGTCTTCGGCATTCTGATGTGGAAATACACCCGCCAGGCTGCAGTGGTGCTCGGGATCCCCATTGCCGATCGTGCGGCGGGTGAGTACGAGAACACGCTCGGATTCTTCCTAAACATGCTTCCCGTCCGCGTCGACGTGCGTGGCGGCGAGTCGGTGGGGGAGCTCATTACGCGCGTCCACGGCGAGTTGCTCCAGGCGTATGCACACCCGGCACCACTCGAAAAGATCGTCCAGCGGCTGGGTCGCCCCTGGTTTGCCGATGGCAACGCGCTCTTTGACACCGTGTTCGTGGTGCGCGATGCGCCTGACCCGTGCCTCGCTCTCACGGGGGTCGCCGCTACAGGGCGGTATGTCAGCACGCACGCGAGCAAATCGTCCCTGTGCGTGACTCTGATCGAGAACGCGTGTGCTCTTGATCTCCGGTTGGAGTACCGATCCGCCGAGTTTGACCCCGCTGACATGAGCCGCTTCGCTCGGCACTTGCAGGCTCTGCTCTCCGGAGTGGTCTCGAATCCCGGGCGGCCGGTGTCGCAGTTGACGCTCCTGGATGATGCCGAACGGGAGCAGGTTCTCCTGGCTTTCAACCAGACCGCGGTGCCGTATCCATCAGACCGCTGTGTCCACGAACTCTTTGAGGAGCAGGCCCGGTTGCATCCGGACGCCGTTGCGGTCATCGAAGGCGACCGGCGGCTCACGTACGCGGGCTTGGATGCGCGGGCCGACCGTCTTGCTGTCCGGCTGCGCACCGCCGGAGTGACGCCGGGCCGGATTGTCGCTGTTTCCACCGATCGGTCAATCGACTACGTCGTCGCCGTCCTCGCCATCCTTAAATCCGGCGCGGCCTACATGCCCCTGGATCCCTCGTATCCCGTGCAGCGCCTCCGCTTCATGCTCGAGGATGCCGATGCGGCTGCGCTCATCACGCACCGGGGATACCTGGCCGGCCTCTCTGCGACGCTCCCGGTCGTCAACGTGGAGGCGCCTGACCTGCCGCCAGAGGCGATTGAGGATCCCAGGCCACGCGGGCGCGTTGGCCCGACCGATCCGGCCTACGTGATCTACACCTCCGGCTCGACCGGCACCCCGAAGGCCGTCGTCGTCCCGCACCGGGCCGTGCTCCGCCTCGTGCGCGGCGCCGA
>CAZJTF010000342.1:0-2908 GCA_964548565.1 uncultured Planctomycetales bacterium | reverse complement strand
GCGCCGACTACGTGCCGTTCGAGGGGGGGCTCCGTTTCCTCCTCCTCGCGCCGCCATCGTTTGACGCCTCGACCTTTGAGCTGTGGGGTCCCCTGCTGAACGGCGGGACCTGCATTGTGTATGCACCGCGCGTCCCCGACTTTGAGGAGCTGGCTTGTACAATCCGGCAGCACCGGATCGACTGCCTCTGGCTCACCGCCGGCCTCTTCAACGCCGTCGTCGATCATGATCCTGGCCTGCTCGCCGATGTGCGTTTCTTGCTGACCGGTGGGGAGGCGTTATCTGTACCCCATGTTCGCAGAGCGCTTGACCATCTGCCGGGCACGCAGCTCATCAACGGCTACGGCCCGACGGAGAGCACCACGTTTACCTGCACGTGGGGCATCCCCTCGGACTTGGACGGTGCATCCCGTTCCGTTCCGATCGGCCGCCCGATCGCCAATACCCGGGTGTACATCCTGGACGACGACCGGCAGCCCGTGCCGGTTGGCATTCCCGGCGAGCTCTACATCGCCGGCGAGGGCTTGGCGTGTGGCTATCTCAATCGCCCGGAGCTCACCGCCGGGAAGTTCGTGCCGGACACCTTCAGCCCCGTCCCGGGGGGTCGCCTCTATCGCAGCGGGGATCTCTGTCGGTGGCTCCCCGACGGGACGATCGAGTTCCTGGGCCGGATGGATGGTCAGGTCAAATTGCGTGGCTTCCGCATCGAACTGGGCGAGATTGAGGCCGCCCTGCGGGCCCATCCGGTGGTTGGCCAGGCGGCCGTCCTGCTGTACAGGCGGGATGGTGCGGATGCGGAACTCGTTGCTTACCTGACGCCTGCCGATTCCGTTCGCCTGGAGGAGGCCGATCTCCGGCGCTATCTGGGGACAGTTCTTCCCGATTACATGATTCCTTCCGTGTTTCTCTGGCTCCAGAATCTGCCTCTGAACGCGAACGGCAAGCTCGATCGCGGTGCACTGCCATCGCCTCCCAGAACCACCGACACGGTGCGCTGCCATGAGCCTCGGGACGAATTGGAACGCACGCTGGTGCAGATTTGGAGTCAGGTCCTGGGGCACCCGCAGGTCGGAACCGTGGACAACCTCTTTGAAATCGGCGGTCATTCGCTCTCAGCCCTCGAGATCTGCGCCCGCGCAGGTCGGGCTTTCGGTCGGACCATCTCCGTCGCCGACCTGCTTCGTGCCCCCACGGTCGCCGATCTGGCTGCCCGGATCCGCAGCGGTCTTGCTGGCACCGTCGGCGAAAGCTGCCTGGCCGTTGCCTTGAAGACAGGCGGCTCACGTCCGCCTCTGTTCTGTCTGCCGGGGTTGGGGGGGCATGCCGTGAATTTCCGCGAGTTCGCTGGCTGCTTGCGCGACGTGCCCTGTTTCGGCCTCGATTATGTAGGGTGCTCCGGGGGAACCGAAATGCCAGAGAGTATTGAGGCTTTGGCGGCTGCCGTCGTGCCATCGATCCGCGCCGTGCAGCCGGAAGGTCCCTACTGGATCGGTGGCTACTCCTTGGGGGCCCTCGTTGCGTTCGAAGTCGCCCGGCAGTTGGAGCAGGGTGGGCACACGGTTGCCTTGCTGCTCCTGTGGGACGGCTATCCTGCCTCCGTTCTGGAGCAGGCAAACTCGTATTGGCAACGACTTCGGTTACACGCTTACAGGCTCCGGAAACTGCCGTTGTCGGGCTGGCTTCCGCACCTGGCAGATTGTCTGCGGGTTTCGTCCCGGAATCGTCTTTGGCGGCCCTGCCGCGCGCTGTTCGGCAGAGACTCCACTGCGAATCGGCAGAATGCCATCAATGCCCGCGCCATGTATGCCTACCAGCCTGTCCCGGTGGCGTGCCCGGCCGTCCTGTTCTGCTCCCGGATCGTCCCCGAGTGGCGCGAGGCCCTGGGCATCGACATGGTCGCCGGCTGGCGTCCCCTCCTCCCGGCTGGCTTCAGCGTAGTTCAGTTGGACGCGGAGCATCTCCAGTTGCTGAGGCCGCCGGGCGTCCGCGAACTGGCCGGGCAGACCGAAGCCGCCTTGGCTCGCCTGATGGTGCGTGAAGCCTGTGGCGTGTGATACAGTTCCTTCTGTCGTCGCCCACCAGGGTACTCGGTGTCCGATTCCCGTGGACGTGTGGCATCTCCCGCTCGATCGCGGGGGGGCGCCCAGCCCTGCCGAATGGAATCTGTTGGACAGAACCGAGCGGGTGCGTGCCCGGCGCTTCCATGAGGGCATCGATTGCCGTCGCTTCCTCGCGCGTCGGATCTTCCGGCGTCAGGTCCTCGCTCGGTGTGCGGCGTGCGCCCCGCAGCAACTTGCCTTTGCATCGGGGGTGGAGGGCAAACCCGGTCTTGCGCCCCCACACGATGGCCTGCACTTCAGCCAGTCGCATTCGGACGGCTTCAGTCTCCTCGCTGTCTGCCCCGCGTGCGAGGTGGGGGTCGATCTCGAACGCCTGGACCCCCGGTGCGACCTGGAGGCCCTGGTGGCGTCCTGTCCGGGCCTCGCGATCGGGCTGCTGCCTGCCGATCGCTCACGTCGCCTTCTGGCCTTTTTCCGCTGGTGGGTCCGCCAGGAGGCGTGCCTCAAGACGACCGGGGAGGGCCTCGCCGGGTTGGGCAAGTACGCCGTCCCTGCCGACCCCGACCCGCTCGATCGGCCTGTGAGGGTCTCTCGCCCCTGCGGCACCTCCTTGTACCTGCTCGACCTCCCCGCCCCCGCCGGTTTCGTCGCCGCCCTGGCCGCCGAATCCCCCGTCGTTCCGCGCCTGATCCGGCATCAGCCCGGCGTCGCCCCACGATTATCATGGGCCCCCGACTCCTCTCCCGCCCCGCTGAAAGCTGGTCTGGCCCAAAGCTCACAGTTCAGAGCTTAATATGACAGCGCTATCCCTTTTCGGCTCTCTTGGCCTTCCGGCGCCGGCTTTCATA
>CAZJTF010000341.1:6746-7623 GCA_964548565.1 uncultured Planctomycetales bacterium | reverse complement strand
AAAGGACAGGGTCCAAAGGACAGGGTATCTACTCTGTACTGATGCTACAGTCTCCTTTCTTCCCGGATTTCAACGTGAAGAACGCGCAGCACATCTACCCCGCGGCGGACCTGTCGGAGCAGATCTCGACCGCCGGCAAGGAGGCCTCCGGCACGGGCAACATGAAGTTCGCGATGAACGGAGCTCTGACCATCGGCACGCTGGACGGCGCGAACGTGGAGATCCGGGATGCGGTGGGTGCCGACAACTTCTACCTCTTCGGGCTGACTGTCGAGGAAATCCGCGACCGGCTGGCGGCCGGCTACGACCCGATGCAGCAGTACCACACGATCGAACCGCTCCGCGAGGCGATCGACGGGCTCCGCTCCGGGCGATTCTCCGCCGGCGACACGCGCGTCTTTCAGCCGCTGGTGGACTCACTGCTGCGACACGACCCCTACATGGTGCTCGCGGATTATCCCTCGTACATCGAGTGCCAGGACCGGGTGGCGCAGGCGTATCGCGATGTCGAGCGATGGACGCGGATGTCGATCCTCAACGTGGCGCGGGTGGGCAGATTCTCATCCGACCGCTCGATCCGCGAATATTGCGAGAAGATCTGGCACGTGGAATCGGTACCGGTGCCGGTGGAGCCGCCCGCGACGCATTAGGAGCCTGGAGGAGCCGTTCGCCCGTCGAGGCGTGCCATCGGCGTTGTTTCAGGCGGGTCATTCCCTCATTGGTGCGCTGCCACGGCCGGCTCCGGCGGCTTGTGGGCGTGCTCTTCCTTCGGCTGGCGTCGCTCGCGCCAATCAGCAACCCCCTGTAGGACGTAGTAGAACACCGGCGTCAGGAACAGGCCGCAGATCGTCACGCCAAGCATGCCGGCCAGCACGGC
>CAZJTF010000341.1:0-6736 GCA_964548565.1 uncultured Planctomycetales bacterium | reverse complement strand
AGGGTGTTGCGCATCTCGGCCCCGGCGCCCCTGCCGATCGCCAGCGGCACCACGCCGAGGATGAACGCGAACGACGTCATCAGGATCGGGCGGAGACGCAGCCGGGATGCCTCGACGGCGGCCTCCTTGCGATGCATGCCATGTTCTTTGTTGTGCTTGGCGAACTCCACGATGAGCACGGCGTTCTTGCAGGCAAGGCCGATGAGCACGACGAATCCGATCTGCGTGAACAGGTTGTTCTCCAGGCCGGCGATCCATACGCCGAGCAGTGCAAACGAGATGCTCAGCGGCGCGATGAGAATGATTGACAGGGGCAGCAACCAGCTCTCGTATTCGGCCGAGTGCGTCAGGAAAACGAAAAGCACGCACAGGGGAAAGATGAACAGGGCCGTGTTACCCGCCTTGATCTGCAGGTAGGTGAGCTCCGTCCAGGGGGACCCAATCGAACCCGGAGGGAGCTCCTTCTCGGCAAGATCTTCCATCGCGGCGATCGACTGGCCTGAGCTGATCCCCGGCGCGGGGTTCCCGTTGACGGCGGCCGCCGGGTACATGTTGTACCGGGTGATCAGCACCGGCCCGCTCACTTCGTCCACCTGCGCGACGGCGCCCAGCGGCACCATCTGGCCGTCGGCGTTGCGAACCTTGAGCTGCCCGACGTCGGACGGACGCGTGCGGAAGTTCGAATCCGCCTGGACGTTCACCTGCCAGGTCCGGCCAAACTGGTTGAAATCATTGACATACAGGCTGCCGAGATTCGCCTGCAACGCTTCAAAAACATCGCTGAGACCCACCCCGAGCATTTTGCACTTGGTCCGATCGACGTCCACGTAGAGCTGGGGTGTATTCGCGCGGAACTGCGTGAAAACGCCCGTCAGTTCGGGCTGCTGGTTGGCTTTCTGCACCAGGTTTTCAGTTTGCCCCTGCAGGAAGGGTAACCCGTTGTCGGCGAGGTCCTGAACCATCAGCTTGAAGCCGCCGGCATTGCCAAGACCATCGACGGGCGGCGCGCCGAAGACGCCGACGACGGCCTCCTGCACCTGCTTGTAGTACTCCTGGCGCAGCCGCAACGCGATGCGATCCACGTAGAGCTCGGGCGCGTGGCGGTGCTCGAAATCATCCAGAATGATGAACATGGAGCCGAAATTCGAGCCATTCGCGTTGAGCAGGAACGACTGACCGGAGATGCAGATGGCGTGCTTGATGCCCGGCATACCGAGAGCGATCTTCTCGCACCGCCGCATGACATCCTGCGTCCGCTCGAGCGACGCCGAGTCGGGAAGCTGTACGCTGGCGATCAGGTAGCCCTTGTCCTGTGAGGGAATGAAGCCGGTCGGCACCGTGATCAGACCGTAGTAGGTCGCGAAGAGCAGGCCGGCGAAGACGAGGAGCGCCACCACCGTCCCGCGGATGCAGCCGCGCACCAAGTGGCCATAGCCGGCCGTCATCCAGCCGAACACCCGGTTGAAGCTTTTGAAGAACCAGCCCAGCAGCGTGTCGAGCACCCAGGTGAGCGGATCCCGCTTCGCGCCGTGCGGCCTCAGCAGGATGGCGGCCAGTGCCGGGCTGAGGGTGAGCGAGTTGAAGGCCGAGATCAACGTCGCCGTGGCGATCGTCAGGGCAAACTGCTTGTAGAACTGGCCGGTAATGCCCGAAATGAACGCGACCGGGATGAACACCGCGCTGAGGCCGAAGGCGATTGCGATCACCGCGACCGTCACCTCATCCATCGATTTGCGGGCGGCCTCCTTCGGCGAGAGCCCCTCCGCAATCCAGCGTTCGACGTTCTCCACGACCACGATGGCATCGTCGACCACGATGCCGATCGCCAGCACCAGGCCGAAGAGCGACAGATTGTTCAGACTGAAGCCGAGAATCGCCATGACGGCGAACGTGCCGATCAGCGACACCGGAACCGCGATCAGCGGGATCAGGGTGGAGCGCCAGTTCTGCAGAAACACAAGTACGACGATCGCAACGAGGATGAATGCGTCGCGCAGGGCTTTCTCGACCTCGTGGATGGATTCGCTGATGAATGGCGTCGTGTCATAAACAATGGAATAGTCGAGCCCCTGGGGGAAACGGCGTTTCAGCTCCTGCATCTTCTCGCGGACGCGGTCGGCGGTGTCCAGCGCGTTGGAGCCGGGAAGCTGGAAGATGGCGAGCCCGGCAGTCGGCTGGCCGTCAAGCGTGCAGCTCTGGTCCTGCGTCTTGGCGCCGAGCTCGATGCGACCGATGTCGCGCAGGCGCGTCACCTGGCCCGACTCGCCCGTCTTGATGATGATGTCGCCGAACTGCTCTTCCGACGTGAGCCGGCCGAGCGTGCTCATGGTGTACTGGAAATCCTGTCCGCGCGGCACGGGGGGCTGCCCGATCTGGCCCGCGGCGACCTGGACGTTCTGCTCGCGGAGCGCGGCCACCGCGTCTGAAGCCGTGAGACTGCGGGAGGCAAGCTTCTCCGGGTCGAGCCAGATCCGCATGCTGTAATCCTGCTGGCCGAACAGGTTGATGTCGCCCACGCCCTGGAGTCGCGCGAGCTCGTCCTTCACGCTGATCGTGGCGTAGTTGCTGAGATAGAGTTGGTCGTAGCGCCGGTCGGGCGAAATGAGGTTCACGACCAGCATGATGTTGGGCGACTTCTTCTTGGTCGTGACGCCCGTCTGCTTGACGACATCCGGCAGCGTCGGCATGGCCATGGCGACGCGGTTCTGCACGAGCACCTGCGCCATGTCGAGATTGGTGCCGAGTTCGAAGGTGATTGTCAGGTTGTAGCTGCCGTCGTTGGTGCACTGCGACGACATGTAGAGCATGTTCTCGACGCCGTTGACCTGCTGCTCGATCGGGGCGGCCACGGTATCGGCGACGACGCCAGCACTTGCCCCCGGGTAGATGCAGCTGACCTGAACGGTGGGCGGCGTGATCTCGGGGTACTGGGCAATGGGCAGGGTCAGCATCGCCACCCCGCCGGCAATCGTGATCACGATCGAGAGCACGGAGGCGAAGATCGGATGATCGATGAAAAACCGCGAAATCATGGGATCCCCTTCACCGTGACGTGCTGGTCTGGACTGCGGGCCTGGTGTCGGACGCCGGACGTGTATCCGCGGCGGCAAACGTGAGCATATCCACGGGCTTGGGATCGACGGTCACACCCGGACGCACCCGCTGGAGACCGTTGACGATCACGCGGTCGCCGGTGGTCAGACCCCGCTCGATGACGCGCAGCCCGTTCTCGAGCAGCCCCACCTTGACCCGGCGGTACTCCACGATGTTGTCGGCGTTCACGACCAGAACGTACCGCTGCCCCTGGTCGATCCCGAGGGCGCGTTCGGACACCATGAGCACCGGTTGCGGCTCACTCACGGGAATGCGGATGCGGGCGAACAGGCCGGCGACGAGCGCGGCGTCCTGATTCGGGACGATCGCCCGGCCGCGCAATGTGCCGGTGCTGTTATCGAGCTTCGTATCGATGTAGTCGAGGGTGCCCTTGTGCGGATAGCCGTCCTCGTCCATCAGCCCGAGGAATACGGGGGCAGGGTTGGTCGGCCGGGTCGTGGCGCGGCTCTGCGGATAACGCCGCATCAATCGGAGCACGTCCTGTTCGCTGATATCGAAGTAGGCGTAGACCGATTCATCGTTGACGATCGTGGCCAGGAGCGAGTTCTGCGCTACCAGGTTGCCGATGTCCACGAGTTCGCGGCTGATCCGTCCACTCGTCTGAGCCTTGACCTCGGTGAAGTCGAGATCGATCTGGGCGGTCTGAAGGGATGCCTTCGCCCGGGCGAGGTCAGCCTCGGCGGCGTCCCGCTTCGAGCGGTTCTGCACCCGCTCGACTTCGGCGGCCGCATCCTGGAGAGCGAGTTTTTCGATGCGGTCCACCTCGAATCGGGCGTAATCGAGGGCCACGGTCCTGGCCTGCACCTCGGCGATCGCGGCCGCCACCTTCGCCTTGTAAGGTGCCTGGTCGATGATGAAGACGATGTCGCCCTGCTTCACCTTTTGGCGCGGCTGGAAGCTCTTGCTCTGGAGAAAGCCCTGCACGCGGGCGCGGACCTCCACTGTTTCGAGCGGCTGGGTCGTCCCGGTCGCTTCGAAGTACTCCACGATGTCGCGCTCGACCGGCCCGGCGACGCTCACAACCGCCGCCGCGGCGGAAGGGCGTGCAAGCGTCTGCTTGCGACAGGCAGTCACCAGGCACAGCGACGTCGCGAGCAGCGACAGAAGCACGAGACGCGCAGACACGATCGGGGAAAGACGGGCTGGAATCATACAGAAGTTCCTCGGGAGCAGTGACTCAATTCCGCCCGGAACAGCAGCGGGATGTGAGAGCCGAGCATATCACAAGCCGTTCGTACCCGAAACGGACCGCCTGCTTGTCTGGATCCGTGCGGGACGGTATCTAAGCGAGTCGTGGACACGGCGCGGACGGATCACGAACGCACAACGACCATCGTCGGCATCGACGAGGCAGGATATGGTCCGCTGCTCGGGCCGCTCGTCGTCTCGGCCGTCGCTTTCGACGTACCGGTTTCGGTCATGCAGAAACTCGAAGACCCGGCGGAGGGGCCGGATCTGTGGGCGCTGCTGCGGGCGGCGGTCTGCAAGCGCCCGGGGAAACGAGGAGCCCGGCTCGCCATCGCCGACAGCAAGGTGCTCTACAACAGCGGACAGGGTGACACGGGCCTGCGCCTGCTGGAACGGGCGGCATTGACCTTCCTGATGCAGGATTCGGAGCACCCCGCATCCCTGCGCACCCTGTTGGAGCGGGTTTGCCCGGACGTGGTGCCGGATCTGCCGCGGTACTCCTGGTACGCCGAGAACAACGTGAACCTGCCCGTGCACTGCACCGGCGGCGATTTGGCGACGCAGCGCAACGCCCTCGCGCGCAGCCTGGCGGCTGCAGGAGTCCGGTTCCGGGGGGCTTGGGTGGAGGTGCTGCCGGAGGGTCACTTCAACCGGCTGGTGGAGGCCACGCGCAACAAGGCGGTCGTGCTGTTCGGACGGGCGGCCCGGCTGATGCAGCGGATCAGCGATGCAGTGGGGCCGCGGCCGCTGCGGATCTGGGTGGATCGCCAGGGCGGACGGATCTGCTACCGGCACGCGCTGAGCACGGCCTTCGAGGAGGCCCGCGTCGATGTGCTGGAGGAGTCGCCGGAACGCAGCGGGTACCGGTTGAGCCGCCCAGGCTCGCCGTGGGTCGTGCGGTTCGTCATGAAGGGCGAGTCGCACCACCTGCCGGTCGCGCTGGCGAGCATTTACAGCAAGTACCTTCGCGAACTGTTCATGATCTGCTTCAATCGCTACTGGTGCGCGCAGCTGCAGGACCTCCGCCCCACCGCCGGCTACTACAAGGATGGCCAGCGGTTTCTCACTGACATTGCCCCCCTGATCACCAGCCGGAAGATCGATCGGCAGTGGCTCGTGCGGTCGCTGTGAGGCTCGTTGACACTGCCGGCGCCGCTCAGTAGAGTGCGCCGGCGCCGTTTGGGAAGGTGGAGCCGAAAACCCGATGCCGATTCAGAACTGGTCAGAGAACGTTCTGCTGGTCGAGCTCGCGGATGATCCGCAGTTCAGCGACGACATGATCGCCCTGCTGAAGACCCTCGAGGATCAGGACGGATTCGATGTCGTTCTGAACTTCCAGAACGTCACGTTCCTGAATTCGTCGAACATCGCGCGCCTGCTGAAGCTGCGCAAGATGCAGGTCCTCAGCAAAGGCCGCAAGCTCAAGCTCTGCTCCGTGAACACGCACGTGTGGGGTGTCTTCCTCGTGACGGGGCTCGACAAGATCTTCGAAGTGTACGACAACGTCGCCCTGGGGCTGGCGAGCCTGCAGGTCGAGACCTGACGGACACGACTGATGCAATGAAAAAGCCCGCCGCCTTTTCGCATGGCCGCGGGCTTTTCTTTTTGTCAGTGATGTTCGGAGGTCAGCTGTCGCCGTTGCGGTTGACGCTCGCCACCTTCGGCGGGTTCAGCGGCCACGGGTAATTGCTCTCCAGCCGGACCCGCATGAGCATCATGGCCGCCTCGAGCTGCGGATCGATCTCCGGCCAGTCATTCGGATCCTCCCGGGTCGGCTCTTCGAGCTCCTCTTCTTCCTCGGCCGCCTCATCGTCCTCCTTTTCCTCCGCGGTGGACGTCGCGGGCTTGGTGGAGGGCTTGTACTCGGTGACCGCCTTCAGCTCTTCGCTCGTCAACTCCTTCTGATTGACGCCCTTGAGTATGTCCGTCTTGAGCCGCAGGTCGGCTGCCTTGACGATCTCCTTGGGCACCAGCTTGACCTCGACGTCGGGATCGACGCCCCAGGTGGTCGAGTCTTCGTCGCGGTGCAGGCATCGACCGTCGGGCAGGTAGTAGTGGGCGGTTGTCAGTTTCAGGAACGCCGGGCTGTTGTTCAGCCGCAGCACCTGCTGGACGCTGCCCTTGCCGAAGGTCCGCTCCCCGACGATGAGCGCACGCCCGTGGACCTGCAGGGCGCCGGTCACGATCTCAGAGGCGCTGGCGCTGATGCGGTTCGCGATCACGATCATCGGGAAGTCCGTGAAGTGGACGTCGTCACCCGAAGACATCTGCCAGGGCTTACCATGGCGATCCTTCGTCGAGACGATCTTCTTGTCACCGTCCAGGAACAGGTCCGAGACCTCGACCGCAGACTTGAGCGGCCCGCCCGGATTGCCGCGCAGATCGAAGATCAGCCCCCGCATGCCTTCGTCGTTGCGGAGCTGCCTGATCACTT
>CAZJTF010000340.1:0-7662 GCA_964548565.1 uncultured Planctomycetales bacterium | reverse complement strand
CCGCTGGCAACGGTGTTTGCATCGCAGGTGATGACGGTACTCCTGGTGCTGGCCGTCCTCTCGATCATCGCGCCGTGGGGCGTGGCACACTTCATTAATCAGTGGCTGAGGTTTCTAATCTGATCGCAAGGCCAGGTCGGGGGCAATACTCCGACACCTCCGGATCGCAGTCCTGCCGAATCGCCAATCCCTTACAGCTTCAGCGACCGACCACCATCGAGGGCGATCACCTGCCCCGTGACGTAGTCACCCTCCGTGACAAGGTACTTCACCAGCGCGGCCACCTCCTCGGGGGAACCGGGGCGCTGGAGCGGCACCTGCGCGACCAGCCGGTCCCGTTTCTCCTGGGAGTACGAGGCTGGGAATTCCGCAATGCCCGGCGCGATGGCGTTGACCGTGACGAGGGGAGCGAGTTCGATAGCCAGACAGCGCGTCAGGCCAGCGATGGCCGCCTTCGAGACGCAGTACGCGGTATAGCCCTTCGGCGGCCGGTCCGCCAGGATGTCCGCCATGTTGATGATCCGCCCGGCGCCCGCGGCCTGCATATGCGGTGCGGCCGCCCGGGCCAGGAGTGCGGGGGCCAGGAGGTTCACCCGGAGCGTGCTCTCCCAGAAGGCTCCATCGCTCTCGGCCAAGGGCCGTTTGTCGAAGGTGGACGCGCTGTTGACGAGGATGTCGAGGCGTCCGAACGCCGCGGTCGCCTGCTGGACAATGTGCTCGGGGGCGGACGGTTCGCCGAGGTCCGCCTGGATGAGCTCCACCCGGCGCGCGAGGCGCCGGATCTCGCCGGCCGTCTGCTCGGCCTCGGAGGAGGAGCTCCGATAATGCAGGGCGATATCGCACCCGAGCCGGGCCAACTCCAGGGCGATCGCACGCCCCACGCGAACGGCCGATCCGGTCACAAGTGCTGCTCTGCCGAGGGTCTGCATGCGACGGGCCTCGCGGTTGAAGCTCCGAAAACGCCTGACGTTATACGGACCGAATGGCGAGCCTCCAAGCCCGACCGGCGCCCGGGGGCCCTCACAGGCCCGAGAACCGCGTGTAAGATTCTCGGCGGCCGTAACATAAAGCTGTGTGTCACAACTGTTTCGGATTGCGGCCGGCACCGGGATTAAAGCGGGTTTTTCTTTGCAGGACAACCGATGATTGTGTAGGATTAGATGACAGCAGGCAGTCCGGGCCGCCGCCTGGGAGGTGAGTGGACGGGCTGTGCGTGGCTGAGGGGTGTCGCTGGGTCTCCAGCAGGCAGGAGCGTTCCGTCGGTGAGAATTACGCGTGCACCACGAGCCTTGTACCTGGCCGTGTGCGGTACCCTGCTGCTGTCAGGGTGCCCGGGTGCCGGCGACTTCTCCGATACCTCGACCGCCGGGTTTCAGACCGTCCAGGGCATCCAGGGCGGCACCCGCACCTGCAAGAAGCCGGGGAACTCCGAGGAGCTCATCGCCCGCGTGCTCGAACTTGTCAATCAAGAGCGGGAGAAACGCGGTCTCAACGCCCTGACGCTGAACCCCACCCTCTCCAAAATCGCCGACGACTACTGCTGCGCCATGATCGAGGGCAGCTTTTTCGATCACGTGGATCCGAGCGGCAAGGGGCCCGGCGAGCGGGCGATCAACGCCGGCTACATCTTCCAGGCGATCGGGGAGAACCTGGCGGGCGGCCAGGCCTCGGCCGAACAGGTGATGGCCGAGTGGATGGCGTCCACGGAAGGGCACCGCGAGAACATCCTCGAGGCGCAGTGGCGGGAAATCGGCGTTGCCGTTCGCACCGGCGGCCTCTACGGCGTGTACTGGGTGCAGGAGTTCGGCAGCCCGCCATGATGGCAGTGTCCGTGTTTGACTGGCGCGTTAGATCTTGATCCTTCCAGATGCACTCGCGCGCACGGTGATGGTTTGCGCGACGGTACCCCTGCCGCATACCTTGTCGAGGCACTCACATCTCCGTAAAATGCGCGGGCCACGCCGCCCTCCGGTCTAACGTGGACAACGATTGGCAGGAATGGATATCGAGGCATCAACTCCATCCGACCCGCGCCTGGCCGGCTCCACCGCTGCCCAGTCTGGCGCCGACGTGGACGCTCCGCGCGACGCATGGGTCAAGCGCCAGGTGGGGCGGTGGCTCTGGCGGATTCGATCGGACTGGTGCGATTTCTTCGGTCGCGACAGCGTACCGGACTGGCTGAACCTGGCCGACTGTCCGCATGCCTTGCGGGTGAAAGAAAACGATGGGCGCGAGGTCTGGCGTTACCAGTCCGGCAGCCGGCTGATTTTCGTGAAAATCGGTCGCCCCGCCCGCCGCTGGGCGCGGGTCCGGCGACTCATCTTCCGGTCCGAGGCGGCACGCGAGTTCCGGGCCGCGGTGTACGCCGCCGAGCACCGGATACCGACGGTCGCCCCGATCGCGTTCGCAGATGCCCCCCTGAGCGGGCGGCGTCCGAGCAGCATCCTGATTACGGCCGGCATTCCCGACGCCGAGCCTCTGAACGAGTTCTGGGCCAGCCGTGCCGCGGCGGGGCAGCTTACACGCCTGCTGCGAAACCAGGTGATCGACCTGGTGGCGCGCCTGCTCGCCCGGGCGCACCACGAAGGATTCGAGCACTTTGACCTGCACAGTGGCAACGTGCTCCTCGAGCCGCAACCCGGAGGCGGGTACCGCGCCGTTTTCGTGGATCTAAACAACGTCCGCCTGAATCGCTCGATCTGCGAGAGCGTCATCGCGCGAAACCTCGCCCAGTTCAACCAGTGGTTCCGCCAGAACGCCCCGGTGAGCGACCGCGTCCGCTTCCTCGACCGATACCTGTTCTGGCGGGACACGCTCGAGGCGCGCGAGGGCCACGGCCACGCCGCCCGGTGCGACCGTCTCCGCCTGATCCGCTCGCTCGAACGCGCGGTGATCGATCACGCGAACGCACTCTACGCGAAGCGCGACCGCCGCGCGATGCGCTCGGGTCGCTACTTCGCGCGCCTGCGGCTTCCCGGCGGATGGCGGGCAAACGTGTTTCTCGGAAGTAAGCACGCGGTCCCGGGTTCTCCCGTCTCCACGCTGAAGCTGGATGCCCGCGACTGGGAAGAATGGCTCTCGGATCCACTGCGGTGGCTCAAGCCCCAGGACCGCCGCGACCTGCTGAAGGATTCAGCTTCGGCGACCGTCTGCCGCGGTCGCCTGCCGCGAGACGCCGGGGCCATCGATGTGGTCTGCAAGCGCTCGTGCGCGCGGAATGTCTTCAAACGACTGCAGAACCTCGTGCGACCGTCGCGCCCGATGATGACGTGGCGCCGCGCCCACGCGCTGCTGCACCGGCAGATCGCCACGGCTCGCCCGCTCGCAGTGGTGGAGCGCCGGCGCGGTCCGCTGCTGGTCGACAGCATCCTGATCACCGAGTATATCCCGCACGCCAACGACCTCGACACACTCCTGACTGTCGCGATGCGTGAACTCCCCGCGGCCGAGGCCATTCGCCTCAAGAGCCAGGTCTCCTATGCCCTCGCGGCGGTCGTGCGCCGCCTGCTGGAGCGGGGCTTCGTTCACCGCGACTTCAAGGCACCGAACATCATCGTGCAGTGGGATCGCCAGTCGCCCCCGCGCATCCTGCTGATCGATCTCGACGGGCTGCGTCGCAGCCGGCGCCGCGCCCACGGTGAAATCCGGATGCTCATGCGGCTGAACGTGAGCCTCGATCACTGCCGGCGTGTGACGCGGACGGACCGCTTGCGTTTCCTGCTGCGTTACCTGCAGCGAATCGGACCCTCGGCCGGCGACTGGAAGACGATCTGGCGGCAAGTGGAGCGGGTGTCGGAGCGGAAACGCGTCACTCGCTCGCGCAGCCAGGAAAAGAAATTCCGCAAGTACGGCCGGTTCTGATTACGCCTCTTCGTCCGCCGCTTCGCGTGACGCGCGAATCCTCGAGCCATCCACGACGATCGTCCGCGCGAGCAGATCACCGATGCGCTGGCGGTTGCGCGTCAGGAAGATCACGAGCATGAAAGGCCAGATCTGCAAGTGGGGCTCGATCTCGACGATCCGGGAGAGATTCCGCACGACAATCTGCACAGGCGTGGGGCGGGCGAGCGTCTCGGAGAGAACGATACACCCGAGCAGCATCTTGCCGGGTGTGCGGGCCATCACCAGTTCGAACACCATGCAGTATACGGCGTAGATCGCCGAGAACGTCAGCCACGCGATGAGCAATTCCCTGGGCCACACGACGTCCGGTCCGGCATCGGGGCCGAGGACTTTCACCTCGTGATAGAAGCTCAAAATCGGATCTTTCCAGATCACCCCGACAATCACAGCCGCCGGCAGCACGTCAATCAGTGCCGCCAGCGCCCGCTTCCCCGGGCGCGTGATGGACATGTCCGCAG
Source organism: uncultured Planctomycetales bacterium (assembly GCA_964548565.1). Classification (GTDB taxonomy): domain Bacteria; phylum Planctomycetota; class Phycisphaerae; order UBA1845; family PWPN01; genus CAYLLT01. The sequence goes on along the minus strand of CAZJTF010000340.1, from coordinate 3,301 downwards.
GGAGCATGACCGGATTGGCGAGGCTCTCCTGCCGCCGCCAGAACACGAGCACCAGCAGCACCGCCACCACCAATGTCGCGGTGAACTCGCGGAGGCCGCGACGCGCGCCCTGCTCCGTGGCCACGGACCGGAACTGCACGGCCCGGAAAGGCTGGTCCGGCTCGCCTGTCATCAGGCGCCAGAAGCCAACCTGCGTTTCGCCGTTCGCGTGCCGCACCAGGACGAGGTTGTCGCCGAACGTGCAGATTGCGGCCCCGGGCGGGACCCGGATGGGTGTGCCGGCGGCGTCACGCGGGGGGGGGACACGATTCCACTCGGAAGACATGTCGGCCGCCACCGCGCGGACCCAGCTCTCGGCCTCGACGGCGTGCGCTCCCGGCGCCTGTACCAGCGCGGAGAACTTCAGCTGATTATTGGCGATCGCGGCGAATGCGTGCTCGGGAGGACGGGACAGGGGCAGTGTCGGCCCGGTGCGCCACCGCCCGTTCTGGTAGACGGCGTAGTTGATCTGCGCGTCCTCGGCGGCCTTCTGCCAGAACAGGTGATGTTCATCACGGTGGACGGCCAGCCAGATGCGATGACTGCCGGCGCAGTCATTGAGCACGGCGAAACCCGGTTGCCATCGCTCACCGCGGTAGCTCACGAGCTGGTAGCCGTTCGCGGCGCGGTTTCCGATCGATGGTTGCTCGCGGGGCGCGAGGCTCGCATCCGCCGGCTGCGTGTCGAGCGTCCGGAGATACTCCTCCCAGTCCGCGACGATATCCTGCCCAGTCCGGTCGCTGACGACCGCCCAGAGCACCGGCACCGCAGCGTCAGCCTGCCCGGCCACTGCTTCCGGCACGATGCGGCTTCCGGGCAGGCGAATCTCACGGCGATCCATCTGGCGCGCGTACCGGTAGTGGGCACCGTCCGTGTAGAACACGTGCAGGCCCGTACCGGCGACCGCCATCCGCGCGATGGTTCCGCGCTGCGACAGGATTCCGGCGGGGCGGACATTTGCCGTGTCGCGCGCCATCATCGCGAAGTCGTTGAGCACCGCGTCATCGGAGGGCAGACGGTTGCCGTCCTCGCGCCGCCCGGCGACGATCCAGAGAGACTCCTCCCCGGCGGCGCTGTTGAGGATGGGCGGCGGCGAAGGTTTCTCGGCAGGGGAGGCGGCGAGAGCGCAGCCTGCGAGCAGGGCGTGCAGGAGGCCAGCGATGGAGAGTCTGTGCATGCTCATGAAGTCGTGTGAGGCGTCACTCCCCTGAGGTCCCGGCGGATTCGCCGTCCGGGCGCCGGAGCCTCGGGTGATCGACCCGCTCGACGACGCCCACATCACGGCCCTGCTGGAGCGGCGGAATGAATCTCTTCTCCATCCCCGCGATGCCGGTCCCCGCGTTCTCCATCCGGCCGATCTCCAGGTCCAGCCAGCTGTCCTGCTCGAGCCACTTCATCGCGATCCGGTGGGGCGCGAGTACGGTGCTGCCGCGGACCGTGCCGTACTGCGAGAGCGTCGCAGAGACGATGGGATGCCCGTCGGGGGCGTAGAAGAGGATCTCGCGGATCAGGTAGGGGGGCTCGCGGTCCACGCGGACCTTCCGCGACAGGTATCTCGCCCCTTCCACGTCCTTGCTGGTGTAGGACAGCTCGTAGAATCCATCGGATACGTTGAAGAGCGGCCGCTGGGAGGCATCCTCCTCGCCGGGCATGAACTGCAGCCCCAGCACCTCGAGGATGTGGTCAGGCCGCACCGGCATGGCGCCTCCCTCGACCGTCTCGATATTCGCGTACTCTCCCCACCAGTACCGGTCGTCCTTGATCCGCTTCCAGACCCAGAACTGCCGGTCGTTCGAGCCGACTTCGATGCCCTTGGAGAGGGTGTGCTCGAGCTTCAAATACAGGTTACGGGGCTTGCGGTAGAGCAGCGTCCCGACAAGGTCGAACGACTCGCCGTCCCACCGGCCCCGGGCTTTCACGCTGCGCCCACGGAGCAGGAAATTCATCGCCGCGCTGTTGTCGTTGATCCGCCCGATGACGACCTGGACCGGTTGATCATCGCCGCGGGACGATCGCGCGCCGGCCTGGAGTGTGGACTCGCAGCCGCTCGCACACACCGTTCCTATCGCGAGGGCGATCAGTCGCGCTCGGATGCTAGACAGGGACACTCGTATCCTCGCTTTCCGGCGGGGCCGGTGCATCGCCCGCCTGCTCTCCCGCGGGTGCGGCAGCGTCGGGCGAACCCGACGGCTGCGGCGCGGGCTCAGAGGGTGCGTTCTCGATCGCGTCGACGGCTTCTACGTCGCCGCTGAGGATCGCGGTGAGCTGCGCGCTGAGCCGCTCCACCTGCTCGTCCGTCAGCTGCGGGTTGCGGACCTGGTGCACACTCTGCTCGCTGAGCAGCCGCATCTGCCAGTATTCGTGCTCGCCGTCGCGAACGGTCTGCTCATAGCGCAGCAGTCGCTTACGCATCAGAAGCAATGCCAGCACGAACCGGAACTGCTGCTTAACTTCCGAGGTTTCTTCCTCCAGCCGCAGGAACAGGTTCGTGAGTACCGTCTGGTCTACGACGATGGTGTGTTTCTTCTTCTCCCGGACAGGGACGCGCGTGCGCCAGTGACAGAAACTGCCCTCCGGCGGTCCGCTCCAGGCCTCGGTGCAGTAATCGCGCCGCTCGACGCCGGTGGGCGTCTCGAACAGTGCCGCGAAGTACGGTTCGCCTTCGACAAACATGCGCCCGGTCACAACGCAGCGCCCGGTCGCCCTCTGAACTTCCCAGTCACTCATCCAGGATTTTCTCCGGCTCCGCCGGTCGTTCGGTCGTTCATCCTATGCCCGGCACAGGCTATCCGATCCCGTCTCATCCGTAAAATGAGGGGAGCGGCCGCGGCATGCCGGTCGCTCCCGTACTGTTGAGCTTTTTGCACTGTCAGGACATCGCCTCGTCACCTGCGGGCGGCGGAGGAGGTGGGGGCGGCGGCGGCGGAGGCGCAGCTGATGTCGCCGGAGGCGCGGTTGTCGTCAGCGTCGTCGCGCCTGTTGTTGCGGGCGACGATTGCGGCGGGGCGGTGAGCGGCGGGACCGCGCCCTGCGACGCCTCGTCCTCCTCGACGTACACATCTTCCAGGTCCGTCGCGTCCACCTCGCGTCGCAGCAGGTAGTAGATAATCGTCGAGCCCGTCAGATAGAACGAAACGAGAAACGCCCCCAGCAGCGCCGTCACCAGCAGGAGCCAGATCCCCACCAGCCACGAACCCAGCGGCTCCCAGTGCTCGAGCCCGAACGCCGGCACGTGTCCGCGCAAATTCGAGAACGTCGGCAC
>CAZJTF010000339.1:0-7673 GCA_964548565.1 uncultured Planctomycetales bacterium | reverse complement strand
GATCACGACGGCACCATTCGCTCACGCGAGGTGGAAGCGTACCTGGCCGGTCTCGGTAAAGTTCTCGAGCAGGGCCTTCGGCTGCAGGTCGCAGGACGCCCCGTCGATCTCATTCCGCTGTACGACCCGCAGATCGATCTTCAGGGTGACCGGCAGGTCGGGCTGGGCAGCCACCTGCTGCGGCTCGTGTTTTTCGCCCGCAGACCCGCGTGGCTCACGACCGGAGACCGGATCACGCTGGAGGACCACCTGTGGGCTTCGGCCCCCGGTTTGTGTTCGCTGGACGCGACAGGCAGCGATGGCGTGCGTATCGAGGCGGAGCCGCTGGAAGCACTTGCGTCGAGCAGCGGCACTTCCGGCCAGCGCATGGGCGCCCGCTGCACGTTTGCACCCCTTCGCGCGCAGGCGAACGTCTCCGGAAATGACGAAGGGGCCGTGTCACCGCTTCCAGGCGAATCATCGCGCGGCCCTGCCGCTTCGGCCACCGCCGTGCCCGTTGACTGGAAGATGGTTGCCGCAGGGTGTGTGATCGTGTTGATGGCGGGCGCAACGATGCGTTCCCGCTCGTCCAGAGGAGGACATCCATGACAGCGACCGCGTCATCGATCCACTGGGCTATCGGAGTTTTCGTGGGGTCGTTTGCCTGCTGGACGGGGGCGAATGCGCAGGAGACGACTCCTCCGGGCATCGAGAGCTTCACCAGCACGCTGCTGGAGAGCGGTCGCTACCTGCTCGATACGGCGGATGTTCCCGTCGTCGAGGCTGTGAACAAGCGCCTGCGCGAAGCACGATCGCAACGGGAAAAAGGCAGCGAGGAGCAGCGTGCCAAAGCCTCGGCCGATGCGGCGGCTGCGGCGAGGGAGTTGATCGGTCTCCTCGAGAAGAACAAGCACGTGCTGCGCGTCAGTATTGATGCGACAGGCGTCAAGCCACCACACGCCGGATCCCTGACACTGCCGGGCGACGCGGGCGCAATCCTGCTGCAGATCGCGCGAGGCGACGGCCAGAGACGGTTCACCACCGTCAGGGCAGACCTGACGGTGGATGCGGAGGCGGACGGTGTGATCGAGATGGAAGCCCGCGCGCCGGCGACGACCTGGGCGCTCGTCGCACTCACCAATGCGCCCGTCCGGCGAAGTTCGCTCATGTTCTCCATTCTGGACGGGGCGGGCGGCAAGACACGTCTGCCGCTGGATGTGCAGAGCCCCGGCCTCGCACGGCTCAAGGTCCGTGTGCTCTCGGCGGACACGGGCCAGCCGACGCCGGCGATGGTGCGACTCACCTGGAAGACGATGGGGATGGACCGGCGCCCGGGGAACGCGATCGATCTCGGTCCGCAGTTTGACAGCCAGGGCAGTCCCACCGGCCGGCGCCGCGTGCACGTGCCCGGCCACAAGAACCAGTGGTACTGGTGCGTGCCCGGCCCGATCGATATGCAGATTCCGCCGGGTGAATGGGAGATGCAGGTACTGCGCGGTGCGGAGCACGTCGTCACCACCGAGACGTTTGGAATCGAGACGGGCGGCCTGGTCGAGAAGAGTTACACGCCACGGCGGTGGATCGACATGCGCAAGCTCGGCTGGTACTCCGGCGATGACCACGTGCATTGCCGGATCCTCAGCGACGACGACGCGCGCCGACTGATGGCGTGGGTTCAGGCGGAGGACATCCACGTCGCGAACATCGTCAAGATGGGCGACATCAACCGGACATGGTTCGAGCAGCGCGGCTGGGGCAAGGAGTACCGGGTGATCGAGGGCGACACGATCCTCTCGCCCGGCCAGGAGTGCCCCCGGACCCACCAGCAGCTCGGTCATACGCTGTCGATGAACACGCAGGGGATGGTGCGCGATACGGACCGGTATTACATCTACGAAGAGGTGGCCGACGCGGTGCACCGGCAGGGCGGTCTCTGGGGGTACGCGCACGTCTGCAGCAAGATCTTCAACGTCGATCGCGACATGAGCATCAACATCCCCAAGGACAAGTGCGACTTCGTCGAGCTGATCCAGTTCGGCGACCTCGGGACGGAGCTGTATTACGACTTCCTGAATACCGGCTTCAAGATGACGGCATCGGCGGGCTCCGACGTGCCCTGGGGCGGGTCCGTGGGCGAGGTGCGGGTGTACGCGTACACAGGCGACCAGGCGTTCACGGCCGACGCGTGGTTCGAGGCGGTCCGCAGAGGGCGCACCTTCGCGACGAGCGGCCCGATGATCGACTTCCGCGTGGATGAGGCGCTGCCAGGCGACGAGATCGTCATCAAGGAAAACCGCCGGCTGCGCGTCAAGGCCCGGGCGTGGGGGGATCCGGACCGCATCGCGCCGGCCGCGCTCGAAATCGTCCGCCACGGCGAGGTCATCAAGTCGGCCGAGTCATCCGACCCACGGAACAAGGAGCTCGCAGTCGACTTTGAGGTTGACAGCGGGAACGGCTTCTGGATGGCGGCGCGGGTGCGCGGCGCGAACGGGGCCGTTGCCCACACGACGCCGGTGTACGTCGTGCGCGAGGGATTGCGGTTCTGGAAGCTGGAGGACATCGACAGACTCATTGCCCGTCGCCTCGCCAGTCTGGCGGAGGTGGAAAAAATCGTTGCCGATGCCCGGCGGCGCAATGACGCGGGGGAGCTTCGGACGGACCGGGCGTGGCAGCAGCTCGCCATACAGGGTCCGGAGCTGCTGGAGAAGGTGAAGGGCGCGCGGGAACTGTACGAAGGGTTGAAGGGGGTGGCGGAGCGGGAACGCGCGGCGCGGAGGCGTCAAAACTGAACCGGAGGGGCTCGGGAGGTTGGTTTGTAGCGTAGGAGTGCTGGGTAGCTCTTCCGTTGTGACGACACGCCGGCAGGGGAGGCCAGTATCCGCGGATTGAGTGCAGCACTGCTTGACATCAGGAGGTTGCACCCTTATGGTCAGGGAAACGTTTTATTGTGTGCAAATAGATGCTTCTTTGACGCAGGAGGAGAAGGAGTCATGATCAAGTTCTTCGGGCTCTTTGGGGTGGCGGTGCTGCTGGTTGCCGGTCAGGCGGGCGCTTCCACAGGTCTGATCGAAACATTCAACGGAACGTACGTCGGTGGTCCGGTCGGTCCGCAGCCGCAGGGCTGGACCTATTTCGGATTTGGTCCTCCTGCCTACAGTACGCAGGAGGCAGGAATCGTCCTGCCGCCCAACAACGGCACCAACAGCGCGTGGCGGCTCGATGTGCCCGGCAGCGTGTCGGACGGGCTGATCGTCCTCTACAAGCTGAGCCAGGACCTCAACAACTTCGCCCTGCCCGGTGAGACAATCGACTGGACGAAGCCTGTCTACCTCAAGGCGGACGTCTTCGGGCAGGATCTCGGTACTGACACGATGTTCAGAACCACGATCTGGTTCAACGGAACGCAGCAGTCGGTCGAGTGGGGCAACAACGGCGCCGCCAATGCTCAGTGGCAGACCGTGACCACGACGGTGGCCAATCCGGCTGCGCACCTGCAACTCGCGCTCGAGTTTAACTTTGCTGGCAAGAACTTCGCGGGCACCAGCACCGCCATCTGGGAGAACCTGCGGGTCGAGTACACGCCCGTTCCCGAGCCGGCCAGCCTGGCGCTGATCGGTGGTCTTGGCGGCCTGAGCCTGATCCGGCGTCGCCGCTGAACGGCTGCGACCAGTCGCGCAAATCGAATTCGCCTGCAGACGAGCCGTGTTGTGCTGCATCATGTGCGGCCTGACGCGGCTCGTCTGCTTGCGCGTTTGGAATCGGATGTTCGTCGGATCAGCGGCTGAGATAGCGCCGGATCGCCTCGCAGAGAGCACGGCCAAACGCCCTCGCCGAATCGGGCGTCACGACGCTTCCGGATACGTTCGCGTACGGCACCTCGATCGTGGAGGCGACACGCACGCCGGGAATCCCCGACGCCCAGTCTGCCATCGCGGTTCCCTCTCCCAACTTCGCGGCGTTATTCCACTCCTGACCGAACGGCAGGTTGTCCTCAGCGTGGTAGGGCAGGCCTGCTGGCGGAGGAGATTCGAGAATTCGAGAGAATCTCTCCAGTTCGTGCCAGGTGTCCTCGCCGGACAGGCCGACGAAGTGGATCACTTCGTTGCGCCCGCCGCGAATGTACGGGCAGTGCAGGTCCAGCGCGATCCGCAAACGCCTACCGCTCCAGACGGGCACGCCATCCCGCAGGGCGCGCACAGCGGGGTAGATGCTTGTCCCCGAGTAGTCGCGATTGGGATCGTGGGGACTCCGGAGCTTGCCCTGGTCTCCCTGCTCTACTCCGTCTTTGTCGACGAACGGTACCGCGAGGAATTCGACGTGCTCGCGCAGCCACCGCTGGTCGGGATCCTCGATCGCGCTGCGGATCATCCCTTCCAGCACGTAGCTGGCCATCGTCTCACACGCGTGGTGGCGGGCGGTGAGCAGGACACGAAATTCCGGTTGCCCGCCGATCCTGCCGAAGTAGAGGGCCTCGATATCGCGCCCCTTGGGCGTACGGGCGAGCGAGACGAGCTTCAGATGCGGATTGCCGCGCAGCGTTCCAAGAAACCGCTGCAGGTCGGCCTCGAGGTAGGGGATCGTGTATGCGAACCGCACGTCAGCTGCCTCGGCGGGAAACGTGTACGTGAAAGAGGCGTTTCGGACGGATTCCACGCCCAGCCAGGACCAGGTCCGTCCGCCGTCGGTACTGACGGCCGGTCCCCGCACGCCGATCGGGTTCCCATCGGTGAATTCAAAGGTAATTGTGCGGCCTGCGGCGTCGCGCGTTCGGAAGTACCAGTAGAACCACCAGCGCGGCGTATCCCGGAGGTCGGGGCGGATCAACACCCGGTCGCCTTCGATGCGATCCACACGAATATTGCCGCCCGGGAAGGCGGCGTCGATCGCGATGGAGGGTTGCGTCGTCGCGCCCGGGAGCGATTCGACCGGCCGTGCGGCTGCGGAGCCTGAACCGATGGTCAGACACGCGATGGTGAGCATTCCTGCGGCGTGCATGCGAACTGCTGCCTCGGGTGCCGTTGCCGGACGTCAGCGGCGAGAAACACACCGGTTGCCGGCGCAGTGTACCGGGGAAGTGCCCGCGTTCGAAAGATAAGGAGATCGATGGTGTGCGGGAGCCAGGTTTGATTCATTGGGTTGCGGAGCAGCGTTGTGAGCACGAACCGTGCCGCTGCGGGAGGCAGCCGAAACTCGTGGCGGGCAGGCAAATATGTTGGCAGAGGGAAGCGTACCCACACGCGGTCCAACGCCGGGATTTGGCGAAGGGGGCGGGTTCGTCGGGTCTCGATGGAGCTCGGCCAACTCAGCGGGGGCGCATGCCGATGTCGCGCCGGTAGTGGGCGCCTTCAAACTGGATGCGCTCCACGGCTTCGTAGCAGAGTCGGCGCGCGGCATCGAAATTCACGCCGAGTGCCGTGACGCCGAGCACCCGCCCGCCGGCGGTGACGATGTCGTTGCCGAGGCGTTTGGTGCCGGCGTGGAAGACCATCACGTCGCGCATGCCGGCCACGTCATCGAGACCATGGATGGGCTTGCCCGATCCGTACGGGCCGGGATAGCCAGCCGAAGTCATCACGACACAGACGGCCGCCCGGGGATCCCACTCGAGCGTGATCTGCTCGAGCTTGTCCTCCGTCACCGCCTCGAAAACATCGAGCAGGTCGGTCCGGAGCCGCATGAGCAGAGGCTGCGTTTCGGGGTCGCCGAAGCGACAGTTGAATTCGAGCACTTTGGGACCGGCCGCGGTCAGCATCAGCCCCGCGTAGAGCACGCCGCGGTAGGTGATCCCCTCTGTCCGCAGCGCATCCACGATCGGAACCAGGATTTCCGACTCCACCTGGCGCAGCGTTCGCTCGTCGAGAAGCGAGGTGGGGCTGTACGCGCCCATGCCGCCGGTGTTGGGACCCGTGTCGCCGTCGTCGACGGGCTTGTGGTCCTGCGCGCTCTCCATGACGTAAATCGTGCTGCGATCCACGAAGCAGAGGACGCTGACCTCGTGCCCGACGAGTTTTTCCTCGACAAGGACAGTATCGCCCGCGGTTCCGAACGCCCGGTTCACCATGATCTTTTCGAGCGCCAGGATCCCGTCGGAGGGGTCGTCGCAGACGATGACACCCTTGCCCTGGGCAAGGCCGGCCGCCTTGATGACCACACCGGCGTCGCGGCTCGCCACGTAGGTGCGGGCGTCGCGATACTTGGTGAACACCCGCGCCTCGGCGGTCGGGACCGAGCGGTGCCGCATGAGTTCCTTGGCGAAGGCCTTGTCGGCCTCGAGTCGCGCCGCTTCCCGCACGGGGCCGAACGCGCGGATGCCCGCCGCGTTGAACGCGTCCACGATCCCGCTTGCCAGGGGATCCTCCGGGCCGACGACGGCCAGGTCGATTTTGTGATCCCGGGCGAATTGGACCAGTTCGGTGACCTTGTCCGCCCCGATGGGGATGTTTTCCCCGTGCCGGGCGGTCCCGGGGTTACCGGGTGCGCAATAGAGGCCCTCCAGCCGCGGAGAGTGGGCCAGCTTCCATGCCAGAGCGTGTTCGCGCCCGCCACTGCCGATCAAGAGAACCTTCATCGCGTGTACCCGCCGTTGTTCTTTTCTGCGCCGTCCCCCCCGGGCGCCCGGGTGAGGGATTCTGGTCGAAGCAACCGAACAAGTAAAGGGTGCGGGGGACTGCCCGGCCGATGGGTAACTTTCCCCAGAGGTTGACCGGTTTCGCTACACTTCGGCATAGCTCATGCATAAAATCCTCACGAATTCAGCTTCCCGATGTGTTTCGGGCAAGCGAACGTCCATGGCACAGCTCTTGCAGTATCATGTCAGGTGTGGGGGCTTTTACCCACCGGTTCATGGGGGAAGCCGGCCGAACCGATCCTCGTGGGGAGACGGGGCTTGGAACGGCCGGCGGATTTGAAAACCAACTGCCTGGAGTGAAGGCCGCGAGGAGGGGAGACCTCGCGGCCTTCACGCTTTTTCCGGCAATCCTCCGACTAACGATACTACCTGCCGGGGGTCATCTCCTGAGGGAAAGCCGGGAGATTGTCTTGGCAGCAGTGATTCTCAGCCTGTGGTCGATCGTTGCCGCGGTACCAGGCCCACCGTCCAGCCGACCCGCATTTGAGACGATTCGGGCCGTTGGCTATGGGCGGGCCCGGCTCGGGATGGCCCCCGCGCAAGCGCGCCTGATGGCTGAACGGGCCGCGCAGATCTCGGCAAGCCGCAATCTCCTGCTCAAGGTGGGTTGTGAGGAACTGGCCGGTACGGTGGCCACCGGGCGACGAGAAGCTGCCGGGCTGCTCCGGGGTGTGCGGTTTTCGCAGACGGTTTTTCGCCGAGATGGGACAGCTACGGTTGTGGCCGAATGGCGGGGACCCGTCGGGAGCAGCCCCTGCGTGACGACGACGGCCCCGGCTTCCGCTCCCGCGAGTCGACCGGCTCCGTGATGGGTTGCTGCGGCGCCACCCCCTATGCTTTGTATAAACATTCGGACTGCCAGGATCCCTGGCGCGCCCCCACCGGCTGCAGCCAGGGTTTTTATTTGGGTGGGTTGACATAACCCGTTGAGGTTTTTAAGTTAACGGCGGCTTGGATGCCGCATGTCACAGATGGCGAACAGCCAGTCGGCCAGGGATGGCCGGTCGCAACGTCTCATAACATGCGGAACCGGGGTGCGTTGAGGGCTCACCAGAGCCGTCCGGCG
>CAZJTF010000338.1:0-7675 GCA_964548565.1 uncultured Planctomycetales bacterium | reverse complement strand
GGGTCGATCGACTGGCGCCGGACCTTGGCGTCGAAGTTGAGGCCGCCGGTGGTGAAGCCACCACCCTTCAGGACGGTGTACATTGCCAGCGTCGTCTGGTAGATATCCGTCGGGAACTGGTCGGTGTCCCAGCCGAGAAGCTCATCACCGCGGTTGGCATCCACCGAGCCGAGGATGCCGTTGGCCACGCAGTAGGCGAGCTCGTGCTGGAAGGTGTGCCCGGCCAGCGTGGCGTGGTTCGCCTCGATGTTCAGCTTGAAGCTGTCCATGAGGCCGTACTTCTGCAGGAAGGCGTGGCAGTTGCCGGCGTCGCTGTCGTACTGGTGCTTGGTCGGCTCCTTGGGCTTGGGTTCGATGTAGAACTGCCCGCGGAAGCGGATCGCCTTCTTGTAGTCGACCGCGAGATTGAGAAACGCGCCGAGCTGGTCGAATTCGCGTCCGAGGTCGGTGTTGAGCAGGGTGTCGTAGCCTTCGCGCCCGCCCCAAAAGACGTACCCCTCGCCGCCGAGCTCCTTCGTGATCTCCATTGCCTTCTTGACCTGGCTGGCGGCGTAGGCGAAGACGGCGGGGGAGGGGTTGGTCGCGGCACCGGCCATGAAGCGCCGGTGGCTGAACATGTTGGTTGTGCCCCAGAGGACCTTGAGGCCGGTGTCGCGCTGCAGCTTCCTGGCGAGTGCGACGATTTTGTCGAGGCGCCGGTTGGTTTCGACCAGCCCGCCTTCGGCCTCGGTGGCTTCGGGGGCGATGTCGCGGTCGTGGAAGCACCAGTAGTTCACACCCAGCTTGGTGAAGAACTCGAACGCGAAGCGCATCGTCTCCTCGGCGACGGCCATCGGGTCCGAGGGCTGATTGTACTCGCGGATGATCGTGCCAGGCCCGAACGGGTCGCCGCCGAGGCCCTTGAAGGTGTGCCAGTAGCAGACCGCGAAGCGGAGATGGTCGGCCATGGTCTTTCCGAGCACCTTCTCCTTCGCGTCGTAGTATTTGAATGCCAGCGGATTCTTCGACCGCGGGCCTTCGAACGCGATCTTCTTGATTCCGGGGAAATACTCTTTCATGCATTATCCTCGCTGCATCGCTGTCCACTTGCGTCGTGCCGTGGAATCGGCGGGCGGATTATACAGAACGCGGTACGGGCGGGCTACGGTCGATCGGTAGACGGATGGAGCGAGGGCGGACGCTCCGGGCGTGATTGCGTCCTCACGAGAACTGCGGCGCATTCACTTTGCGACAGGCTCGAGCAGCAGGGGGTCGGGGATGCGGGCCTGCAGGAAGCCGTTGGCCCGGGTGGTGCAGCCCAGGCAGCGGTTGCAGGGCGTCTTGTTGTCGGCGTAGCAGCTCCACGTGCGGTCAAACGGCACGCCGGCCAGTTCGCCGAGGCGGACGACCTCCGCACGGGCGAGATCGATCAGGGGCGTTTCGACCTGCAGGTCGCGATTCGCGGGTTTGCCGTAATGCAGCAGGATGTTGAATGACTGGAACAGCTCGCGGCGGTAATCGGGATAGAGTTCCGAAATCACGGGGCCGGGAACGCGGTGGTCCTCGCTGACGCCGACAACGATGTGCCGGGCGCCAATCGCGCCGGCCCAGGCGGCGGCCAGGCTGAGCATCGCGGGCATGAGGCCGGGCGTGAACGTGGCGGGCGTGCCGCGTCCCAGCGTGCCGGCGTCCTCGATGGCGTGGCGGCGACTGACGCGGGCGCTTCCACCGAACGCGGCCATGCAGGGGAGTTCCGCCACCAGGGTGGTTTCGATGTTCATGGCGGCGGCCAGGCGCTCGAAGCACGCCAGCTCCCGTTCGGCGCTGCGATGGCCCCAGGCGACGTGCAGCAGCGCGGGATGGTACTGTTCGCGGGCCGTGGCGGCGGCCACCGCGCTGTTGATTCCACCGCTGACGAGAACGACGGCCTTTTCCATGCGCGGATCTCCCGGATCTGTTTATCGGCACGTGAGAGGGGCGACTGAATTCGAGGAGCGGGAATCGCCCAGAGCGGAAGAGTTACCGGACCGCGCTACGCGTCAGGCTTGCCGGCGAGGGTGGCCTGCTGGATCTGGCCCATGCGGTTTTCGCGGCGGCGCATGATCAGCATGAGGATGCCGCCGAGAACGCCGAAGCCGGCCATGCCGTAAAGCCAGGCGCCCCAGCCGAAGTGGTCGATCAGCGTTCCGAAACCGACACCGGCGATCCCGGCGCCGATGTACTGCCACGAATCGATGACGCCGCACGCGAAGCCGGCCATTTTGCGCCCGCCGATGTCCATGGGGGCGGCCGCTCCGAGGATCGAGTGCGTCGCATTGCAGGTGAACGCGATGAGCACGAGGGCGGTGCATATGGCCCAGAGTGAGGTGGCCTGGGCGCCGATGATCAGGATGATCGTCTCGGTGAAGTACAGGAAGGCCGCCACCGGGGCGCGGCGGCCTTTGAAGAACAGGTCCGACACGTAGCCGGAGACGATCGAGCCCAGCGTGGCGACCAGCGGGATGGCCCAGGCGACGATCTGAAAGCTGCGGGTGTTCAACTCGATGTGGCGGGCATCGCGGAAGTACTTCGGGAACCAGTCGTCGACGCCGTAGCGGACGACGCCGGTGCAGAAGTACGCCCAGGCGGTGAGCCAGACGAGATCGTTGCTGATGATCGTCCTGAAGACCTGCCGGAGCGGCAGCGGGCGGTCGTCGTCGCCGTCGGCGGCGTCACGCGGAATGACACCGGACCAGCCTGCCTCCTCGGGCGTGTTCTTCGTGAGCAGCAGCATGAGCGTGGTGATAATGACGATCGCGCCGGCCGGCACGAAAAAGAGGAGCTGCCAGCTTCCCTTCGGGAACGTGTAGCTCCAGATGGTGAACCCGGCCAGGAGCATCGGCGAAACGGTGTTGTTGATGAACCGGCCGAGGTTGATCATCAGGCCGAAGATGCCCGCGAACCGCCCGCGCTCGGGCCGCGCGAACCAGGCCGCGTTCATCTTGACCATGCCGGGGGCGCCGAACGCCTGCACGTAGCCGTCGAGTGAGCGGACGATCACGAACCAGGCAAGCATGGTGACCATCGGCCCCATCGAGCGGTAGTAGAACCCGAGGCCGAAGAGCACGTTGAGGACGGCGGTGCCGTAGCCACCGATGGCCATCGACAGCTTGCCGCCGAGGCGATCGGAGAGCAGGCCGTTCCAGAACTGGCCGACGGCGTAGGACCAGCTCCGGCCGGACTGGATCAGGCCGTAGTCCGCGTTGCTGAACTCGAAGGTCCGGCAGAGATCACTGCTGGCGAACGACAGGTTGTAGCGGTTGAAGTAGTAGGCCGCGTAGTTCAGCCCGACAAAGAACCAGTTGCGTCCGCGGCGGGCGCGGTAGCCCGGGGGATGCACGGTTGTCGCCTGTGCGTAGTCCAGGGCCTGCGGTTCGGACAAGACTGGCTCCTCGGGTGCGCTCGACTCCGCGCGGCGACGCGCCGGAGCGGTAGGATACACGAACCCGCCGGGGGGGCAACCGCGCATTCACGCACGGCGCGGTACGACGGCCCGCGAAGTGGCGAAGCCCGACAGCCGCGTCTAACATGCCGCCATGCCGGGTAAGTCGCACATCATCGCCGTCCGCATCTACCCGCTCGCGATTCCGCTGCGCAAAACGTTCCGGCACGCCGCCCACGAGCGGCGCGTGGCCGACCCGGTGGTGATCGAGGTCGAACTGGCCGACGGCACGCTGGGTTACGGGGAGACGCTGCCGCGCTCGTACGTGTCCGGCGAGACGGTCGAGAGCGTGATCGTGGCGATCCAGGACGAGATGCTGGATGAACTGCTTGCGTTCCGGCCGGAGCGGTTCGCGGATGCACTCGAACGCATCGACGCGCTGCCGATGCAGGATGAACTGGGGCGGATGATCACCGCGGCTCGGGCGGGGCTCGAACTCGCGCTGCTGGACGCCTACAGCCGGCACTTCGGAAAGCCGATCAGCCATGCCGTCGGGTGGCTGGGGTACCCCGGGCTGGGCATGCCGGGCAGCCTGCGCGAGGCGCGGTACAGCGGCGTGATCGGCGGCGGCGACGCGCGGCGCCTCAAGACGTCGGTGCTGAAGATGCGGCTGTTCGGGTTGCGCGACTTCAAGCTGAAGGTGGGTTACACCGACGACGTGGAGCGGATCCGGATCGTAGCAGACGCGCTGGGGCGATCGCTCGGTCGGTCGTGCACGCTGCGCCTCGATGCGAACGGCGGGTGGGAGCCCCAGGAGGCGGTGGCGGTGCTGTCGAGTATCGGCGACCTGCCCATTCCGTGCGTCGAGCAGCCGCTGTCGCGCGGGCGGGAGCCGGAGATCCCCGCGCTCAAGCGGGCGGTCACGATCGACATCATGCACGACGAGTCTCTGGTGACGCCGGCGGATGCCGAGCGACTGCTGAACGACGGCGTGGCGGATGCGTTCAACATCCGGATCAGCAAGAATGGCGGATTTCTGGCATCGCTGCGGCTGGCGCACTTCGCGCGCAAGCACGA
Organism: uncultured Planctomycetales bacterium; assembly: GCA_964548565.1. Classification (GTDB taxonomy): domain Bacteria; phylum Planctomycetota; class Phycisphaerae; order UBA1845; family PWPN01; genus CAYLLT01. The sequence goes on along the minus strand of CAZJTF010000338.1, from coordinate 3,198 downwards.
CGTCGATTACCAGCTCGGCTGCATGGTGGGGGAGACAAGCATCCTGTCGGCGGCGGGGCGGCGGTTCCTCGAGAACGTGCCCGGCGTCATGTTCTCGGAAGGGAGTTACGGAAGGTTTCTACTGTCAGGCGACGTCGTGGACCGGCCGGTGCGTTTCGGGTTCGGGGGCAAGTTCCGCGCGCTGTCGGGACCGGGGTGGGGGGTCGAGGTGCGGCGCGACCTGCTGGACCGGTACGTGCGGCCGGGACGGATTGAGCTGCCGCTGTAGGGATTTCCGATTTCGGATTTCCGATTTCCGATTTGGATCGGGAGCATCATGACGCAGACGATGCTCTACACGTTCACGCGCTTCCCCGCCCAATCGACAATCGACAATCAACAATCGAAAATGAGAAATCACCCCGGCCTGCGTCCCTTATGCGGGCAGCCTGGCGTGTTGACGCAGGTCTCGGGCAGGCGAAGCCGCTCGACGGGCTTTCCGCTCACCAGGTGGGACTCGACGATCTCTGCCACGTCTTCCATTTTGACAAAGCCGTACCAGACGCCTTCCGGGTAGACGACGACCGTGACGCCATGCTCGCACTGGTCGAGGCAGCCGGCGGAATTGACGCGGACGCGTTTGCCGAGGCGCTGCTTCGCGGCGGACTTGAAGGCCTCGCGGATGGCCTCGCCGTCCTTCGAGCTGCAGCAGCCCCGGGGATGCCCGCACTCGCGGGTGTTGGTGCAGACGAAAACGTGACGCTCGAATCCAGCCACCGTGTCACCTCCTGGCCGCGAACATCATAGCAGCACGGCGGCACAGGATGCAGCGGCGGCGGCGGGATCCGGGCACTTGTCGGATGGAGGGACGCGTCGTAGAGTGCGGCTCGATGGGAGCGGCTGCCGTTTTCTGGGACCGTGACGACACGTTGATTCGTGATCCCGGTTACCTGCGGGATCCCGACGGCGTCGAACTGCTGCCCGGCGCGGCCGAGGCGTTGCGGCGGGTCGCGGACGCTGGCTATCAGAACATCATCTGCACGAACCAGTCCGGGGTCGCCCGCGGGCTGATGGACGAGGCCACCGTCGAGGTAATCCACGAACGCCTGCGGGAACAACTGCGCGCGGCCGGCGCATCGCTCGACGCGGTTTACTACTGCCCGTTCCTGGCGGGCGAGGAGGCGGTCGTCGAGCAGTACCGGCAGGACAGCGATCTGCGCAAGCCCCGGCCGGGGATGCTCGTGAAGGCCTCGCTGGAGCACAACATCGACCTGGCCGCCTCGTGGTCGATCGGCGATTCCATCCGGGACGCGCAGGCAGGGCGGGCGGCAGGCTGCCGGACGATCCTGATCGCGGGGCCGGACGCGGAGGGCGCGAGCGAATCGAATCCGGCGGTCGATTTCGTCGCCCGTTCGGTGCTGGAAGCGGCCGACATCGTGCTGAGGCACACGCTGTCGCGGTCTGCGGCTCCGGCGCGACCCGCTGCGTCGGACGAGTCGGCAGCGGTGCTGCGCGAGATCCTGCAGTTCCTGCGGATGGTGGATCGTCGCGAGCGGGCGGAGGAGTTTTCGTTCTCGCGCCTGATGGCGTCGCTGTTCCAGCTGCTGGCGGTGGCGGCGCTGGCGTGGGCGGTGCTGACGGCGATCTTTTCGGAGAACGTGACGGACCAGATCATCCGGCTGCTGTACGCACTCGTCTTGCAGCTCATTTCGCTGACGCTGTTCGTGCTGTCGTCGAGGAAGTGACGCGGCGTGCGCAACGACCCGGCCCGGGTCCGGTCGGTCCACATTCCGCCGAACATCTGCCGTGGAACAGGAGCCCCGCCAAGGCTGATGTAACTAAATCAATCGAACCTGTCCCGTTTGAATTGTCCGCCGTAGACAAGATTGCCGAGGGATGATATGTTGACCATATTAAGCATGGCTCTGGTATTGTATTCTCAAGCCGACCAGCAACTCTCCTTGCAGTATCCGGAACGCGTGCACGAGCTTCAGCTCATCTGGGTTACCGTCAGTTATCCGATGCCTCCTGTGGAGATGAGGAAGTGGACGCGCCCGAATCTCTCCGGCAACCGCAACTGGCCGGCGGCTCGCGTGTCGCTTCAGGGCCCCGCCGGAAGCACGCCTCTCGCAGGCGGGGAGGCCATCATCGACCCAGGCCAAGAGTTGGCTCGCTACGCGGCTGGAGCTCCGAAGCAGGGATGGCCACGGTCCGGCGAAAGTTTTCCGCTTCAGCTCGTCACCGGTCCGCTGAATCCCGGAAAATACAAGATGAAGGTGGAAATCGTCCTGGATCCTATGCCCGACGCTACCGGCCCAGTTCAGAAGACCTCCACGAGTCTGCGGTGCGATGCGGAGTTCGAGGTGGTTGCCGCGACGCCGCAGGAGCGAACAAGAGCGTTGGATGAGGCTCGCAAGGCATTGCAGGCTAACGCTGGCGAAAGTCGCAGTCCCACCGCGCGCCTGGACCAGCTTGCCCCGCTGGTCCTGGAGGGCTCGGAAGACTCGCTCCTGGCCATCGCTCGAGTCGACGGGGCGTCAGGCAGGGCGGTTGCGGACCTGATGCACCTCCGTCTCATGCGTGAACCCGATCGACAGCTCGCCGTTCGGGTTGCCTTGGGATTACTCAGACGACCGCAAGCTCACAATCCCCTTTTTCATGACATCTCAATGAAAGTCCTGTACTATCGCGCCACGAGCGCGGACTTGCCCGCAATCTTGGATCTGATGGACCATGCAGCGGACAAGAGCGGTCGGGACGCGGCTATGGCGGTGGCCGCGCGGGTGAGCAAGTTCTCGGATATCAGATGGTCTCCAACGCCTTCCGCAGTAGCCTCGCAGATCCCGGACTATCCTTCATTCCGCGCCCGCGTTCAGAAGGTTGCTGAGTTGGCTGCGCCTCCTGAGGCCGAGGCTCCGCCTCGGTAGCTGCTGAAGCGGATGAGCTTCAGAAATACCTTGCCTTCTATCGCCGCCTATCATGGAGAACGCGGCAAATTGCTGATCAGAGACTCTGGCATGACATCTGCCGATCATATTGCTGGCAGACTGCGTGACGGTGGCCTGAGTGGGCTGTTCGGCATGGCCGGAAGCCTCGTTCTGGGCATGTGAGGCACATTTGTGCGATGGCGACGAATAAGACGGCACAACCTGCGGAGAGGATGAACCGGGGACGTAAATAGTATCCATTGCCCGGTCATTGTTCCGCTTGCTGTGTTTG
>CAZJTF010000337.1:0-7752 GCA_964548565.1 uncultured Planctomycetales bacterium | reverse complement strand
CCCTTGCGGCCGGAATCCGCCCCGAGTTACGATCGCTGGGTCGGGAGGGTGCGTGGAACGGAATCGCGCGCCCAGCCCCCGACCACGAGGCCAACGCGTGGAGACGACGCAGACTCATCTGCTCTGGGCGGTGCGCGACAGCCAGGACTCACAGGCCTGGACCAGCTTCTATCGCATCTACGCCGGGATGGTCTGCGGGTTTGTCCGGCGGATGGGCTTGCCGGATGCCGATGCCGATGACGTGACGCAGGAAGTCCTCCTGATCGCACACAAGTCGCTGCGGGAAGGCATTTACGACCCGTCCAAAGGCCGCTTCCGGCTCTGGCTCTACGGCGTCGCGCGCCGCCAGGCGCTGACACGATTCCGCGAGCGACGGCGCCGGACGCGGGCTCAGTGGGTTTCAGATACCGGCGTAGATCTCCTCGACCAGCTCGCCGACGGCGGCTCCGAAGAGGCCGCCCTGCAGGCCTGGCAGCAGGAATACCGCTACGCCCTGCTCGACGAGGCCCTCCGGCAGATCGAAACCACCGTGAGCGAGAAGGAGTTCCGCGCGTTCGTGCTCTACGCGATGGAGCAGCGACCGGTGCAGGAGGTGGCGCGGATCCTGCAGATCGCTCCTGCGAGCGTGTACGTCTACAAGCACCGCATCCTGGGCGCCATCCGCGAGTGGGTGGAGCGCTTCCAGGACGACGACTGAGGTCCGGGTGTGTGCATGTCCGATACCACCCAGCCACTCCCTGAGCCGCCGCCGGAAAACCCGGCGGACACGCTGCTGATGGACGAATTGCGCGTCGTTCTCGGGCGACGTACCCGCCAGGCCGGCGAAATCTGCTCCGAGCGGCTCGAAGGACGGACACTCGGACCGTACGAGGTGGTGGAACGCATTGGCCAGGGCGGCATGGCCCAGGTCTACCGCGCCCGCAACGCGGCAACCGATCTCGAGGTCGCCCTCAAGGTGCTCAAGCCGCAATACCGCTCCGACGTCGGGATCTGCGCGCGGTTCGAGCGTGAGGCCCGCGGGATGGCCGAGATCCAGCACGACAACATCGTGCGGATCTTCGATGTTCATCGCACGGAGGATTTCGCCGCCATCGTGATGGAACTGCTCCCTGGCGGGAGCCTGCGCGACCGGCTGACGAACCCCAGCGGCGCGTCCACACGTCTCCCCGTGAATGAGGCCGTCACGTTGATCACGCAGGCGGCCCGGGGAATCGGCGCCGCGCACGCACGCGGCATGGTGCACCGGGACGTGAAGCCCTCGAACCTGCTGCTCGACGGCGAAGGGCGTGTGAAAGTCGCCGACTTCGGAGCGATCCTGCTGCTCGAGCACACGACCTGGCTCACCGGCGTCGGCCAGCAGATCGGCACGCCCGGCTACATGAGCCCCGAGCAGTGCAAGGGCGAGCGCGTGACGCCGGCCAGCGATGTGTACTCGCTCGCGGCGACCTTGTACGAGCTGCTCACCGGACGGATGCCGTTCATCGTCGAGGAAGCGAGCCCCTTCGCCCTGATGCTCAAGCATCTCTCGGAGCCCGCACCCGATCCGCGCGTCTTTCGCGAGGATATTCCCGAGTGGCTGGCCGAAGTCCTCCAGAAGTCACTCGGCAAGTCGCCCGACCAGCGCTACCAGACGGGGCTGCAGTTCGCCGAAGCCCTCGAGACCGGCCCCGCCCGCGCGGCCGCCCGGGCGATGGAAGACAAGCGGGGCGACACGATTGATGTTACGGCCATCCGCCAGCAGCTCCTGCAGCTCCCGCAGCGGGCGATCATCCTCTGGGCGTGCCGGTGCGCGCGCCGCGTGCAGTTCCTGAACGAAGATCCGCGCGTCCATCGCGCCCTCGAGATGGCCGAGACCGCCGTCGGCTCGCTGGAAACGGCCTATTCGACGCAGTCGCTCTCGATCGCGATGTCGCGGATCCAGGCCCTGCGTCTCGCCTCGCTCAAGGCCGCATATGCCGAGGGTGCGACGCCCGTGAGCCCGGCTGCGACGGAGGCAGCCCGCGCCGCGGCGGCGGCTGCCGCCTGTGCCGCCGCCCGATGCACGGACGATGCCGCCGCCGACGCCGCATTCGCCGCGCGGAGTGCCGTCGCCGCCCTTCAGTGCGCCCAGCGACCGGTCAAGCCGTTCTGGCAGGCAGCTCGCAAGGACTACCAGAAACTGCTGCACGCCAGTCTGGGGGCCGCCGGGACCATCGGCCTGCCGATTCCGCCGAACTTCCTGGAACCTGACACGATGATCTGACGATCAGCCCACGGTCGTTTCCAAAAACGGCCCGCGATTATCATTGCCGCCGCATTGTGAAGATCGGACGATCGGAACATGGCACGCTGGAGCCTCATTCCGTTGAACCGCAGGGCCACCGCCACGCTTCGCGGCCTGCGCGTCGATGCACCGGGTCAGAGTCTCGACGGCGCCGTGTTCGGCTGGGGCAACATCTCCGCGATGCATACGCAGTATGGCATCGTGGGCTGGCAAGTCTTCACTGATGCGGGCGAGTCGTATCGTGAGGACGGGCGCCTGCTGATCCTGCGTTTGAAGAAAACGCGTGAGCACCGGTTGGCCGAACGCGCCCAGCGCCGGTTCTTCTCCCTCATGCGACGAGCCGACGAGTTTCGGTTGACCGAGCAGTTCTCCCACCGGCGGGTCGATCTCTGGCGCGCACTGGCCATGGTGACTGTTTTGTGCATGGTGCTGGGAGGTACGGGACTTGGCCTGCTGCGGGCGTGGAACGCCGCCGCAGAGTCAAACGGCTGGTACGTTCTTCAACTCCGTTCGGCCGTGTTCCTGTTCCTGCTGCTTTTCGGTATCCCGCTGGCGATGGCACTCACGGAGCTGTTCTACAGCCTCCGTGTGAGGCCCCCGGTCCTTGTCCAGGCGGATACGCAGACCATCCGCGCATTCGACCGCGACGGAGGGGAAGTGACGGCGGCATGGTCGCACCTGCGGGAAGTGCGGGCATCGCTGTTCAGACTCGAGCTGCGGTTTGCCGGAGGAGCGCAGATCGCCCTTGCTCAGCCGTCGAGCCGCGTGCGCGCCCTCCTGCGCGTGATGGAGGAGCGATTCTGCCCCGAGGAAGTCGCCCGACACACTCGCGGAACCCGCCGCATGTACGTTCGTGCAGGCACCCTTTGGGTAGTCGGGGCGGTGCTCATCGGCGTGACGATGGAACTGGTCGAGACTGACAGCCCCGTCTCGCACCCCGGTCTGTGGGCAGCAGCGATGATGATCGTCGCGCCGAGCATCCTCATCGCCGGCAGCCTCGGCTTCGAACGCGCCCGCAGGCATCGCCGCAGAGCGTCGACCCGGCAGATTCAGCCGTTGTCCCGCGCATAAAGGTCGACACGGTCAATTCAGCGGCAGATCCGCCTCATACGCCCGCACCTCGTCGAAACGCGTCGTGCCGCGGACCAGCCTGCCCAGCCGGGGCCTGCGCCCGTTGTAGACCTCCACCGCATCGGCATCGGCATACCGCAGGAACAGGATCCGCCGGTCGCGGTCGGAGAAGTTGCCGTCGGACTTGTGCAGCGTCCACGGCCCGAAGATCAGGCACTCCCCCGCTTTCATGGGCACAGGGACTGCCCGGCTCTCGTCCGCCTCGACCCGGATCTCCTTCATCGCCTTCTTAGCCTCGGCGGAACCAGCATCGCCGACAGAAATCTGGCCTTGGAGGTGGCTACCAGGAATGATCCAGAGGCACCCGTTTTCCTGCGTGGTGTCGTCCAGCGCGGTGAGGCAGCTGATCGCCGTGTACGGATCGAGTTCACCGTACCCGTTGTCCTGATGCCACTGCACCGGCTTGTTGTTGCCGCGCATCTTGAACGTGAGCTGGCTGGTCGCGCCTTTGACGTTCGGACTGACGAGGCGTTCCGCGACGTCCACCAGCGGCCCGCTGAAGTAGTATCGCCGCACGAGGTCCGAGTGCCGGTGGACGTTGATAAGCAGCCCATTTTCCAGCCAGGTCTTGCTTGGATCGTATGGCCCCTTCTCGGCCGTCCAGGCGCGCATGCACTCCTCGCGCATGAGGCGGAGGCCTTCTTCAGTCAGAATGGGACCATAGAGCAGGTAGCCCAGTCTGCGGTAATCGCCGACCTGCTGATCGGTGAGCTTGCGGTAAATGAACAGCTCGCTTGCTGCCGGTTGAGCGGACATGGCCCGAATCCTCGTTATGAGCGGTCAAGGAGAATGCCTCGCGCCGAAATCCCCGATCGGTCGCTGCTCTCCGTCACGTCTTGTCGCAATTACTTCTTCGCTTCCCCAAGCCCGGGGAGTTTCGTCACCGGCGGGATCGACGCGAGCACACCCTGCAACTCCTTCCGGGCGGTCACGATCCGCGGGTCCTGGCTGTCGGCCAAGCTCTTCTCCTCGGCAGGATCGGCCGTGAGATCATAGAACTCCCCGCTCGACCACAGCTTGTAGCGCCGGTTCCGAACGACACGCTTGTTGCCGAGTTCAGAGAAGATCCACGCGCGGCGGGGCTTGCCGCCATCCTGCCCGCGGAGCATCCCGGCCAGCGAGCGCCCGTCGATGGTCACGCCTGCCGGAGGCTTCTGGCCGGCCAGTTCCACGATCGTCGGCAGGAAATCGGAGAAGTCAACCAGTTCGTCTGTCGCCTTGCCGGATGGCGTGTGGCCTGGCCAGCTCACGATCAGGGGCACGTGAATCCCGGTTTCGAACAGAGTGCCTTTGCCGCCGTTGACGACCCGCCCGTTCTGCTTTCCGAGGACGCCCCGAACGGTACCGTTGTCGGACGTGAAGATCACGATCGTGCGATCCCGGATTCCGAGTTCCTGGAGCGTCTCCATCAGCCGTCCAACGTTCTTGTCCACGTAGTCCACCATACCCGGATGCAGCGCCGCCTTCTCGAGCGACGTATTCTTGTTGTCAGGCGTCTTCGTGAAGGGCGTATGTGTCAGCACCATCGCGTGGTAAGCGAGGAACGGCCCGTCCTTGTGGCGTTTGATGAAGTCGACGAGATACTCTGTAAACACGTCCGGGCCGAAGGCGCCGGTACGCGTGCCGCGCCTGCCGTTTTCCTGGATGTAAGGATCAAAGTAGCGTTCGCCGGCCGGCGGGTTGTCGGACTCAAACCCCGTCCACATGCAGTGCTCGTCGAAACCGTGCCGCCGGAGCGCGTCAGGATGCGTGCGGAAGTCGTTCACCTGCCACTTGCCGACAACTGCCGTCGCGTATCCTGCGTCGCGGAGCACGCGGGCGAAGGTCACCTCGCGCTCCCAGTCAAAATACGGAGGCCCCCACCGCGGGACGTCGTGATGGACGGACCAGCCGGTCCGAAACGGGTATCGACCCGTCAGCATCTCGTGACGCGTCGGTGTGCACAGCGGGGTGGCCCAGGCATTCTCGAAACGAAGGCCCTGCGCGGCCAGCCGATCGATGTTCGGGGTGCGGTGCCCGCTCCCGTAGCAGCCGATCCACTCGGGCCCCAGGTCATCGACGAGGATGACCAGGAAATTCGGTCGATTGGCGGCCTTCTGAGAGGCTTCCGCCGCGTGAAGCGTCGGGGCGATCCCCAGCGCGCAGGTGGCGACGCCCGTAAGCATCTTCAGCCAAATTCCGTTTCGCATTGACTCTCCCGGCATGCGTGGTAAGCTCCTGTTTACAAAACAGGGCCGTTTTCGTCAACATGCCTTGTTTCCTCGCCCATTCACTGAGGGTTGTCGAATGCAGCGGCTGTTTCGCTCTGTCACTGTCTCCCTGTTCGTCGTCTCGGTCGCCAGCGCCGCGGGCCCGCGGATTCTCGGCTCACTCTACCGCGCGGACGAGCCCCGCCCCGAGTTTACGCCCTACTGGCTCGAGGATGCCAAGGCCAGAATACCTTCCGCGGCCGAACTCCAGAAGACGCTCGGGGGCTCCGTGCACATGTTCCTCCGAAATGACTCGGGCAGCCCGCTCACCATGGAGGACCTGCGGTTCGAAGGCTTCAGCCTGACGAAGGTGCTCGTCTTCTCCGACCAGCGCAAGGATCGCAAGCCGGCAAGCATCTACTACGCGAACCTCCCGAGCGCCGACCTGCAGAAGCTCGAATCCCTGGGGGAACCGGTCTGGTGGAAGTGCGACCCGCCGGTGATTCCTCCGTGCGAGGTGGCCGAGGTGGCCGTCCGACTCCGCGGCAAACCCGAAAGTCCGAAACTCAATCTCGATCTCGTCTTCAGCGGTGGAAGTCTCCCGTTTGTAGTGGGCGTCGGAGCCGACCAACCGCGGCTCGACGGCCTGTACTATTCCGCCGACCGTCGGCAGGTGTTCGGCTACTTCCGGCGTCCCGGACGGGCGGGCGCCGCGCCCGTGAAGTTCCTCTTCGACGGGCAGGATGTCACCGCCTCCGCAACCGTCGGGAAGGATAACGCCATCGAGATCGTCCCCGTTGTCGTTCAACTGACCCGTGAGCTGGCCGAGGGTTCCCTGCACTGTCTGCAGGGTGTTTACGCAGACGGAGCGGTGGCGTCGGGCGCGACCCGCGTCATCGTGGATGATTTCGGTTACGGCGTCTGGGGCGGCATGCAGGGCAAGGAAGGCGACACCGAGAAGGCGAAGGCGACGCTGCGCGATCTGGCGGAGAAGAACGTGAACCTGCAGATGCCGCAGGTCGGCTCAGCCATGCTGGGCAGCTTCTACAACAGCGAGGAGGGGCGCGCGTTCTGCCGCTCGCTGGGCATCAATTTCGTGACGAGCGGGCCGGGCAAATGGCGCATTCACGATCCTCATGCGTACTTTCTGAAAGACGAGCCGGACTGGGCGGACACGCGCATGAAGGGCCTGCCCAGGGGGCACGAGGTCGGCGCGATCGCGCAGTACATCGTCGGCACGGCGTACGACATGCGCAAGGAAGATCCGGCAACACCGACGCTGCTGAACGTCAATCTCGGCTACAAGCCGCTGCAGTGGTACACGTACGGACAACTGCCCGACATCTTCGCGTCGGACCCCTACTACCAGGTCCGTTTGTGGGAGTCGTACGGTGCGCATCCTCAGCGACGTGAAGCCTACGCAAAGGCGGAGTGGATTTACGCCGTCTCGTCCATCTCGCAGACGGCCGGCGCACCCAGGCCGCTGCACATCATTCTGTACAGTTGCCGGCGCGGCGAAGGCCGGGTCGAGGAGGACCCCGAGGACGGGCCGGCGAAGAAGCGGACGCCGAGCACGATGCACCGCTGGGCGACGCCACCTGAGAAGCGGCTGGAGGCGTACTACGCGATCGCGGGCGGCGCCAAGGGAATCTCGTACTGGTGGTTTTCGCCGACGGGCGGGCAGTCGCAGGGCATGGGCTCGGACCATCCCCAGGCGAAAGCGCTCTGGCGGGAGGTCGGGCTGATCGGTGCGGAACTCCGCACGGCGGGCCCGGTTCTCCTTTGCAGCGCCCCCGCCGACCTGCCGCTGAAGCCTACTCCGGGAGTTTTCGCGAGAGCCCTGGTCGCCGGGACGGAGACGGTCGTCGTTGTGGCCGCCAACGACCGGCACCGCAACACGGACAAGGGCACGGACATCCAGCCGATCGAGAATGCACGGATCGCCCTGGACGTCCCCTCGTGGCTCAAGCCGCGGCACGTCTTCGCGATCGACACCGGGGGAATCCAGGACATCCGGACCAGTGGCGGGGGTGACTCGCTCACCATCCCGCTCGGCACATTGGATGTCACTCGAATGGTGATCGTGACGTCTGACGCGACGCTGCGCGAGCGTTTGTCCGGCCTCTACAAGGAGAAGTTCGCGGCCAACGTCGCGAAACTGACGGGCAA
>CAZJTF010000336.1:5035-7770 GCA_964548565.1 uncultured Planctomycetales bacterium | reverse complement strand
GCGGCTTGGGCCAGGTACAGGGCCTTCTGGACGAGCAGGCGCTGGTCGAACGAGTTCATTTCAAGCTTAATATCGAGATGTTTTAAGACCAGCGATGCAGCGATCTGGCGACGATCCATGGCCCTGACCCCTTCTTCCGTACGCCTCGACAGCCTGGCTTGCCGCGACAGGCGAGGATCGACGGGCAACTGGTTTGTATCGGCCCTCGGCTGCCGAGACCTTCATCGTATGCGACCAAGTCTAGAGGTCGGCGCTCCGTGCTGCAAGCACAACACGCGCGCACGCGGAAGGAACTTGCTACCGAGAGGCCAGCCATCGTATAGAGGATCCGACGGATAAAGCATAGGGCTGGGCTGCGGGGTCGAGGGCGGAGCGATCAATGGCAGGTGGTGCCCGCCCTACGGGTGCGTGGGAGAAGGGATTCACGAGCGGATCGCGGCCGGCTACCGGAAGTCATCAACAATCGGCGTTGCTCCACCCTCGTTCCAGCAATCCGCAATGGCCCCGTTCCCCGCTGCCGAAACGCTCGCGACGCTCCACCGGGTCGCCAAGATCCTCCTCCGCCCAGCGTCGGCCCCACACGAAGCCACCGACCCCACCCCATCGCCCGAAAAACGCCCATCGCCGACGCCCCGGGCGTTGGCCCGTCACCTGTCACGGTGCACATCTCACCTCGAGCCACCGCCGGCGCACAATCGCCCGTACGTCCGATCGTCACGCGGGGCGCCGTCTCATCGCGCGGCATGCCCAGCTCTCAACTCTCAACTCTGCTCAATTCTCAACTTTCAGTTCCCAATTCTTCCCGATTCCGCCTGCCGTCGCCTATTTCCGGCGCACGTAGACGTAGTACGCCCCGCAGAGTTCCTTGCCGGCGGCGTCGTGGAACCAGGTTTGGGCTTTGGTGCGGCCTTTTTTGAGGGGGATGGTGAACGTGGCGGCCTTGTCGCCGCTCGCGAGGTCGAGGCTCCGCTCAGCGTCGCCGACGCGGATCCTGGCCCGGGCGATCGGGAGGGCGTTGCCAGCGGGCAGGCCTCCGTCCGCGGCCTTGAACTCCGGGGCGGGGGCGTTCAGCGGCAGGTCGGCCTCGCGGGGCCAGCGCCGGAGCTCGAAGGTGTACTGGCCGTCGCGGGCGACCTCCAGCCCCCACGCGCCCGTGCGGTCGAGGCCGCGGCGCACCTGCGCCTGCTGGTCGAGGAAGACGTCCTGCCAGTCGGCGGCCGAGAGCAGCGTCTCCGGCTCGGCCTCGGAGCCGATCACCAGGTCGCTCAGTTCGTTCACGCGGGGGGCGATGTCGGCCCACCAGCGGGCGTAGTGTGCGCGCAGCCGCTGCATGACCTCGGGGTGCGCGTCGGCGACGTTGCGGTCCTGGTGGGGGTCGCTCGCGACGTCGTAGAGCTCCTTGCCGTTGATCATGCGCCACTTCTTCCAGAGCACGGCCGCCTCGCCCTCGACCGGCACCTGGTGGTCCATGTAGCTGAACTGCACGACCAGCGTGCGGTCGGGCAGGCGGAGGGACTGGTCGCGGAGGAGCGGGGCGAGGCTGAGGCCGTCGAATTTCGGGTCGGGCGGAGATTTGAGGGCGCAGAGCTCGATCAGCGTGGGGAGCAGGTCCTGGATCTGCGTGAGCTCGTCAATGTCGCGCGGCTCCCCGATCCGGCCGCCCGGCCAGCGGATGAAGCAGGGGACGCGGTGCCCGCCCTCCCAGAGCGTGATCTTGCGACCCTTCATCCCGGCGTTGTACGTCGAGACGCCGCCCGTCCCGCCATTGTCGGTCATGAAGATCAGGATGGTGTCGTCGCGCAGGCCGGCGTCGCGCAGCATCGCGTCGAGGCGCCCCATGTTCTCGTCGATGTTGGCGATCATACCGAAGAAGCTGGCCACGTTCTTGTCGAGCGAGCGGTAGGGCTCCCGGTACTGATCGGGGACCCAGAGCGGCGCGTGGGCGGCGTTCAGCGGGATGTACGCGAAGAAGGGCTCGCGGGCCCGGGCGCGGTCCTTCATCCACGCCATGGCCTGATCGAAGAAGACGTCCGTGCAGTAGCCGTCGAAACGTCGGATCTTGCCGTCGTCCAGGCGGAGGAACGGGTGGAAGTAGTCGTTGTTCCAGTGGTCGGGCGCGGACGGGATGTGCGACGAGGGGAACCAGATGGCCTTGTCGAAGCCGCGGTCCTGCGGGCGGTAGGGGTAGACGTCCCCGAGGTGCCACTTGCCGAACATGCCCGTGCGGTAACCCGAGGCGGCGAAGATGTCCCCCATGGTGGGCAGCTCGCGCCGGAGCATCGTGCGACCGCTGCTCACGTTCATCGCGCCGTTGTCAAGGGCGTCGCGCCCGGACAAGAGCTGCGAGCGCGTCGGCGTGCACATGGGCGTTACGTGGAAGTCCGTGAAGCGGACGCTCTGCTGGTACAGGCGGTCGAGCTCGGGCGTCTTCAGGACCGGGTTCCCGTGGCACGAGAGGTCGCCGTAGCCCTGGTCGTCGGTCAGGACGATGACGACGTTGGGCCGGGCGGGCGTCGGCGCGGCGCCCGGGGCGGCCGGGACCAGAAGGGCAGTGCACACTCCGGCGAAGAAGGCGTGAGCTCGCGTCATAAGGGGACCTCCGATGGTTTGGGGGCAACCATACCACGGCGGGCGCATCGGTCCCAGCGGAACGGCTCGAGGCTTGCGGCGATGCAGGAAGGGATTCCTGCGGAAGGCGGTGCGAGAAAGGATTCTCGCACCAGCGGTCGCACCAG
>CAZJTF010000336.1:0-4935 GCA_964548565.1 uncultured Planctomycetales bacterium | reverse complement strand
GGCGGAAGAGGGTGAGGCACCGGCGGGGATGCAGGAAAGGATTCCTGCGGAAGGCGGTGCGAGAAAGGATTCTCGCACCAGCGGGTCTCGCACCAGTGGGTTTCTTTCTGGCTCAAAGCTCACAGCTCAGAGCTCAGAGCTCGGAACCGTTTCCGCCCTCAGAACATGCCGACGATGCGGCCCTGCTCGTCGATGTCCATGCTGACGGCGGCCGGCATGCGCCCGAAGGCCGGCATGGTCTGGATGGTGCCGATGAGAGGCGTCAGGAACCCAGCGCCGCCGGCGAGGCGGATGTCGCGGACGGGGAGCTTGAAGCCGGCCGGGCGGCCCTTCCGCGCCGGGTCGTGCGAGAGCGAGTACTGCGTCTTCGCCATGCAGATCGGCAGGCGGTCGAAACCCAGACGGCTGAGCGTTTCGACGGCCACGTCGGCCGGGCGCTCGTAGGTCACGCCGTCGGCCCCGTAGATCTCGGTGGCGATCGTCTCGATCTTCTTCTTGATGGGCCAGTCAGATTCGTAGAGGTACCGGAACGCGGCGGTCCGCGGCGACTCGGCCGCCCGCACGACGGCCTCGGCCAGGGCCGCACCGCCTGCGCCGCCCCGGGTGTGCACCTCGCTGATGGCGACGTCGAACGCGCCGGCTGCCCGCGCGGCCCCGGTGATCGCGTCGATCTCGGCGTCGGTGTCGCTCGGGAACCGGTTGACCGCCACGACGCACGGGAGATTGAACTTCGCGATGTTCTCGAGGTGCTTCTCGAGATTGGGCAGGCCGGCCCGGACAGCGTCGACGTCAGGCTCGAAGATCCGTGAATCGATCGGCTGGCCCGGCACGACGCGGTACCGCCCGCTGTGGGCCTTCACGGCGCGGACGGTGACGACGATCACGGCCGCATCCGGTCGCTGGCCCGACGTGCGGCACTTGATATGGCAGAACTTCTCGAGCCCCATGTCCGCCCCGAAACCGGCCTCTGTCACCACGTAGTCGCAGCACCGCAGGGCGATCTCGTCGGCCACGACCGAGCTGTTGCCGTGGGCGATGTTCGCGAACGGGCCGGCATGCACGAACGCGGGCACGCGCTCGATCGTCTGCAGCACGTTGGGCATGATCGCGTCGCGCAGGAGCACCGTCATCGCGCCGGCCGCCCGGATCGCCTCGGCGAAGACCGGGATGTCCTGGTGCGTGTAGCCGATGACGATGCGTCCGAGGCGCTGACGCAGGTCCTTGAGGCTGCTCGCGAGGGCGAGGACAGCCATCACCTCGCTCGCGCTGGAGAGATCGAAGCCTGTTTCGCGCGGGATGCCGTTGCCGCCGAGGCCGATCACGATGTCGCGCAGCGCCATGTCGTTCATGTCGACGCAGCGCCGCCAGACGACCTTGATCGGATCGAGCCGCCCGGGGTTGCCCTTGACGAGCAGCGTGTCGATCAGGGCGCTGAGCAGGGCGTGAGCGCTGGTGACGGCATGCATGTCACCGGTGAGGTGGAGGTTCATATCCTCCATGGGCAGGACCTGCGAGTACCCGCCGCCGGCCGCGCCGCCCTTGATGCCGAAGACGGGGCCCATCGACGGCTGGCGAATGCAGCAGGCGGCGCGCCTGCCGATGTGGGCGAGGCCCTGGGCGAGGCCGACGGTCGTGACGGTCTTTCCCTCGCCGAGGGGCGTGGGCGTGATGCCGGTCACGACGATGTACTTGCCGATGCGATCGTTGCCGAGCCGGGCGATGGATTCGAGGCGGATCTTGGCCTTGTGGCGTCCGTAGGGCAAGACCTCGTCATCCAGCAGGCCGAGCGCGCCGGTGATCTCCTGGATCGGGAGCAAGGTCGACTGCTGGGCGATCTGAAGGTCGGATTCCATTGGGAAACAAGTCAACAGTCAAAAGTACAAAGGAAAAGGAGCACCAACAACAGCACGGGCTATCGTCACGCACCCTGCGACTGCGGGATGACCAGGCCGGCCGGCAGGCTCGCGGGCAGCGTCGTCGGGTGTCCGCGATACGTGAGGCGGGCGACCCGCCAGTACGTCGCGCCGCCGGCGGTCTCCTTCGTGAGCTCGACCTCCAGCGTCGCCACGTGGTGCTTCGGCGGATTCTGCTCGCGCGGATCGTGCGACAGGTCGATCAACACGCGCGACGTTGCGTTCGAGGTGATAGACCGCATCCGCGCGGTGGCCTCGTCCATCGTTTTCGGGAGGCTGTCCACGTAGTAGGCGACAATCGGCGCCCACCCGTGGATGACTTCGTACAGCCGCTTGTCACGATCCGGGCCCAGGTCGGTCTTCGCCTCTTTCCGCGCGGCGTTGAGCACCTCGAGCAATCGCTTCTCGATCGTGGAGTACGCCGCCAGGGCGGCCGTCGTCTTCTGGGCCTCCTTCTGTGCGACCTCGTCGCCGGATCGCGCCGCCTGCACGTCGTCGGCGAGCGACCGCAGCAGCACGAACGTGACCTGCTCGGGCGTGGCCGACGCGTCGAGTGTCAGCCCGTAGGCCTGGACCGTTTTGACCTCGAGGGGCGGGATTTCCTGCTCTTCCGTGCAGCCGGCGGCCAGGGTGAGCGCGCCGGCGCAGAGAACACCGACCAGGAGGCGGGGCGATTTCAATTTGCTGTCGATCATGGGGCAAGAGTGTAGCAGAAGGCGGACTCCGTGCAATTCGAGTCGCTTGACGCCCTCCCGGTGCCCTGTAGACTCGCACCATGGCGGAATTCAACCAGAATCTGTGGGCGCCGTGGCGGATGGAGTACATCCGGTTGCTCAAGGAAGAGGGGGGGGCCGCGGGCGAGTGCTTTCTGTGCCGCTACGCGGGGGAGCCGACGCGCGATGCCGCCAACCACGTCATCTGGCGGACTGAACACGCCTTCACCTGCTTCAACCAGTTCCCCTACAGCAACGGGCACCTGCTGATCGCACCGCAGCAGCATGCGCCGACCCTGGGCGACTTGGGCGAGCCCGAACTGCTCGACCTGGTGCGGCAGGTGCGCGACGCGCAGCGCCTGCTCGCCGACGCGACCAACGCCCAGGGCTTCAACGTCGGGATGAACTTCGGACGCTGCGCGGGGGCGGGCCTGCCCGACCACCTGCACGTCCACATCGTGCCGCGCTGGGAAGGCGACACCAACTTCATGCCGGTCTGCGCCGACACCCGGGTCATCCCGCAGAGCATCGAAGCCCTGCACGCCCTCATGCGCGAGGCCGCCCCGCGCCTGGGTCTGCCGGACGTACGGTAGCAGTCGCGACGTGCGAAGTGGGAAGCGCGTCGGCTGCCGTCCTGCTGAACGGTCGGCCCGGCCGCCGGCAGCACTCGGGCGGGCGGTGCCAAATCGCGGTAAACTGCCGCTCATGTCGGATGGATCGAAGCCGTATGCCGTCACGTCCGCGAATTCGCGCGGGCGGGAGTATCCCGAGACGTTTCCACCGAATGTGGATCCGGTGGCCGTCGATCGGCAGCGCGTGCTGCACGCGGCCGCGTTCCGGCGGCTGGTCCACAAGACGCAGGTCTTCGTCACCAGCGAGCACGACCACTTTCGCACGCGGCTCACGCACACGCTGGAGGTCGCGAGCGTCGCCCGGCGCCTGTGCGTGGCGCTGCAGGTGAACGGGGCGGTGGGCGAACTGATCGCGCTCACGCACGACCTGGGGCACCCGCCGTTCGGCCATGCCGGCGAGATGGCGCTGCGCGAGCTGATGAAGCACCACGGCGGGTTCGAGCACAACGCCCAGTCGCTGCGGATCGTCGAGTTCCTCGAACACCCGTACCCGCCGTTCCGCGGGCTGAATCTCACGTACGAGGTGCGCGAGTCGCTGGCCAAGCACTGCACGATTTATGACGCGCCGGGCCAGCACCCGCTGGCGGACGGCTCGGCCGCACCCGTCGAGGGGCAGATCGCGAACCTGGCCGACCGGGTCGCGTACGATTGCCACGACCTCGAGGACGCGCTGGGGGCGGGGCTCGTCTCGGAGGCGGAGCTCGATGACCTGGAGATCTGGCGGGAGGCATCCGCGGCCGCCCGCAAGAGCTGGCCGGACCTGCCTCTGGCGGCCGTGCGGCGCCCGATTCTCGATCAGCTCGAAGCGATCATGATGGAGGCGATCGTGCGTGAATCACGCCGGCGAATCGCGGCCGCGGGTGTGGCTACGATCGACGACGTGCGGCGGTGCCCGACGGCCGTCGTAGCGATGGCGCCCGACACCGAGGCGAAGATCCAGGGGCTGGAGTCGTTCCTGCTGGAGCGCGTTTACCGGCATCCGCGGCTGATCCGCATGGACAGCAAGGCGCGCCGGTTCATCGAGCAGCTTTTCGCTGCCTACGTCGACGAGCCGCGCATGCTGCCGCCACGCTTTGCCGGTCGGATTCCCGAACTCGGCCTGCATCGCGTCGTCTGCGACTACATCTCCGGCATGACCGACCGCTTCTGCCAGGACGAGTACAAGCGGCTCTTCGAGCCTTTCGAGCGGGTGTGAGGCCAGGCAGCGAGACAGCGAGCAGCAGACAGGGCCAGGCCGCGGGCCGGCGGGTCACTCGTACGCTTCGAGCTCGGCGACGGCCATCTGGCGGCCTTTCTGGTCGGGGCCGTCCGGCTTGAGCGATCGCACGCGGATGTACTGGGCCGCAACTGGCCCGAATTCGCAGGTCACCGGCGTGCCGTCGTGATCACGACGCGAGGCGACAGTCTGCCAGGCGGCGCCGTCTTTCGAGAGCTGGATGTCGAGTTCGGTCGGGTAGCCATCGGCGGCAAACGTCACCCTCAACCGACGCAGGGCGCGCGGTTCGAGCAGGTCCACGTGGTACGTCCAGGGCCACTCGCCGCCGGCCAGCGCGGTGGTTTCGGCGCGCCCGTCGACGCCGAGGCGCGGGAAATGCGTCCCCCCGTTCACCTCCAGATCGTGGGAACCGTCGAGACTCAGCAGGCGCGCGGGCTTGTGGAAGGCGAGGTTGCCCGGCG
>CAZJTF010000335.1:0-7838 GCA_964548565.1 uncultured Planctomycetales bacterium | reverse complement strand
CTCGGCATGCAGGTCCATTTGGGATTGGCGGCGATGAAACACCCCGGCAAGACCGTCGGGCTCCGCTACGACCGCGCCGAGTCCATGATCGCCCGGCACAAGCGGCATGCCATCCGGATTCACTACACGCTCGGGGCGATGCGCGACGGGACGCTGACCGCGGCGAGAATCACCGTGTTCTCCGATGAGGGAGCCTACGCCTCGACCGGCCCGGCGGTGATGCGCAAGGCGGCCAGCCACGCGACCGGCCCCTACCGCGTGCCGAACGTGTACGTGGACGTGTACGGCGTCTACACGAACAACAACCCGACCGGCGCGATGCGCGGATTCGGCGCCTGCCAGATGGCGATCGCTTACGAAGGCATGATCGAGCGGCTCGCCCGGACGCTCGGGATGGATGCGATCGAGCTCCGGCGAAAAAACCTGATCCGCTCGGGCGATGCGGTCACAACGGGGCAGCACATCCCTGTGGCCACGATCCACGAGTGCCTGGACGCAGTTCTGGCCAGACATCAGCAGGCGGGCGGTCAGAAGCCGTCCCTGCCTGCATATAAACGGCGCGGCGTCGGCATCAGCACCGTCTGCTTCGGACTCGGCTACGGCGACGGTTTCCCCGACGCCAGCCGCGCGGAGGTCGGCTTCGACTCGGATGGCAATCTCGAGGTGCTCACCGGCGCCGTCGAGTACGGGCAGGGCCTGCTCAACATGGCCGCTCAGGTCGCCGCCGCCGAACTGGGCATGCCGCTCGACCGTGTGCGCGTCACGTGGGCCGATACCGGGCGGACCCTCGAGGCGGGTTCTTCGTCCGCCTCGCGACAGACATATTTCACGGGTAACGCCGTGAAGCGCGCTGCCGGTGAGGTCAGGGAACAGTTGCTGGATGTCGCGGGCACGCACCTGCGGGTCCACCCGCACGAGATTGAACTGCGGGACGGCTGGGCGTGCACGCGGTTCGGCGAACCACGCCGGGTGCCGATCGTGGACCTCGTTGCCGACGCACGCCGGCGCGGGTACGGACTCCGCAGCCGCGAAATCTACAAGCCGCGCACCGTCGCCGAAGACTTCGAGACGGGCCAGTCGCCCCGCGCCTTCATCACGTACCTCTTTGCGTGCCACCTCGCAGAGGTGCTCGTGGACATCGAGACCGGCGAGGTGCGCGTCGAGCATTACATCGCCTGCCACGATGTCGGACGCGCGATCAACCCGCAGTCGGTCGAGGGCCAGATCGTCGGCGGCGTTGCCCAGGGTATCGGCATGGCGCTGATGGAGGAGGTCGTCATGCGCGAGGGGCGCATGGCGAACCCGAATTTCACCGACTACATCCTGCCGACGCTGCGGGATGTCCCTCGCGTTGAGGTGATCATGCTCGAGAACGACGATCCGGGGGGGCCGTTCGGCGCCCGCGGGATCGGCGAACCACCGCTGGTGGCGGCCACGCCCGCCGTCCTGAACGCGATCCACAACGCGCTGGAAGTCCCTCCGCATACGACCCCGTGCGCGCCGCAGCGCGTCTGGGAGCTGTTGAACCCGGCGGAAGCAGTCCCGCCGGGAGATACCCGCTTCGGCACCGCTCCGCCGCACGCACGCGAACACCAGTATGTCCCTGCCGGGGCAGAGAGGTTTGGATGATCATGCTGACCCGCATTGACCACGCGACGGTGATCACGTGCCGCCGCGACGGGACGCCGCTTGTTCTCGAGGACTGCTCGATCACGTGCGAGGACGGTGAGATCACGCACGTCGCCCCGGCGAAGCGGGTCCATCCAAAGCCGCCCGGATACGCGCGCCGGGAGGATGCTGAGATCGCACCGCCGGTCGGGGCCGATCAGGCCTCGTGGCCGGGCGCGTCGCTCATCGACGGCCGCAACATGCTCGTGATCCCGGGTCTCGTCAACACGCACCACCACCTGTTTCAATCCCTCACACGGTGCATGCCGGCCGTGCAGAACGCGACTCTTTTCGAGTGGCTGGTGGCGCTGTACCCCAAGTGGCGGCACCTCACGTACGACGCGCTCAAGCAGGCGGCGACGGTCAGCCTCGCCGAGCTCCTGCTCGGGGGATGCACCACGACGAGCGATCACATGTACCTCTTTCCGCGCAACCATGACGTTGCGCTGGAGGCCGTGCTCGAAGCGGCTGATGCGTTGGGCATCCGCATTCACGCGTGCCGAGGCAGCATGAGCCTGGGTACGTCGGATGGCGGGCTTCCTCCGAACGCCTGCACCCAGTCGGAAACCGAGATCCTTGAAGATTGTCTCCGCGTGATCCAGCGCTTCCATGATCCCGCGCCGTTGTCGATGCGTCGGATCGATCTCGCCCCCTGCTCGCCCTTCTCCGTGACGCCGCAGCTGCTGGACGAGACCCGCACGATGGCCGCCGAGCATCACGTCCTGCTGCACACGCATGCGGCCGAGACGCTCGACGAAGAGCTGTTCTGCATCGAGAAGTTCGGCGTCCGCCCTATCGAGTACCTGCACAAGCACGGCTGGCTCGCGCCTAACGTCTACCTGGCGCACTGCGTGCACCTGAATCAGGCGGAGATCGAGCTGCTCGCGCGGACCGGCACCGCTGTCGCGCACTGCCCCTGCTCGAATATGCGGCTGGGCAGCGGCATCCCGCCCATCCGCGCGATGCTGGACGCCGGCGTCAGGGTCGGACTCGGCGTCGATGGCAGCAGCAGCAACGACGGCGGCAACCTGCTGGCGGAGGCGCGCCAGGCGCTGCTGCTCCAGCGTGTCAGCCGGGGCGTCCGCGCCATGAGCACCGCGGAGGCGTTCCGACTCGCGACGATCGGCGGCGCCGACGTGCTGCACCGGCCGGAGCTCGGACGCATCGAGCCGGGCGCGGCCGCGGACCTCGTGGCTTACGACATGGATGACATCGCCTTCGCGGGCGCGATCGCCCAGGACCCGCTCGGGACGATCATGCTCTGCAACGCGCCACGCCCGCGACTGGTCGTGGTCAATGGCCGGGTGGTCGTGCGTGACGGTGAACCCACCGGAATCGACCGCCGCAAGCTGGCGGCCGATTTCAACCAGCTCGTGCGGGAACAATTCCGAGACGCATAAAGCCGGAAGATTCGGGCCATCCCGGCTTGCTCCGTCGCTCCCTGGCTCTGCATCGCTCGATTTCCCCCCAAAGGCAGTCGGTGCTCCACACCCACGCGCATTGTGACACCGCGCCGGCCACCGCTATCATGGCCCGCATGGTGGAACTGCAGCCGGCTCCGTTCGCCGATCTCGTGGACCGCATGTTCCTCGAATTGGAGCGGCAGGGGTCGATATTTGATCTCCCGCGACGTCGCTGGTACGTCCCCTCCCCCGGGGGGCCCGATCTTTCCGTGCAGTTCCACGGGCACACGGCCGCAACGCCGGTCGGACCGGCCTCCGGACCACACACGCAGATGGCGCAGAACCTCGTGCTCTCCTGGCTGGCCGGGGCGCGCATCCTCGAGCTCAAGACCGTCCAGATCAACGACCGGCTGACGATACCGCGCCCCTGCATCGACGCCACCAACGTCTGCTACAACATTGAGTGGTCTCAGGAACTGCGCATCTCCGACTCCCTCCGCGAGTACGTCGCCGGCGCGATGCTGATCCGCATGCTCCGTGTCAGCGACGTCATGGGAGACGTGGACCTGGAGGGCTGGCCGGGCGAAACCATCTTCGACCTGAGCGTCGGGTACGATCTCGAGGGCATCCGCAGCCGCCCGATCTGCGACTTCATCGCGCAAATGCGTGACGCCTCAGGCATCATCGATACGCTGCGCCTGCAGATTCCGTCGCGCCACCGGCAGTTCCGCGACCTCCTCTATCCAACACGGCTCTGCAACAGCGTGACGCTCTCGACGTTCCACGGCTGCCCCGCCGACGAAATCGAGCGGATCTGCGCGTTCCTGCTGAGCGACCTCGGCATGGATGTGGTCGTGAAAATGAACCCGCCGATGCTCGGGCGCGAACGCCTGGAGCACCTGCTGCATGACGTGCTCGGCTACACCGAGATCCGCGTCAGCCCGGGGGCGTGGGAGAGCGGCATCGCGTTCGACGAGGCCGTGGCGATGTGCCGGCGCCTGAGGCGCATGGCCGGCAATCACGGCCGGTCGTTCGGCGCCAAATTCAGCAATACACTCGAAGTGGTGAACCACCGAGGTTTCTTCAAGCCCGGCAGCCCGGTGATGTACCTCTCAGGCCAGCCGCTGCACGTGCTCGCGCTCACGCTGGCGGACCTCTTCCGGCAGGCGATCGGCCCCGAGTTGCCCATCACGTTCAGTGCGGGCGTTGACCGGCACAACTTCGCCGGCACCGTGGCGTGCGGCTTCTGCCCTGTGACCACGTGCACGGACCTCCTGCGTCCCGGGGGGTACGCACGCCTGCCTGCCTATCTCGGCGACCTGTCACAGCAGATGAGGCGCGTCGGTGCGCGAACCATCGCGGACTTCATCCTGGATGCGCGTGGACAGCGGGCATCCTGCGGTGGCGAGGTGGCACGGGCGGCCGCCGCGAACATGGCCATCGTCGCCGAGGAAGCGCGCAACGAAGATCGCTACCGCGCGCCCAACAATCGCTCGGTGCCGCGGCGGATCGGCACGCACCTGATGCTCTTTGACTGCGTCTCGTGCGACAAGTGCATCCCGGTCTGCCCGAACGACGCGAATTTCATCTACGAACTGCCCATCCCGGCGCTCACGTTTCACGACTGGCTCGTGCAGGAGGGTGGGGGCATTGTGCCTGGTCCCGAGCGCTTCCTGAAGGTCGAACGGCAGCACCAGATCGCGAATTTCGCGGATTTCTGCAACGAATGCGGCAACTGTGACACATTCTGCCCCGAGTACGGTGGACCGTTCATCGCCAAACCCGTTTTTTACGGTTCTTTGGAAGGATGGCGTGCAGCGGCGCCGCGGGACGGCTTCCAGGTGGCGGTTGGCCCGCTCGGGCGCCGCATCTACGGCCGGATGCAGGGACGCGAGTACCTGCTCCAGCACGATTCCCGCCGCGGGGTATACGTCTACGAGGATGGCGTCGCGCGCACCGTCCTGCCGCAGGAGATCGCGTCCGCGCCCGCGCTGCCGCCGGTGGAAGTCTCGGCGCCCCCGGGTCACGCGATCGACATGCACGCATTCCACACGCTGCGGCTGCTGCTGTCAGGGATTCTCGATCCACGCCGCGTCCACCAGGTCAATGCGCGGTACGTGGAAGATCTTTAAACCGGCAGATAGTAAGTTCCAGACCACGACGTCAGGGAGCAGACGTCGATGCCCTTACTCCGCCAGACCGAGGGCGTGTGCCGCCGCGTAATTCTCGGTGTGGGTGATCGAAACCAGGATCTGCGTGATGCCGAGCGACGACGCCACCCGAGCGCACTCCCCGGTCAGGCGCACCTCGGGGCGACCGCTCGAGTCATTGAGGATTTCCATGTCGCGCCAGGCGATCTGACCGCGCCAGCCGGTACCGAGGACCTTGAGGATCGCCTCCTTGGCCGCGAAACGACCGGCAAGCCTGGGGACAATGTCCTTTGCGTAGCGCCGGACATAATCGAGTTCGGCCGGCGTCAGCAGACGGTCGGTCAGGCGGTCTCCGTGGCGTTGCCAGACCTCCCGGATCCGCTTGCACTCGATCAAATCGATTCCCGTCGAAATCACGCGCATAAGACCGGTTCAAACTAGCGGAGGGCCTGCAGGCCGGCAAGAGCGGAGCCGGTCAGTGCGAGATGCGAACCGTCATCGGAGGCGTATGCAGACCCCCGCGGTCTCCAGCGTGCGACTTCTCAGTTCCCCCCTCTCACTCCGGACTTCACCCACTCGCATCCTCGCCCGTTTTGCGATATAGAAGGCCCGCGAGGAGCGAATGGCGCCGGAAGAGCTTCTACACGGATTAACCGAGCCCCAGCGCGAGGCCGTAACGCACGGAACGGGTCCCCTGCTCGTTCTGGCGGGGCCGGGCAGCGGAAAAACGCGCGTGATCACCCACCGCGCCGCTTACCTGGCCTGCACGATCACCCGCCCGCAGCACATCCTCGCGATCACCTTCACCAACAAGGCCGCCAACGAGATGCGCGAGCGAATCGAGCGCCTCACGTCCGGCGGGATTACCTGCGCGACATTTCACGCGTTCTGCGCCCGGCTCCTGCGCGTCTACGGAGAACGAATCGGCCTGGCGCGCAATTTCTCGATCTTCGACGACGCCGACCAGCAGTCGGCCATGAAGGATGCCATCGCCCGGTCGGGCCTCTCGGCCGAGAATTTCACCCCCGGCCGCACGCTCGACGTCGTCGGACGTGCCAAGAACGACATGATCCTTCCCGAGGAGTTCGAGCAGCGCCACGGAGGCGGCTGGGAGGCGAAGGCGCTGGCCCGCCTGTACGCTGCCTACGAGGCGGTACTTTCAGAACAGCACGCCCTCGATTTCGACGACCTGCTGGTCAAAACGGCCAGAATGCTCCGCGATCACGCCGACCTGCGGGAGCTGCTCGGAGAACGGTACCACTTTGTGCTCGTGGACGAATACCAGGACACGAACCACGCCCAGTACTTGATCGCACGCCTGCTGGCGATGCGCGGTGAGAATCTCTGCGTCACCGGCGACCCGGACCAGTCGATCTACGCCTGGCGCGGCGCAAACCTGCACAACATCCTGCAGTTCGAGGAGGATTTCCCGAACGCCCGCGTGGTGCGGCTCGAGCAGAACTACCGTTCAACCCCGCAGATCCTCGCGGCCGCCGACGCCGTCATCTCCCACAACCGCAAGCGGAAGAAGAAGAAGCTCTGGACCGAAAACGCGGCCGGCACCCCTGTGCGTGTCGCCGAGTGCGAGAGCGGGCCGTCAGAGGCGGCCTTCATCGCCTCACAGATCCGGCGGTGCGCGGATGCCGGCGTGCGCTACGGCGAGATGGCGGTCTTCTACCGCGTGAACTCGCTCTCCCGCAACATCGAGGGCGCGCTGCGCAGCGCCCGCGTACCCTACCAGGTCGCCCGCGGCGTGGCGTTCTACAACCGTAAGGAAATCAAGGACACCCTCGCGTATCTCAAGGTCGTTTCCAACCCGCTCGACCTCGTCTCGCTCGAGCGGATCATCAGCACGCCCCCAAGAGGGATCGGCGCGACGACGTTCCAGCGGATCCTCGCCCATGCCACCCACGTCGGACGCCCCCCGCTGGAGCTGATGGCCGACCCCGACGCGATCCCGAACCTGAGCCGGGCGGCACGCCCGGTGAAAGCCTTCGCGCAGCTCATGGCGGAAATGACCGAGATCGCAGGCCGCGGATGCGTTCAGGACACGGTCGAATTCGCCGTCCGCAACACCGGTCTCATGGCCATGTGGCGACAGGCGGATGACGACGACGCAATCGAGAACGTCAACGAACTCATCACCGCTGCCGCCGAATATGATCGACAGCACGAGCTTGGAGCGCTGTCGCCCCAGGCAGCCGAGACCGGCGGGCCTGAGCCCGGCTCGCTGACCGACTGGCTCACGCAGATCAGCCTCGTCAGCGACGTCGACGCAATCGACCCGGAAAGCGGCGCCGTCACGCTGATGACACTCCACGCGGCCAAAGGCCTGGAGTTCGATGTGGTGTTCATGGCCGGTCTCGAAGACGGCCTCCTGCCCCACCAGCGCAGCCAGGTCGAGCGGGCGGACATCGAGGAGGAACGCCGGCTC
Source organism: uncultured Planctomycetales bacterium (assembly GCA_964548565.1). Taxonomy (GTDB): domain Bacteria; phylum Planctomycetota; class Phycisphaerae; order UBA1845; family PWPN01; genus CAYLLT01. Next base: position 183 of record CAZJTF010000335.1, on the reverse strand, counting down.
TGTTTCGTGGGCATGACGCGGGCCCGCCGCGAACTCACCATGTCCCACGCGAAATGGCGAGAACTGCGGGGGATCACCCAGCGGACGGCTCGCTCGCCGTTCCTCCGGGAGCTGCCGCGGGAAGCCGTCACCTGGACCTCCGGCGACCAGGACAGCGAGGAGGAAAGGCCCGAGACCGCCACC
>CAZJTF010000334.1:0-7852 GCA_964548565.1 uncultured Planctomycetales bacterium | reverse complement strand
GGGAGGTCGCCGAGCATGACTTCCTGGAGGGCGTCGAGGTCGTAGACGGAGATGTTGCGGCCGTTGACCTGGATGAGGCCGCGGGATTCGAGGTCGGCCTGTGCGCGGGAGAAGGTTTCGGGGGCCATGCCGAGCTGGGCGGCCACGGCCTTCTTGGCCTGAGTGAGCTGCAGCACGAAGGGGGTCCGCCCTGACTGGCGCTGGACCTCGCGGACGATGTAGCTGGCGAGCTTGGCGCGGGCGCTGAGGAACGCCTCGGTTTCGAGCTGATCGAGCAGGCGGTGCAGCCACATGCTCAGCGACTCGAAAACGCGGAGGGCGGATTCGGGCTCCTGCCTGAGGAGACGGAGGAACGGCTGCCGCGGGACAAGCAGGACCTCGGAGTCTTCGACGGCTTCGGCGAATGCGGGGTAGACGCCGCTTCCGAAGAGGGCGGCCTCGGCGAACGCGTGCGGCGGGCGCATGGTGTGGAGGGTGCGTTCACGGCCGTCGGGGGCGAGCTTGTACACGCGGACGCTGCCGCTGACGACGATGTAGAAACCTTCGCACGGCTCACCCTCGCGGAAAATGATCTCACCGGCCGCAACATGGCGCGGCCGGACATCAGCGGCGAGGCGTTCGAGCACCGGGGGATCGAGGCGGCTGAACAGGGGACTCGCAGTGAGCAGGGCGGGGACGGATTTCATGGGCGGGATTATACCGCGGCGGTGGCTCCTGCGCGGATGGAGGGAGGCGGAACCTGAAGGGAAGTGACGGCGGCCGGGCTCAGAAAAGCTTGAGGAGATCGGCGGGGTGATCAATGAGGTGTTTCGCGCCGGCGGCGACGAGGTCTTCGCGCGGACGGTAACCCCACGTCGCGCCGACGGGCACCAGGCCTGCATTGACGGCCGTGCGGATGTCCGTCGCCGAGTCGCCGACCATGAGGATTTCGACTGGGGCGAGGCCGAGCCGATCGGCGATCTCGCGGGCGGTGCGGGGGTCGGGTTTTTTGCGGCTCTCCTCGCGGTAGCCCTCGATGGCCGCGAAACGCCATCCGGCGAACATGGCCATCACCATCGGCTCGGTGTGCAGGTGGGGCTTGTTGCTGAGGACGCAGACGGGGAGGCCCCGGCGGTTCAGTTCGTCAAGCAGTCCCGGAATGCCGGGGAAGGGGCCGCTCTTGTCGAGCCGGTGGGCGGCGTAATGCTCCGTGACCAGGGGAATCAATGCTGCGGCGTCGAGCGGCGATTGAAACGTCGCGAGCGCCCGCTGGCAGAGAGTGGGCAGGCCTTCGCCGACCCAGCTCCGCACCTGGTCAGGCGTCGCGGCGGGCAGGCCGAGGGCCGCGAGGCCGTAGTTGACCGCGTCCGTCAGGTCGGGGAGGGTGTCCGCGAGAGTCCCGTCGAGATCGAAGATAACGGCCCGGGCGTTTACCACTACCTGCTCACCAGCTGCGACTCGGGCCGGTCGGTGAACACGACTTTCACGCCGGCCTCAACCATTTTACCCAGGCGAATGGCGTCCCAGTTGGTCAGGCGGAAACAACCGTGCGAGCCGGTCTTTCCGATCAGCTCGGGGCTCGGGGTGCCGTGCATGCCGTAGCCGGGGAGACTCAGGGCGACCCAGCAGCGTCCGACCGGGTTGCGGGGGCCGGCAGGGATCAGGAGCGGGCCGCGGACGCGTTCCTTCACCTCGGGCCACATTTCGGGCTTGAAGGTGTATTCAGGGTCGAACACGACGCCGGTGACACGGGCCTCACCGGTCGGGCGTTTTTCCTTGTCCTTTGCGATCGAGCAGTGGAAGAGGGCGATCAGCTTCTTGTTGTCGCCGATGACGCGCACGAGCTTTTCCGCGAGATTGACCTCGATGCGGGTGGCTTTGGGGAACGTGCTCGGCTCAGAGACGACGGGGACGATGACCTGGTCGCCCGCTTTCATGGAATTGATGTTGCGGCCGCGGTTGAGCGTCGCGAGGAGTTCCAGGGAGCAGTGGAATTTCTCGGCGATGACGTTTTCGAGGGCCTCATGGCCGAGGCGGCTGAGGCGGCTCTTTTCGTTCCAGCTCTTGGGCAACGGCCCGACTTCGGCGAGATCGGCGTCCTGGATCGTGTACTTGCCGATAATGTTCGCGGGGTCCATCTGGAGGGCGGCACGCGTGGCCGCGTCGAGCTGGCCGGTGACTTCGAGGCCCCGGACGCGCTGGAATTCGCGCGTGGCGATTTCGGTTTTGCGGCCGATCTTGCCGTCAACAACGCCCGGGGAGAAACCGAGTTCGTCGAGCGCGACCTGCCAGGCGAGGCGTTCGCGGAGTTCGCTTTCAGCATCGGCCCCGCGGACAGGGGCGGCAGCGAGAGCGGCCAGCGCAGGCGCAAGCAGGAAGAGGGCGTGGAGCGGAATTCGAGCAGACATACGACCTCCTGTCGGTGCTGCGGTCCGTGCAGTCTCCTCGTGAGTATCGACCGATCGGCGGCTTTTTCTTGGCGTCTTGCGCCGCCCGTGCCGGAATGATAACCCGGGTGGTTTGGGCCGTCACGTCAAAAACTCTCGGTTCTGCGGCAGGAAAGCGGCGACGGCAACGCTCGGGACGGCGCCGGATGTCTGGCGGGCAAGTTTGGGCGCTGCGGTCCGTGAACGCCCGTACGACGTGCGTTGACGCCCACCCACCCTGTGCGTCTAATGCGTCTCGCTATCTCACAAGGAGCATCCGATGAGCGGGCACATCAATCGACGCGTGTTGCTGGGCGGAGCGGCGGGGATCGTGGCGGCCGGCCTGCCCGGCGGGGCGGTGGCGGGAGAACGTCAGCGCACGGGAGGCAAACGGGAGCCGGCGTACCGGCTGGGGCTTGTCACCTACAACATCGCGGCCGACTGGGACCTGCCGACGCTCATCCGGCGGTGCAAGGCGGCGGGTTTCGCGGGTGTGGAGTTCCGCACGACGCACAAGCACGGGGTCGAGCCGACGCTCTCGAAGGCGCAGCGCGCGGACGTGAAGAAGCAGTGCGCCGACGGGGGCGTGACAATCGTGAGCCTGGGCAGCGTGTGTGAGTTCCACGACGCGAGCGCGGACAAGGTGGCCCGCAACGTCGAGGATTGCCGCCGGTTCGTCGAACTGGCTCGCGACCTGGGTGCCATGGGGGTGAAGGTGCGGCCAAACGGGCTGCCGAAGAATGTGGCCGAGGAGAAGACGCTCGACCAAATCGGAAACTCACTGCGGACGTGCGGTGAGGCGGCCGCCGACGCGGGGGTCGAGATCTGGTGCGAGGTGCACGGGTCCGGGACGTCCGAGCCGGCGCGCATGCGCAAGATCATGGATGTGGCCGATCACAAGAGCGTCGGGGTGACCTGGAATTCGAACGGGAGCGACATCAAGGACGGGTCGGTCAAGGATTCGTTTGCACTTCTGAGGGACAAGATCTACTGCGTGCACATCAACGAACTGACGAATGAGATAACCGGCGGGTATCCCTATCGCGAGCTGTTCACGCTGCTGAGCGCGTCCGGATATGACCGCTGGACGCTGATGGAGGCGCAGGGGCTGAAGACGACGGACGAGGGCGACCTGGTGCGGTTCATGAAGTACTACCGGGGTTTGTGGGCGGAATTGAGTCGGCGGGGGTAGGTGTGGGCCATTTCACAGTCATACGGCAGATGCTAAAATCCAGGGAGAGGGACGGGTGATGGTCTACGAAGGTATCGTCAGCGGTGGCGTCGTGGTGCTGAAGGACGGGGTCGTCCTTCCAGAGGGGACTGCTGTCAAAATCGAGCCGGTCGAGGCGCAAGAGGACGCGACGCTCGGCCAGCGTCTGCTCAAGCACGCAGGAGTCGCGAAGGGCCTGCCCACGGACATGGCCCGGAACCATGATCACTACCTGCACGGCGCGCCCAGGCGATGAACCGGGTTTTCGCCGATTCGTTCTTCTACTTCGCGATCGTCAACCCCGACGACCAGGATCATCGGCGGGCAATCGATTTTCTCAGCTCTTTTGACGGCCAGATCGTCACGACGTCCTGGGTGCTGCTGGAACTGGGCGACGGGATGTGTGATCCGCGGAACCGGGAGCCCTTTCTTCAACTTTACCGCGATCTCGCCGAAGACCCCCAGGTCTTCATTGTTCCCCCCGACCAGGAGTACTTCGAGGCCGGCTTGGAGCTCTTCGCGCGTCGTCAGGACAAGGCATGGTCGCTGACAGATTGCATCTCGTTCGCTGTGATGCAGCGGGAGGGTCTGACCGAGGCTCTGACCGCTGATCACCACTTCGAGCAGGCGGGGTTCGTGGCGCTCCTGAAGTGAGCGGGTCCGGCGGGTGCACTTACCGGCCCGGGTGTGCTATCATGCCTGCTGGATAACCCGGGTGCCCGGTTGAGGAGTCCCATGGAGCAGGTGATTCGCGGCAAGGCGTACGTGCTGGGCGACGATATCGACACGGACCAGATCATTCCCGCCGAATACCTGGTCTACAACCCGTCCGTGCCGGATGAGCGGAAGCAGTTCGGTCGCATGGCGCTCGTCGGCGTGCCGCCGGCGCAGGCGGGTCTGCCGGCCGGGAACACCCCTTTCGTGGATCAGTCGGATCCCGCCACGACGACCAGCGAGTACGGCATCGTGATCGGCGGGAAGAACTTCGGATGCGGGAGTTCGCGCGAACATGCACCGCTTGCGCTGGCTGAGGCCGGCGTGAAGGCGGTGGTGGCCGAGTTCTACGCGCGGATTTTCTTCCGTAACTCGGTCAACGGCGGCTACCTGATCCCGTTTGAATCGGAAGAGCGGCTCGTCGAGCAGGTCCGGACGGGGGATGACGTCGAGATCCGACAGGCAGAAAGCGTTCTGGTCAACCACACCACCGGTCGGCGGCATGCACTCAAGCCGCTCGGCGACGTGGCGCCGATCATCCAGGCCGGGGGCGTGTTCGCGTACGCCAAGCAGAGCGGGATGCTGTAGGGGCGGCTCAGTGAGCGCCCTCAGGCGGCTCGTACGCCGTCGCGGACTGTTCCGCCGGCTCGTCTCCTTATGATCTTCGACATTGCGACCGCCGTCGTGCTTGCCTGCCTGGCACTGGCCTGGTGGGCGGTCTCGCCGCTGCCCGGCGTCGCCGCGAAAGCTGCGGAAGGGCGATCCACACATTCCGCGGCGACATGGCTGCTCCTGGCGGGGCTCGTGGTGGCCGTCCTCGTGGTGCGGCTCGCGACGTACCCTCTCGCCGGGCTGAATTTCGCTTCGGCAGCGCTGCTTGCGTCCGTGGGGCTCGTGCTGGGCAGGGAACTGATCCTGCATCAGCGGTGGCCGAGGAGGGCATTGCTGCTGGCGGTCGCGGTGGTGACCGCGACGGGGGCGTATTTGCGGGCCGATCGCCTGTCCGACGTGATCGCGGCCGGCGAGGCGCTTCAGCCGGATGTCCGCTATTACCAGCAGCAGGCGCTGCGGACGGCCAATCCCTTTGCTTCCGGCTACAAATCTCCGCTTTGGCCAGCTCTACACGCTCCGCTGGTCCGGCACGCATCGGATCCGAATGCGGCGATGCGGTACCTGAGCTGCGGCTTCGGTGTGCTGCTCATCCCGGCCGCCACGCTGGCGATGGCGGTGCTGTTCACGCCCGTGGCCGGCGTGCTGGTCGGCGGCATGCTGGCAGTGGACACATGGCTGATCGACCTGTGTTGCACGGGGCTGCGCGAGGAACTGGGTGCGTGCCTGTGGATGTTGATCCTGGTGCTACTGTTCGCGGGGACGCACCGTGACTGGAGGAGGATCGGAGCGATCGGCATTGCGGGAGGCGTGCTGCTGCTGCTGCGCAACCTGGATATCGCGCCGTTGCTGGTGATGCTGGGGTGGGCGGCGGTGCGCAACCGATGGCGCGCCACGCAGGTGATTACGGCGGTGGTGCTGCCGATCCTGATCGTGAGCCCCTTCTATGTGAATCAATACCGGGCGTTCGGGGATCCGTTCGCGCTCGAAAAGCGCGACGCGCGGTACCACGCGAACATGGAGTTCCGGGGGCGGCCGATTCCGCCAGGACTGAGCATGCCGACGGAGTCGGAGTTTCGCAGCGATCTCTACGCCGGTGAGCCTTTGTCGCCGATGGCGTACCTGCTGCGGTATCACACGCCTGCACAATTCATCGAGATGCAGTGGGCAGGCGTGTCGCACATCGTGATGGGGCTACCGTTCGAAGGGCAGACGTCACTCTGGCTCCGCCTGGCCTGTATCGCCGGCCTGATCGCGACGGCCATCTGCCCCGCCCAGCGATTCGCCATTTTGTTCGTGCTCGCGAGCGCCGCCGGCATGCGGGCCCACCTGGCGGCACTGAACCAGCTCGAGCAACGGCTGTTGCTGGCTCTCATGATCGTGTGGCTGGCGTCGGGCTGGTGGCTGGTAACGGAGATGGGAAAGAGAGGCTTGAGACAAGTAGAAAATGATAAGTGACACGGCGGGCGAAGGCCTGATGTAACCTCTTACTGCCTCTTCCCTTGTGCCTTTCTTGCTTTTCCTTGTTTCCCTCAGTTGTTGCTGTGGCGGGCGCGGTTGAGGCGGTCGCGGATGAATTCCGCACGGGCGACACTGCGGCTTTCGCCGTCCAGTTTCTGGCCGGTGCGTTTCTGCAGGTGGGCGGCCTGCGAGGCGATGAACAGTTCATTGACCGCGTTCAGATCGATGTGCTTGACGCGCTCGAGCACGACGCCCATCCGCAGGTGCGAAAGGAGAAAGAGTGCTTCCTCGCTGCTGATCGCCCGTGCATTCTCGAGCACACCCAGCGCGCGCCAGACCTTGTCGTCGAGCGCGTTCGTCTTCTCCGTCTTGAGCATCCGGCGGGCCTTCTGCTCGTACTTGACGATCGACGGGATGACGTTGCTCTTGAAGCTGGAGAGGATGTCGTCTTCGCTCTGGCCCAGGGTTGCCTGGTTCGAGACCTGGAAGAAATCACCGATGGCGTCGGTTCCCTCGCCGTACAGGCCGCGCACGGCCAGGTGCATATCCTTGGCGGCGCGGAAGACCTTTTCGATTTCATTCGTCAGCTTGAGGGCCGGCAGGTGCAGCATGACCGAGACGCGCAGGCCCGTGCCGACATTTGTCGGACAGGCGGTCAGGTAGCCGTACTGTCGATGAAAGGCGAATTCGACGAGGCCTTCGAGGCTGCTGTCGACGCGCACCATCTCCTGCCATGCGTCATCGAGATTCATGCCCCGGCGGAGGACCTGGATCCGCAGGTGGTCCTCTTCGTTGATCATTAGCGCGAGCGTCTCACCGCTGGAGATAGCGACGCCGCGGCTGCCTTCTGCCTCCGCGTGCTGGCGGCTGATCAGATGCCGCTCGACCAGCAGCTGGCGGTCGAGGGGATCCGTTTTTTCGATGTCGACGTAGAAGGTGTTCTTGCCGAAGTCGCTGGCTGCAATGGCCTCAAAGAGCGTGCGTTCGATTCCCCGGCGTTCATCGCTGCTCGCGCGGCTCAGGAACTTTCGCCCGGAGAGGTTGCGAGCCAGACGAATCCGGGAGGAGATCACCACATCGCTGAGGGGGCCGCCGCCAGCGAGCCATTCACCGGATGAGGAAACGAGATCGTCGAGGTTCATTTGAGCTCCCCCAGACGATCCCTGAGCCTGGCGGCGAGCTCGTAGTCTTCCCGTTCGACGGCTTCCCGCAGTTCGCGGGTGATGCGCTGACGCTCGTGTTCGACCGAGGTGGGTTCGAGCTTCTGGCCGGGGCCCTTTCCCACGTGGTGGGTCTTGCCATCCTGGGCGCGTTCGATGACGTTCTGGATGGCCTCGCCGAAGACGTCGTAATCGTCGGGACAGCCGAGAAGCCCCTGGCTCCGGAACTCGACGAAGCTCATTCCGCAGGAGGGGCAGCGGATCTTGGCGAGTTCCTGCACGCCCGAGGAGGA
>CAZJTF010000333.1:0-7923 GCA_964548565.1 uncultured Planctomycetales bacterium | reverse complement strand
GCGATGGCAGCAGGACGGAGATGAGCACGGCAATGATGGCGACCACCACCAGCACCTCGATCAGGGTGAACGCGCCCTCGTGATGTCGGCGTAAGATCCTGGAATTCACTCGCATCGTTTCGCTCCGCCACTGCCTGCAGCACCGTCCGGGCCGTCAAGGCGATGTTGTTTCGCACTCCGGGTTGGCAGGAATCCGTGCGCCGGTGACGCACAGCTTGAACGCGTTGAAATCCGACTGGTCGACGTCGTTGTCGCCGGTCGGAGCACCTGTCTCCGGGCGGTCAAAGCACTTGCAGTAGCCCGGCAGCGCCGCGGCCGTCGGCCCCGTGTAGCAGGCCTGGAAAGCGCCGAAATCATCCATATCGACATCGTTGTCCAGGTCGGCGTCGGCGAACGGTTTGGCGCAGATGAGCGGGCACGCAACCTGCCCGCACTGCGTGCCGATCCCGCGGAAGCTGCCATCGCATGTGGCGGGTGTCTCCTGCGTGCAGGTGTTCCCGGCGTGGCAGCAGGCGCCCCGGCACTCGTCGCCGTCGCACGTGAGCGGCGCCCATGCGACGCTGCGGAATACGGTGCCAGCCGGCGCCGTCTGGAGTCCCACGAACGTATCGGCGGCCGTGCAGCCCGGCTCCGTCCCCGTGGGGCACCCGGTGTCGGTGATCGTCATGAGGCGGTTCGGACCGCCCGGCTGCTGATCCTCGCGGGTGATCACGTACAGCACCGCGTGCCCCTGGGCGTCTGATCTGCCGGTGACAGAAAAAACCCCCTGCGAAAGGGGTGTGAGCCCGGTGGTCATGGAGTACTGCACGATGAACTTGCCGTAGTCCGCGCTTTGCGGGTCAGTGTTACGGACGAACTTGTACAAACCACCGTCAGCGGCAGGGGGAATCGGGTTATCCGCCGCGATGTACAGCGTGTTGTCGTCGAGAAAGTGGAACCCGTAGGGAGCGGAGCCGACGGTGGATGTCACCGGCAGCGTGCTCATCGTGACCGTCCCGGGTACGCCGGTGGGCAGGCCGCTTCCGATGACCTGCAGTCCCTGCGGGCTGTCATAGGTCGTGTAGAGCTGGCCCTTGTAGACGCCGACGGCCCGAGGAGTCGACGTGGTATTCACGCGGGATGAGGTTGTCGCTCCCAGGGCGGCGTAGCGCACGCAGGAGTTCGAGCCCGAACTCCCGCGTCCTCCCATCCAAAAGCCCATGCCGTCATCCGATGCGAGGCTCTGGATGCCGCCCTTCGTCTTGAGCCCGCTGAAGGCGTCCGTCAGCGCGGTGGTGGTATCGATGTTGCCGCGCTGGTCAACCCGGGCGACGACGCGATGAATCGCCGAGGCCAGGGCTTCGTTCGGCAGGGGGGTGTCGATCGGCGCATCGTACCCGCCGAGCACCAGGTAGAGCCCGTTTGCCGATCGCGTCATGAGCCCCTGGTACATCTGGTCGGTGAGCGTGCAGATGCGGTTGGGCGGCGATGCGACCGTCGGCATCACCATCGCCTGGACGAATGTGCCGTCCGAATCCGCCGGATTGAACTCCTTCAGCACGATCGGGCTCGCGTTGGACGTCGCGAGGCTCCCTCCGATTTCGTCACCCACCTGCAGCACGACAAGGTTTCCCTGGGTAAATGGCGCGCCGTCGAGGGGCAGCGCCGCCCACCCGAGAACAACGATCGCGATCGCTCCAATAACCGTCCGTTCCACCTGTTTTCTCCTCTCCATGTTGCGTGCTCTAGCCGCCACAGTCCGGGTTGGCCGGGATCGACGGACCGCTGGCGCACACCTTGAATGCGCCGAAATCCGCGTCGTCAACGTCGAGGTCGCCGTCGTGGTCGAAGCACCGGCATGCCGGTGTGTATGTTCCGACGCACGCCTGGAACGCGCCGAAGTCGTCCATGTCCACGTCCCCGTCGTACGGCGGCGTGTCTGCAAACGGGACGTGGCAGAACTCGGGTACCAGGCTCTTGCCGATCACCGCGACCTCTTCGCCCGGGGCGAACGCGCCCGCATTGGTGCCGCTCACCCAGTCAAACGCGATGTCCATCGTGCCCGTCGTGCCGCCCGCGCCGAAACCGAAGCCCTCGTTGATGCCGGAGCTGTACTCGATCACGTCCGTATCAACGACAGGGGCCGGGTGTTCGTTGAGGTACATGCGAACCCTGCGGCTGCAGAACATGTCGCTCTGGCCAGAGACCTGCCGCCCGATGCTGGTCATGCGGACTACGACGAATCCGTTGCTGCCCGAGGTCGCACCGGGCGCGCCGCGCAGCAACTCTGTAATCCCGCCTCCCGCGCCGCCCCAGTACCCGTAAGCCGTCGCGCCGCCGTCCGCATCGCCGTTCCAGATCAGCATCTGCGGCCCCGGGAGACCCGCCTGCTCGTACACCTTCAGGCGTGCCAGCAAGGTGACACCAATCTCGCCTCGGACGTCGATCCGCGTGGTGCCGGTGCCGAGCACGGTCTGGTACGTGACGTAGTTGTCGTTCGCGGCGTCCTGGATCCGCCAGACGCGCCGGTTCTGAGCGTCGGGGTCGGCCTCGACCGCTCCCGTGAGCGTCCCGCCGCGCACGATGAACCGTTGGCCGGTGCCGTTGGCGGAGACACCTGCCGAACCCTCCGCGGTCGGGTCTTTGTCGCCCAAGTAGGTGTACACGTAGACCGTGTTCACCGTACTGACCCGCATCCGCACCCGGCGGATGATCGTGGTCATGTCGGCCGTGTTGGTGAACGTGAGCCGGCCGGTGTACGAATTGCCCGCTCCCTGGCCGCCGGGGTTGATCGTCCCCACCACGTCCGCGTAGCCGCCCGGTGGAATCGTGCCGCCGGACTTGTCGGGCGTGAGCCAGGTCGCATCCGACGCCACGGTGTAGACCAGGTCGCCCGCGCCGCCATTTGTGATGCGATACGTGACGTTCGGAACCGTCATCGCGGGGAAGTCGAGCAGGTACGGGCGGTACACCTCGTAGCAGCCGCTCACGCCCCACGTGAGGACGTTGAGATCGATGCGCCGGATCGTCACGTTCGAGGGATCGCAGGTGTCCGTGAACTTGAGGTAACCGGTGTGAAGCCCCGGCGCGAGGCTGGTGTTCAGCGTGACGTTGATCGTATCGGTACCGCCTGGCGAGACGCTGCCGCCAATCTTGTCTGGTGTCAGCCACGGCACGTCCGTCGCGGTTTGCGTGTCATCGAGTTCCTGCACCGAGTACGTCAGCGTGCCCGCGTTTTCTGCGCAGCTGCTTACGGTGAGCGAGATCTGGGCGGGCTGCCCAGCGACCACATCGATCGTCTTGAGCGAGGTCGGCAGGACGGTCAGCAGGCAGTTCGCCGCCGCCGGCGGGGATGCACCCACGGCATACTTGAAGAAGTCGATATCCACCGCGCCGCTCGCGTTGCTGTAGCCCATCCCCATGGCGAGGCTGTTGAATGGGAAATCCTGCTCCGTGTAGGCCGTCACGTCGAAGGTGCCAGCGGGAACCAGCGAGCCGTCCATCCAGACGGTGAGCCGGTGCGTCCCGGCTCCGCCCTTGGTGATCGTCACCCAGAATTCGTGCCACTGGGTCACGTCCGCCACGTCCAGGATGTTCATGCTGCCCACCCCGCTGGTGCTGGTGTTGTTCGGGTTGGACTTGTTGTTGGGCAGCACGTCGTTCAGCCGGTTGAAGACCAGCCCCTGCCGCCCGGCCATGACGTCCAGCGTGTTGTCTGCCTTGTCCGAAGCCAGCGCGTATCCGAACGTCAGCAACTGGTCGCCAAGGTCCTGGCGGATCGCGAAGACCCCCTCCAGGTACCCGTCTCCGCCTGCGGGCCACGCCTGGGGAGTGCACGGTTGCGCACTACATTTGGGGTACTGGTTGTCGAGCCCGCCGTCTGCGGTCGCGGGCGTGGCCAGCCGGATCCGGAAGCAAAGCGTCGCGCCGAAATCCAGAATGCCGCGGGCGACGTCCTCTCCTACGTCGCTGGCGATATCGTGGCCGAACATGAACTTCTGGTTGGTGGGCTGCACGACCCCGTAATCGCGCGGGTCGCCGGTGTCCTGCATCCGCAGGTACGTGACCCCGCCGGCGCCCATCAGTGCGGCAACCCCGCCAGGTGAGCCAATGCCCGGTGCCGTTCCCGGCGTTCCGCCGCTTTCGGTGATACCGTCCCACGTGCGGTTGCCGCTCTGCAGGCTTGATCCGCAGTACCAGCCCCACTGGCCGTCCAGCGAGCCCGTGCGGTCCAGGTTGCCCTGGACGTTGGCCAGCGCCTCGTCCCCGTGGTAGACGTACGTCCAGCCTCCGCCGCACACAGGTGGAGCGTAAGCGTCCGCCATCGCGTGGGGACCGAATACCATGGTCGCGAGAATGGCGAGCGACAGCGTGAAAGCTGATTTGTAACCCGGCATTTCCTGTCCTCCTCACGATCGCCACGCGAGAGCGCGACCGATCCAGTTGCCCCGGCAGAAGTGCTTCACCGCGCACACGCGGCGCAGACGGTTCCGGCGAAACCCGCAAGTCTCATGGACGGACGGTTGCCGTCCTGGTTGCCCTCACGGCAACCAGCAGCAGACACACGGACAGGGAGCGCAGTCGACGCACGTGGTTCCTCTCCGCGACGGGTCAGAGGACGTGCTGGACTACAGCAGTCTGCTGCTGCAGGGGAAATGAAGTCCTCACGCCCGCTTCTTGGGCTGAATCTCCTCGTTCAGCGGGTTGCCCGCGACCCAGCGGGGAACGAAATTGCCGCGCGAGATCGCCTGCTCGACGTCGCGCCTGGCGATCTGGATGTGCAACCGCGCCAGTCTCTCCGCTTCATCCGGACGGCATTCTCCGATCGCGTGCAGGATCGCTCTGTGCTCCGCGCGCACTGTGTCCGGATCCCTCGACAGTTGGACCACCTTTCCAAGAAGTCGGTAGTTCTGTGCCAGCCGGATCAGCATCGTGTTGCCCGAGCAGAGGACGACCCGGTCGTGGAGTTCCCGATCCAGCTCGGCGGACTTCATCCGGTTGCCTTCCTGGGCGGCTGCGTGAATCCGGTCGACGAGCTCTTCGAGGCTGCGCAGCTTCTGCCGCGTGATGCGATCGCAGCACAACCGCGCGGCCAGCCCCTCGTGGATTTCGCGCACTTCGAAGGAATCGAGCAACTGCGTCGCACTCAGCCCACTGACAAAAATGCCGCGGTTGTCCACCGTCTCCACGAGCCCGAACGCCTGCAGCTCGAGCAGCGCCTCCCGGACCACGCCCTGGGCGACGCCGAACCGCTTCGCCAGCTGCTGCTGGACGAGCTTGGTCCCCGGTGGGCGCTCGCCGTCCAGGATCATTTTCTCGAGGCTTTCCCGGACCCGATGCCGGGCGACGAGACGACGGCGGTCGCTGGACGGCTCCTCCAGACGCATTGGGACACTCCAAACGAGCAACTAGCGATAAAACGCTTCAACAATAGATAATATCGACGTCCCTGGCTGTCCGTCAACGAAAAAACGCCGGTAATTGGGCCGTTCCGCCCCGAAATTGCTCCTCTCCGTGCCGCGCAGCCTCGGCCGGCGATTGGTCATCGGCGGACCACGCCTGCCGCGTCTGACGGCGGATCCAGGCAACGGTCTGGAGCCCGGACGCCCTGTCCCCCGAAGCAGGAGAGGAAAACGGCAAAATCCGCCTGATCCACGTCCTGATCGTCGTCGAGCCGGGCCCGCGCACACGCCGCGGATGTCTCGCCCAGGCATAACTGGAATACCCCGAAGTCCTCCTGGTCGACATCCTTGTCCGCGTCGAAGTCGCACGGGGTGATCAGGGTGACCGTCGTCTCGGCGGCCGTGCTGCACCAGTCATCCGTGACAACCACCCGGTACCGTCCGGCGTCGGCGTCCGCCATGGGGCCGATAACGAGCCGTGGCGTGGCGGAACCGGTGAAATGGCCGGTGTCGTCGAGTGCGACCCCGTCCTTAAACCACTGGTAGCCGAGTTGTCCCGCGCCGGCAGCGGCCACCGTGAGCACCGCCTCGCCGCCGCGAACCGCGGACTGGGGCTGCGGCGCTGAGTGAATGCCCGGCGTGGACCGCGCGCATCCGGGAGAAATGAGAATGATGTAGCCGGCCGGTGTGCTGCCGCCGTCGGCGAAGTTGCCGCCCAACGTGACCGTCTGGCCGCCCGTGTAGGAACGACTGCGGAGATCGTACGTCACCGTCTCGCCTGTCCCCCCGTTCAACCGGGCGGTGAGGGATTCGCCTGCGGCGGCCCAGCCGGAGAGCCATCCGGGCGGGGTTGCCCCGGCCGCACAGCCAATGGAAATCGTTGCGTCCGCGGTCAGATGGATTCCGATGAAGTTTGCCCCAGCGTACTGCCTGTCGGCCTCGGCATACCGAACCAGGAGGTCGCATTCGTGCGATGCGGGCAGGCTTGTCAGGACGTGCGCCTGGTCGCTCTTTGTGTACCGGCCGACGCCGGCGGCCCCGAGCACCGCGCCCTCGGGGGCCGAGCCCCCATAGCTCACGAGTCTGACCCCGCAGGCCGGATCGCTCCCGGGATCCGTGCCGTTCAGAAACTCCTCGACATTCGTGTACCCGTCCCCGTCGCGGTCCGTGGGACCGTCCGAGGGGTCGGCCGGCTTGAGTCCGTGCAATGTTTCCCATGCGTCCGGCATGCCGTCGTGGTCGGTATCCGTTGGCGGTGTTCCCGCGGCGAGATCAGGCCAGCCGCCGACCTGCAGGGGATTGTCGATGATGCGCCCGGTGCCGTTCGCTGCATCCGCTGCGACCCGCCGATCCACGGAGTCGCGCTCCGGCAGGGTGGCACCCGCTTCGCCAATCACCCGGTGGAACGCCTGCGCGGGGGACTGGGCGACGACGGCCAGTGCCGGCTGACGGGCAGGGACCAGGACGTCCCGGCTGCCTGGCTCGACCACCAGGTTGTCAGCGGATGCCGCATCAGTCCGGTGCGGCCCAAGGTTGTCCCTGACATACAGCGCGAGGGGATACGCCTTGTTCCAGACAGCGACCTCGTAGTTGTCGTTGCTGTCGCCGCCGGTACGCACGTGATTGCCCACGTAGTTGATCGACATGGGGCCCACGTCCCGGCTGAACACGCCCGCGTTGTCGCCGAAGTTGTAGAACACGTTATTGACGATATCCATCACGCCGCTTGTCTTGATCCGCGGATTCCGGTCATTGTTGTGGGCCAGCAGGTTGTGGTGCACGGAGACACGCGTGCAGCCGTCGCTTCCGAGCAGCAGGCCGGTGCTGTGGGCGCCCTCGGAGTGCCCGGCATTACGCAGACCTTCCGAGATAATGCACCACTGGATCGTGAAGTCGTGCGGATCCCACCAGGATGAGACGACTTCGTCCACGGCCCAACTCAGCGAGCAATGGTCGAGGATCAGGTTGTACGTTCCGTGGTAAATCTGGAGCGCGTCCGACTCGCGCCCGCCAATCCCCGGCCGGATCCGCAGGTGCCGGATCACCACATCATGGGTGCGGATGTCGAGCGTGGCGCTGGGATCCTCGTAGATGTTAAAGTTGGAGGTGTTCCGGAGCGCGATGCCGCCGCCGGGGGCCGTCTGACCGGCGATGGTGATGTACGGATTCTCGAGCAGGAGTGTGGATTGGAGCGTGATCGTGCCGCCCACGCGGAACACGACAATTCGGGGTCCTGATGCCTCGATCGATGCACGGAGGCTGCCCGGCCCGCTGTCATTCAGGTTGGTGACCTCGATCACCGTGCCGCCGCGTCCGCCGACCGCCCGGGCGCCGTATCCTTCCGCTCCCGGAAATGCCGGGATCCATGTGCCGGCGGGCGATGCCCCCGGCGAGGAGAACAGGATGGCCGTGCACAGGACCCACCACGTCAGTCGCTCTGCGATGCGGAGCCGAGACTGCTGAACTCGATCCATCGGGTGGCGTCCTTTCCCGTTGACGCAGGCGAGGCACCCGTTAGACTACCGATAAAGAAAAGAAACAA
>CAZJTF010000332.1:0-7924 GCA_964548565.1 uncultured Planctomycetales bacterium | reverse complement strand
CCTCGACAGCTTTATGCTCAACATCTACGGCGTTCCCGGAACGCTGATCAAGGTTACGGGCGAACGCCGGGGGATCTACTTTCCCTGCGAGTTGCAGATCGGGCCGCTGCACCGCCAGGCCAACCTGGACCTCTCGGCCAGCCGTCTCATTGGCGACTCCATGCGTCCCTTCTCGTACCTGCCGTCCCTCAAGGTTGGCCAGGCGTGGCGGATGCAGCTCCTCGATCCGTTCGCGATCGTGGTCCGCCGCCGGGCGGAGTTTACCTCGATCATCGCCCGTGTCGTCCGGCGCGAAACAATCCAGCACAGGGGCAGGCCGGTCGCGTGCTTCGTCGTAGAGACCTCGCCGCAGCAGATCCGCGCGTGGGTCGATGATCGCGGACAGGTGCTGGTGCAGGAAGTGGAGATACCCGGTTTCGGTCGCGTGCAGGTGCGTGAGGAGAAATACCAGGAGAACGCGCGGACGACCATCCGCAACAAGATCCGCTCGACTCCACTCGAGCAGCTGGACTAGAGGAGGCTCATGGCACACGCGATCGAACTCGCCGAGGTGACGAAGCGATACGGGACCTTCACGGCCGTCGATCGGCTGTCGCTGACGGTCTCCGAGGGCGAGTTGTTCGCCTGTCTCGGTCCGAATGGCGCGGGTAAGACCACCACCATCAAGATGATCGTCGGCCTGCTTCTCACCGACCGCGGCACGGTTCGCGTCTGCGGCCACGAAATGGGGCGCGACGGGCGGCAGGCCAAGGCGCAACTGGCGTACGTTCCTGACCAGCCGTTTCTCTACGACAAGCTGACGGGGCGCGAGTTTCTGGAGTTCGTCGGCAGGATGTACTGCCTCGACCGCGAACGCCTGCGAAAACGGACCCGCGAACTTGTCGATCGCCTGGAAATGGGAAGCTTTCTCGACCAGCTCACCGAGAGTTACTCGCACGGCATGAAGCAGCGGACTGCGCTGGCGGCCGCTCTGCTGCACGATCCGCGGGTGCTGGTGATCGACGAGCCCATGATCGGGCTGGATCCGCGCACCGTCCGCACCGTCAAAGACCTGATGCTCGAAATGACGCGCCGCGGCGGCACCGTGTTCATGAGCACGCATACGCTGGAGGTCGCGGAAGCGGTCGCCGACCGCATCGGCATCATCCACCGCGGGCGGCTCGTGGCGGTCGGGACGCTCGAGGAGCTGCGCCGGCGCGCCGCCACCACGGACACGCTTGAAACGATCTTCCTGGACCTCACCGCCGATGAGCGGGACGCCTCTCCCGAGGGGATCCCGACGTGAACGGAGACACCACCCCGGCCCCGATCGCCCTGGCCGCCGCCCCGGCACTTCCCGAGGGTGGCGTCTGGCTTCTGCTGCAGATCCGATTCCGTATGCTGGCGAACCGCGTGCGTGCGGGGATGCGCCACCAGCCCCTGAGGCTCCTCGGCACCGCGGGCTCGATCTCCCTGATCTGGTTCGGACTGTACATCCTGCTCGTCCAGACGTTTCTCTTGATTCGGCGCTCGACGCTCGAAGGCATCGTCGCGACGCCATTGATCTTCACCTTCTTCTTTCTCGCCCTGACGGGGATGCTGGCATTCTCGAGCGCGATTCTCTCGTACGGCTCGCTGTTTCGCCGGGGAGAGAGCGCGTACCTGCTCGCGACGCCGCTCAACCCGCTGCACATTGTGACGGTGAAGTACCTGGAAAGTCTCGTGCTCTCGAGCTGGTCGCTCGTCCTGCTCGGCCTGCCGCTGATGATGGCGATGGCGCGGATCTTCGACGAGTCCTGGTCGTTTTACCCGCTTTTTCTGGGGCTGTTCCTGCTCTTCATCCCCATGCCCGGCGCGCTGGGGCTCGTGCTGGCCTGGCTGGTTGCGGTGGTGTTTCCACGAACGCCGCGCCGGATGCTGGTCATGCTGTGCGCGTTCCTGCTGTTCGGTGCAGGGTGGTGGGGGTGGCGCGTCCTGTCGGCCCCGATTGTCTCGAGTGAATGGCTCAAGCTGTTCTACGACCGCGTGGCTCTCGTGCAGAGTGCGATGCTGCCGCACACCTGGGTTTCCAAGGGCATCAACCACGCCGTCCAGAACCAGTCAGGCCCCGCGCTGTTCTACCTGCTCGTCACGGCGGCCAACGCGCTGCTCTCGAGCCTCGTGGCGGTCGGAGTCGTCGCCCGGGGATACGCGCTGGCCTTCGACCGTGGCCAGACCTCCGGCGCCCGCGGCGTCCGGCGAACCGGGTGGCTGATTTCGTGGATCGGCGAGGTCCTCTTCTCGTACATGCCGTGGCGGCAGCGCCTGCTCTCGGCCAAAGACCTCAAGACGTTCTTCCGTGACCCGATGCAGTGGTCGCAGATGGCAATCCTCATCGGACTGCTGACGCTCTACGTGAGCAACGTCCAGCGGCTGTGGGTGGACCTGGCCGAGCCGCGGCTGCAGCTGCTCATCGCGTTCCTGAACCTGACCGCGGTGAGCCTGATCCTCGCGACGTTCACGAACCGCTTCCTGTTCCCGCTCGTTTCGCTTGACGGGCAGCAGCTCTGGCTGCTCGGGCTGCTCCCGCTCCGCCGGAGCGGCATCGTCGTGGCCAAATTCTATTACTCGCTGACGTTGACACTCCTGGCGGCGATGGGCGTGATGAGCGTCTCCATCTGGCGCCTCGAACTCCCGCGGGCGATCGCCTTCGCGCACCTGGTGGCGAGCGCTGCAACGTGTATCGGACTGTGCGGCGTGAGTATCGGGATGGGAGCGCGGCTGCCCGTCTTCCAGGAGCGAAATCCCGCCCGCATCGCCGGCGGTTTCGGGGGCACGGTGAGTCTGCTCGTTTCCGTCGGGCTCGTTGTCGCCTCCCTGGCCGGCGTCGGGATGATGACGTTCTCCGCGGCCCGCGAAACGCTCGGCGACTCGTTCACGGTCTCCATGGCCTGGTGGCTGGCGGCTGTCGTCTGCGTCAACCTGGTCGCGGCCGCGGTCTCGATGTCGATCGGCATCCGCCATTTCAGTCGCGTGGAGTGGTGAGCGCCGCCCGATAACCAGCGCCACGCGGAATTCCCGGATTTTTCTCAAGTTTTCTGTTTTTCGCGCTGCGACCCCGTAGAAACGGCGGGCGTCGCGCAGGTAGAATCCGGCGAAGCGGATCGCCCTCCAGGAGCGGGAAGCATGCCGGACCACCTGACCATCTCCGATCGACGTTCGACCGGCCTGCCGGCGCCCGCGGTGCGTTTCAGCTCTGAAGAGAAGCGGAAGATCTTCAAGGGCATGGTCGTTGGCGAACTCGAGGCGGGCTTTCTCCGCTACTCGCGCCGCCAGGCCCTCATGCAGTACGCGTCCGCGCTGGGCATCGGCGAGTTCGAGGCCAACCTGCTGATTGCCGAAGCCCAGTACAACGCGGGCGACCTCGAGCCCGTGAGCTTCGAATCCGCCCTGACGCTCGCCAGTGTCACACAGCCGGAAACGTGGTCGAGTTCCCTGCGCCTGGCGTTCGCGCTGGTCGCGGCCATGTTCATCGATCTCGCCCTGATCTGGTGGCTTTTCGGCTGAAACACCAGCAGTCATAAATCCATTGCCCGGACGAGTTAATGATCGCGCTCCGGCGTCCTGGCAGTTCTTGAGCGCGCCGGCGCATCAGCCGGGGGCGATGGTGGGGGCACTCCTGTCGATCCCGGGCGCGGTTCGCAGTTGGTATAGTGGATCATGTCTTTGACCGGCGGAACGGCTCCATGGATTCACTTCCGGGCGAAACCGGGCAAACACGCGTACTTCTGGCGCAGGCGCATGCCGGCGACGCGGAGGCGATTGACCGCCTTCTGGCCCGTCACCGGCTGTATCTCCGCCGGATCGTCGAACTGCGTCTCGATCCGAAGCTGCGTCAACGCGTGGACCCCTCGGACGTCGTGCAGGAGGCGCAGCTCGAGGCCGCCCGTCGCCTGCCCGCCTATCTCTCGCACCCGACGATCAGTTTCCGGCTCTGGCTGCGGCGGATCGCCTACGACCGCCTCCTGATGATGCGCCGCAAGCATCTCGAGGCGGGGCGTCGCTCGATTGCGCGGGAACTCCCGCTGCCTGACCGCTCGACGGTCGATCTGGGTCGGCGCCTGCTCTCGAGCGCTTCGACCCCCAGCCAGCAGATGGTGCGAGGCGAACTCGGGCGCAGAGTCCGCCAGGCCCTCTGTCAGCTGGCCGAGCCTGATCGCGAAATCATCCTGATGCGGAACTTCGAGGGGCTCGCCAACCAGGAGGCCGCCGAGGTACTCGGAATCGAGCCGTCCGCGGCGAACAAGCGCTACGGCCGCGCGCTCCTGCGGCTGCGCCAGGTGCTGCTTGACGGCGGCATGACGGGGTCGGTCCAATGAAGGATGTCCCGATCAACGAGGATGTCTCGACCGAGGCGCTGCTGGGGCAGGCCGCGGACGAATTCTCTCAGCGGATCGCCCACGGTGAGCAGCCCGATATCGAGGAGTACGCGGCGCGGTATCCACAGATCGCCGCGCTGATCCGCGAGTTGTTCCCCGCGCTGCAGGAGATTCCGGCGGTTGAGGGCCCCGACGTGCTTGCCGGGATGGAAGTGCCTGCTGGTCAGCTGCTCGGGGACTACCGCCTGGTCCGCGAAATCGGGCGCGGCGGGATGGGCGTCGTTTACGAGGCCGAGCAGCTCTCGCTCGGCCGGCGTGTCGCCCTTAAGATTCTGTCCTTTGCCGCAGTGCTGGACTCCAGGCAGCTGCAGCGGTTCAAGAATGAGGCCCAGGCGGCCGCGCAGCTGCACCACACCAACATCGTTCCCGTCTACTCGGTCGGCTCCGAGCGGGGCGTGCACTACTACGCCATGCAGTACATCGAGGGGCAGCCGCTGTCGGCGGTGATCCGCGCGCTGCGGGAGGCCCGGGGCTTGGACATGCTCGATGCACGCCCACCAGAGGGGAACTCCCACCTGCAGGATGCCGTGCCTGCGGCGCAGGCGCCGATCCGGGCGGACGCGTCCTCCGCCGCGGTCAGCCTTACCGGGACCGTTTCCGCGACCGGGCTCTTTCGGACGATGACCGGCGAGGCATCCTCTCAAGGTGCGTTCTTCCGTTCAGTGGCGACACTCGCGGTCGAGGCGGCGGACGCGTTGCAGTACGCGCACGAGCGCGGCGTGGTCCATCGCGACATTAAACCGTCGAACCTCCTGATCGACACGGAGGGTCGCCTCTGGCTCACCGACTTCGGCCTCGCCATGGTCCAGACCAGCCCCGGGCTCACCATGACCGGTGATCTGCTGGGCACCGTCCGCTACATGAGCCCCGAGCAGACGCTCGCCCGGGGCGCACCCGTGGATCACCGTACCGACATCTACTCACTGGGAATTACGGTCTACGAGTTGCTCACGCTGCGCCCGGCGTTCACCGGCTCCGACCGGCAGAGCGTCCTGCTGCAGATCAACATGGAAGAACCCCGCCCGCTGCGCCAGATCAGCCGGGCCATTCCCCGCGAACTCGAGACCATTGTCGGCAAATGCGTCGCGAGAAGCCCGGAGGATCGCTACGTCACCGCCCGGGAACTCGCGGAAGACCTGCGGCGATTTCTCGAGGATAAGCCGATCCTCGCCAGGCCGCCGACACTGCTCGACCGCGTCTCGAAGTGGTCGCGCCGGCATCGCACCGTCGTTGCGGCCGGGTTCGTTCTGCTCGCGCTGAGCCTGGTTGGCCTGTCTATCGGAACATTCATGATCGCGGGCGAGCGGGCAGATGCCATGCGCGAACGTGACGCCGCGCGTGAACAGAAGCTGCTGGCGGAGCGCAACCTGAAGACCGCGCGTGAGGTGCTCGACCGCATGCTGACGGATGGGGCACTGGGTGCCTCCACGGATGCAGCGAGCACGGAGCGCCTGCGGCTCGTTCAGCAGCAGGAATCGCTCGTGGTGAGCAAGGCTTTGGCCGAGAAAAGCCGGGAGCCCTCCGCCCGGCGCGAACTGGGCGCCGCCTACATGCGCCTCGGTCACGCGTACGGGCAATTGGGCCAGGCGGTCTCCGCCGGAGAGGCCTACGCTGGAGCCGCCGGCGTCTTCGAGGAACTCCTCAAAAGCAATCCGGGCGAACCCGATGATGCCTTCGGGCTCGCACAGGCGGATCTGTGCCTGGCCAACCTGCAGTGGGAGAAGCGCGGCTACCGGGAGGCCGAGACTCTCGGGCTGCAGGCGCGCGCACTTCTGGCCGCCATCGTTACGCAGGTGCCCGGGTCGCGACCGTACCGTCAGCAGCTCGCCGCGAGCCTCGACCTGCTGGGACGGGTCCTGCGCGACACCGCCAGGCCGGGTGAAGCGGAATCGGCGCTGCGTGAATCCCTGCGCCTCAGACGTATCCTGGTGCATGACTCTCTTCAGGGGGCCGAGCGGCGCCAGCAGCACTTTGAACGTGCCCGCACCGAACGCAACCTGGCGGATCTGCTGATGAAGGCGGGTCGGCGCAAGGAGGCCGAGAACGCGAGCCGCGACGCCGTCAAAACCCTCGAAGATCTCACCAACTGGTTCCCGGATGTGCAGCTCTACGCGCTCGAACTCGCCCGAACCCGCAAGTGGTGGCATGAAGTGGTTCGCCTTGCCGACCAGCAGCCGGTCGCCCGCGTGCAGGCCGCCCAATTGCGGGTCCTCCCGGTTGACCCGGAGGCGGCAAACGACGGGCCGCCCGGTTACCGGCAGATGCTGATCGACACGCACCGGGTTCTCTCGGATGCGGTGAATGGAACGGGCGATGCCGCCGCGGCGGATGCTGCCTACGACCGGGCGCTCAGCGCTGTTGAGGCAATGGTGCGGCAGTCGCCCGATATCCCCCGTTACCGCGAGGATCTCTTCAACCTGTATCGCTCACATGCCGCACGGATGCGGGAACTCTGGCGCATGGACGAGTCGGAAGCGGCCTTTACCAGCGCGATCGCTGTCCTCGAGCAGCTGGGTGCTGTTTCCCCGGGTGAGGGGCGATACCAGGAACTCCTCGCCGACATGCAGACGAAGCGGGAGAGCGTCCGCGTGCGACGGCCGATCCGGGAGATGATGCAGCTCAGCAAGGGCTCGGTGGAGGACGTCGCGCGCGCCATCGAGATGGCCCATGGTTTCGATCTCGCGACGATGGCCCCGAACGCGCAGCTGCTGACGATCTGCGCGGATCACCTGGCGCTTGGGCGCGACTACGAGCGGGCGGAGGCGTATGCCCGGCGCGCGACCGAGATCGATCCCCGCCACGATGCTGCGTGGAAATCGCTCGGGTGGGCGCTCATGGGGCTGGGCCGAAACGAGGAGGCCCGGGCGACCCTGCAACAGTCACTCGCGCTGGTGAACGCCCGGACCGGCGAGGAAGCCGTCGGGAGTTGCCCGGAGCCGTCGACGGCCGCCTACATGCTGGGCATCGTTGACCAGGATCGGTTCGTCAACCGCTGGCAGGGCGTCCTCCTGTTCGGCTCGCGGTTCGAACCCTGGCCGTGGTTTTTTGTTGGTGTCCGCATGGAGATCGAGGGACGCCTCGCGGAGGCAGAGGCCGCCTACCGAACCTGCGAAGGACTGGCAGTCCTGCCCAAAGCGCACTACACCGCCCGGTGGGCTGCCTACCGCCTGCAGACACTTCCCGGTGCCGAAGCCCTGCCTCCGGTCGGCACCGTTGCCAAGAAGGGCGAGAACAAGCCGATCCCCAAGAACGGCATGTATATCGACATCACCGGCGTCGGGGTGAAGATCATCCCCATGGAGGGCATGGGGCCGATCGCAATAGACGGTGAAACGAGGCTGGAGGTGCGGGACAACCAGGTCACCGTCGCCGCCGACGGCGGCACCGTGATGACCGCGGGCGGCCCGATCGCGGTGGCCAACGCCGCCCTCGTCATGGGCAGCGAACGCCCGGACGAGCGGCTCATGGAGATTTCCGGCGAGCTGTGGGGCGACATTCGCGCCCTGGTCGCGTTTGCCCGCGACAAG
>CAZJTF010000331.1:0-7932 GCA_964548565.1 uncultured Planctomycetales bacterium | reverse complement strand
ACCAGCCAGGACGCCAGCTTGTTCGCGTGCCGCGCGAACTCCTGGAGCAGCGGTTTCGGATCATCGGGGACGCTCTGATCCTTAGGGTCGCCGGCCGTCTTCTGAAGCTGCAGCAGCAGCGCGGCCTGCTCATTGAGCTTGTCGCGCGTTTTTGTCGCGAACTCCGACTTCGGATCGGAGAGCACGGCGATCAGCTTGTTCATCTCCTGCATCCACTTCTGAGCCGACTCGAGGTGCTTCTTCAGGTCGTCATTGGTGGTGCGGATCTTGCTGTTCGCCTCCTGGTACCGCGGGAGGCCCTCGCTCTTGACCAGCTCGTCGATGTCCTTGCGGGCCTGCTCGATCGTCTCCTGATCTTTCTTGAGCAGGCTGTTGACGTTGGCCATGGTGGAGAAGCCGCTCAGCCACGAATCCGAGGCGAGGATCTCCTCCATCTCCTTGCGGACGGGACCGACGACGTTCTCGAACTCGGTCCAGGTGGAGCCGGCGAGGCTGATCACCTCGTCGTACTGCTTGGAGGCCGAGCCGAACTTCTGCTGCACGCGGTCGCGCAGCTTCGCCCGCTCGTCGCCCGTGTGCAGGCTCTCGACCTTGATCTTCTTGTTGTACTGCTCGATCTCGCCGAGCAGGTCCTGCACCTTGGGGAAGTACTTCTTGCGGTCGGACTCGGGATCGTCGGACGCGTAAATCGCCGTGATCCGCAGATCCGGGCTCGCCTTGTCGAGCACGCGCTGGGCACGCTCCGACAATCGCGTACCGCCCAGACCTCCCGCCATGTCGCGGCGGTAGTTCTTGCGGTGCCCGATCCAGTTGATCGCGATCACCACGATCGCGGCCAGCAGGACCGTGATCAGAACGTTGGTGCCGAAGAAGAAGCGCCGGCTCGTGGAGCTGGGCGCCTGGATATTGTCGTTTACCGCCATCGTCGGGACTCCAGAACCTTCACCGCCAGGAACAGGAAGAACGCCGTCCCCGAAACGAAGAAGATGAGACTGCCGGTGTCGAGAATGCCCTTGCTGAAATCAGAGAAATGTCCGAGCACGTTCCCGTAGGCGCTGACCTCGCGGAGGTTCAGCGTGACCTTGCCGATCTGCAGGATTGGGGCGTACTCCGCGCCGTAATCAGCCACGAAGGTCAGCACCGCGAGGATGACGATTGCCAGCATCGCGGAGAGGAGCTGGTGCTTCGTGCAGCTGCTCGCAAAAATCCCGATCGCGATGAACATCGCGCCCAGCAGGATCATGCCCACGTAGCCCATGAAGACCACGTTGCCCGCCGGAGAGGCGTAAGCGGCCATCAGGACCAGGTGCAGCAACGTCGTCGCCAGGAGGACGACGTAGAACGTCAGCGTTCCGAAAAACTTGCCGAGGACGACGCCCGTTTCCGTCACCGGGGCGGTCATGAGCGTCTCAATCGCCCCCGTGGCGAATTCATCCGAGATGCTTCGCATCGTGAGCAGCGGCAGTGCGAAGACGAGCACGCCGGCCATTCGCTCGAAGAGCAACCGCAGCGTTGCTTCGCTCCCCGCGACCAGCGTCTCGGTTACGAACGAGTA
Organism: uncultured Planctomycetales bacterium; assembly: GCA_964548565.1. Taxonomy (GTDB): domain Bacteria; phylum Planctomycetota; class Phycisphaerae; order UBA1845; family PWPN01; genus CAYLLT01. Next base: position 6,377 of record CAZJTF010000331.1, on the reverse strand, counting down.
CCCGATCAGCAGCAGGAAGATGAATCCCACGACGTAGGCGATCGGCGAATAAAACAGCGAGACCAGCTCCCGCTGCATGATCGCGACCGCCGCCGAAGACCAGCTTCCGCCGGTGCTCCGCGCGGGCTCTTCCCGCAACTGCGACCGCTCTCCGGGCGTGACGCCCTTCTGAGCCACCGCCCCTGCATTTGTCTGTGCCGACATGATTCACACCCTGTGCTTGAGACGCCTGCGGCCGCCTTTGCCCGTCACCTCTTCTGCCGGACGGACCCGCACGGCCCTGTTCGATCCTGTTTCCGGTGTTCTGAAAGACGACCGTCAGCCCGCGGCCCGCTTGGCCACACTGGCCTCGGCCGTGATCTGGATGAAGAACTCCTCCAGGCTGCCGACTTCGAGCCGCAGTTCCCGAAGGCCCCAGTTGTGGCGGGCCGCCAGTGCCGCGATCTCCTCGCGGACGTCCTGCCCGTCCTCGCCCTCGATCCGCAGCCGGTTCCAACCCTCGCTGGACGTGGCGTCGACCTTCCGGACGCCCTTGACCTTGGACACGGCCGCCTCGAGCTCCTGCTTCGGGCCGCGGATCTCGGCAATCAGCCGGGAGGCTCCCTTGATCCGCTCGCGGACCTCCGAAATGGAGCCGCTCGCCCGGATCTTCCCGCCGGCGATGATAATCGTCCGCTGGCAGACCGCCTCCACCTCCGGCAGGATGTGCGAACTGAGGATGATCGTGTGGTGCCGGGCCAGGTCGGAAATCAGCCGCCGGGTCTCGCGGATTTGCGTGGGGTCGAGCCCGATCGTAGGCTCGTCCAGGATCAGGACCGGCGGGTCGTGCAGGAGGGCATCCGCGAGGCCGACCCTCTGCTTCATTCCCTTCGAGAGCTGGCTGATCGGGCGATCGACGAACTCACCCAGCCAGCACCGATTCGTGACCCGCGTGATCGCCGCCTCCCGGTCGGGCCGGCTCATGCCCCGGAGCTTGCCGCGGAAGTTCAGGAACTCCCGCACGCGCATTTCGGGGTACAGCGGGTTGCCTTCGGGCAGATACCCGATCCGGCGGCGCACCTCCATGGATTCGGTGAAGACATCATACCCTGCCACATTCGCCGAACCGCTCGTGGCGGGCATGTAGCAGGTGAGAATCCGCATCGTCGTGCTCTTTCCCGCGCCGTTGGGCCCGAGGAAGCCGACGATTTCGCCCTTCTCCACCCGGAAGGAGATGTTATCCACCGCCAGGTGGGACCCATAGGCTTTCGTCAAGTTCTTGACCTGGATCATGGGGAACGTCCGTTCCTTTCCCGATGTGGACCAGCGGGCCGTCAAAACCACCCTGAGAGACGCCCGGCAAACCTGCGATAATGGCTTCGATAAACCCTGCGTGCCCTTCGGACGCGGCACCAAAGCGCTGAGACTTTTCGGTACGCTCCGCCCGGCACCGGAGTTCGATCCTGCCGCACCGGGCACGCTCGCCGATGGCGAGCAACGAGATGTAACACCGGGTCCATACCCTGTCAACTCCCCCAACGCGGTGCCAGCACCTGAGTTGCATTCTCATCCTCACCGCCGGCAAGTGGTCCCGCAGGAATCAGCGCGCGGGGGCATCGGGTTGATTCCCCTTGCTCCGGACGCTTGCCTGTGGTCATAATGAAGGGCCACAGGCAGGAACCGCATCAGTGGCGCGGTCGCGGTCCCGCCTGTCTGTTCACGAACACGGTCGATGATCCTGTCCCCACGCGCGCTTCGTGGGAGCGGTCGACGGCGCATGAGCATCACGCAGCTGGTTACCGGGCCCGCGTGGCAGAGCCCGATCCCCGCCCGGCGGACGTTCGAGCCGGCGGTCAGCGTCGTCATCCCCACGTACAACCGGGCCGACCTCCTGGATGCAACCCTCGACAGCGTGGCGACACAGACCTTCAAGGATTACGTGATCATCCTGGTAGACGACGGCTCGAAAGATGACACGCGCGAACGCGTAGCTGCACGAAAGGAGCCGATTCGCTACCTCTGGCAGGCCAACCAGGGCGTCTCCGAGGCCAGGAACCACGCCCTCCGCGTCACCCGAAGCGAGTTCGTGGCGTTCCTGGATTCAGACGACATGTGGGAGCCCACGTTCCTCGAGCGAACCGTTCGTCGCCTGCGGGAATGTCCCCACGAGGCCCTGGTCTTCACAGACTTCGTCTCGACCGACGAGCGGGGACGGCTGCTCCGCGGGCACCGCAAGATCCCCCACGCCGGCGACGTGACGGGGCCGCTCTTCGCGAGCACATTCATTCACACGTCGGCGGTGGTGGCCCGCGCCGCCATCATCCGCGATGCCGGCGGCTTCGACGGGCGGCTCACCCACAACGAGGATTACGATCTCTGGCTCCGCCTGTCGCTGCGGCACCAGTTCGGACTGCTGCGCGAGCCCCTCTGCCGGCGGCGGTGCCACCGCGACAGTCTCTCACGAGACGGATGTCCTCCCGACGTCCTGCTGCGAAAAGCGCAACTGCTCGAACGGTTCTACGACGCCGGCGGCGGTCGCGGCAAGCTTCCGGAACAGGACGCCTATCGTCGCCTGGCGCGGCTTTACTACACCGCCGGCAAGGCCTTTGTGCGTGCCGGGCGCTCGAATGACGCCCGGGCGGCCTTGCGACAGTCCCTGCGCTTCCGGGCGTACAACCCGAAGACGCTGTTCTGGTACCTTCGGGCCGGTGCGCCGCTCGCGGGGCAGCGGCGTCCCGACGGCACCGTTTCGGGCACCGCTGCACACTGATTCAGCCGACGCGTCCTGCTTGTCCGATCGAATGGATGCCGATATATTCCCCGCCTGATCCCTTGCCGCAGGACTCGCGATTCCGGAGTAATCATCGATTGGGCCAGGGCATTGATGCCGCGAACCGTTTCCCTCTCCGCTTTGCATTCGGTCGTGTCGTCGTCCCGGTGCTGGCGGGCGTCATGCTGCTCGCCGTGTCGGGGTGCGGATTCCCTGTCAAATACCGCACGCCCGAGCGCCTGACGCGTGGCTACGTTATCGTGCTCCCCGGCATCGAGGGCGCCAGCTACCTCAACGCGAATATCGCCCGCGGCCTCGTCGACGGGGGCGTGCCCTCGACCATCGAGGTGTACGACTGGACGGCCTCCGTTCTGCTCTTTCCGATGAATCTCCGCGACTATTACCGCAACCAGCAGGAGGCGCGGAAGGTTGCCCGTAAAATCGTGGACTACCAGGACGAGCACCCGGGGCGCCCGGTGCACATCATCGGCCACTCGGGCGGCGGCGGCATCGCCGTGATGGCGCTCGAGGCGCTGCCCGTCAATCGGCAGGTCACCGGTGCGATTCTGCTCGCGCCGGCCATTGCTCCGGATTACGATCTCCGGCGCGCGCTGCGCAAAACTGAGTACGGGATCTGGAACTACTACTCGCCCTACGACGTCGGTTTCCTGCGCGCCGGCACCATGCTGATGGGAACGATCGAAGGGCGACATACCAGTGCCGCCGGCGCTGTCGGCTTCACCGTGCCCGGTGTGCTCGATCCCGAGGGCAGGCAGTTATACGCCGCCCGGCTGCACCAGCAGCAGTACACCCGAAAGATGCTCGAGAGCGGGCACACCGGGGGACACACCGGCTGGGCCTTTCCGAAGTTTGTCGCCGAGTGGCTCGCTCCGCTCATCAACTCACAGATCCAAGCTCGGACCCGGCAGGCGGCAGTCACCCCAACTCCGGCGGGACCCACCAGCGCAAGACCAAGCGGGCGCTGAACTTACCGATGTCGAGGGAGAATCCCCATTCGTGTCTGGCTTGAAAGAGACAGGCACCATCCCCTACCATGGGCTGTTCGCGGTGTCGGTCGGGAGGTGTGATGAGTCAATCGAAGGCCTCAGTCGGGAAGTTCCTGCTCGTCCAGGAGGACTCGCCTGAGTGTGCGGCTCTGCAGGAGATCCTGACCCAGTGCGGGGATGTCCGGGTCGTCCCCAATGTCGAGTCGGCCGCCCAGGCACTTGCCTCCGAAGAGTATCAGTTTATTGTCACGCCCGCCCGGCGCCTGGAGGCACTCAGCCAGGCCAGCCCCGGCACCAGTCAGCTCACCACCGTTCTCGATGTGATCGGCCAGGGCGTTTGCATTCTGGAACTCGACGGCAGCCTCGTCTGGCAGAACGCGCGCCTGGCGCAGTTTCCTGAGCAGGTTCGCGAGCGTATCCAGAAGCACTGCTCCGAGAACTATTCGAGGCTCGAGCCGCAGAGCCTTCCCGGCCGTCCCCGCTCGCTGAGCCTGGTGACCGAGGGCGAACAGTACTTCGAAGCCACGATTACGCCCATCTTCGACGCGCCCCGGAAACGCACCCGGCTCGTCGCGGTCGTTTCCAACGTGACGCGCTCACGACGCCTGCAGCAGAAGATGGACGCGATCGACAACGCCGGGCGTGAGCTCGTACGAGTGGACGCGGACCAGCTGGCGCGGATGGACGTCCGGCAGCGGCTCGAACTCCTCGAACGCAAGATCATCCGTTACACGCGCGAGCTCCTGCACTTCGACAACTTCGCCATCCGCCTGCTCGACAAGAATACGAACAAGCTCGAACTCGTCCTCTGCGCGGGCCTTCCGCTCGAGGCGCAGCAGATCGATCTCTACGCCTCAACCGAAAACAGCGGCATCAGCGGGTACGTGGCCGCCACGGGGCGGAGCTACATCTGCCCGGATGTCGAGAAAGATCCGCGGTACCTCGCAGGGATCGACAACGCGAAATCCTCCCTGACCGTCCCCCTGCGACTGCATGACCAGGTGATCGGCGTGGTCAACATCGAGAGCGACCGCCCCGCCGCCTTCAGCGAGGACGAGCGCCAGTTCGCCGAGATTTTCTCGCGGTACGTGGCGATCGCGCTGCACATTCTCGACCTGCTGGTCGTGGAGCGGTACACGACGGTCGGACGCCTGGCCGACAACGTCTCGTCCGAAATCTCCGGTCCGCTGGCGGACATTTTGGCCGACGCGACGACCCTGATGGAGGACTACATCGGCCACGACGACCTGCGGCACCGCCTGCAGTCGATCACCGACAGCGTCGTCCGGATCAAGGAAGCGATCAAGCAGGTCACCCAGCCCGTGGGCGGGATTCTCGGCAGCAAGCCCAAGAACCGCGTGTGCGACCCGCTTCTCCAGGGCCGCAGCATCCTGGTGATTGACGACGAGGAGATCATCCGCCAGACCGTCCGCGACGTCCTTGCCAACTGCGGCTGCGAGGTGGAGACCGCCCGTGACGGCAATGAGGCGATCGCGATGATCCACCGGCACGCGTACGATCTGGTCATCAGCGACATCCGCATGGCAGGGAAGAGCGGTTACGAGATCTATCACGAGGTCAAGGAGGCCTGGCCCGCCTGCCCGGTGATCTTCATGACCGGCTTCGGCTACGACCCCAACCACTCGATCATCCGCGCCCGCTCCGAGGGTCTCGCCAGCGTTCTCTACAAGCCGTTCAAGGTCGAACAGCTCCTCACCGACGTTCGCAACGCCCTGCAGCCGAAAAGTTGATTGACCGGCACCGCCTGAGCATGCTGCCGGCGCGAAACCGGAACACCCCGCCGCGACGCGTCACGATCCTGCGCTCAGGGCGACCCGACAAGAGGGACGGGCGTGCAGTCGCGTCATGCGTCCGCTACACTGCCGGCCCACTTGGGGAGCGGACCGTGTCCTGCGCGGTTGTCGAGGAGACGTGACTTTGAAGCGGCCCGTCATCGGGTTTGGCCTGTTCCTGGGCGCAGCGCTCGTGGTCTGGTTCTGGCCGTCTGTGTTCGGCGGCAAGGTGCTGCTGCCGCTCGATATCATGGCGGCCAACCCGCCGCATACGCCCCTGTCGGACGCGCCGGTCCACAACCACCTGATCGGCGACATGATCTTCGAAAGCTACCAGTGGAAGGCGTTCCAGCAGTACGCATTCCGCGCCGGTGATCTGCCCCTGTGGAACCCGTTCACGTTTTGCGGGCACCCGCTCTACACGACCGGCCAGTCGATGACGTTCTACCCGCTCAACCTGCTGTTCCTCCTGATTCCGCTGCCCCAGGCGTTCGTTTTCTTCACGATCGTTCACCTGCTTCTGGGCGGCCTGTTCACCTACCTGCTGTTCCGGCGGTTCGGCGCCGGAGCGTTCGGGGCGGCGGTCGGCGGCACGGTCTTCGCGATGGGCGGGCTCTTCGTCGCGCGGATCGTCTTCCCGATGTTCCTGGCCACCGGGATCTGGCTGCCCCTGATGATCTTGTGGCTCGACGTGGCGGCTGAGCCGGGTGCTCTGCGACGCCGGCCGTGGCTCGTACTGGTGGGTCCGGCGCTGTTCGCCATGCCGTTGCTGGGCGGCTTTCTTGAGATCGCGTTCTACGCGTACCTGGCGAGCGGGCTGTTCACGCT
>CAZJTF010000330.1:0-8052 GCA_964548565.1 uncultured Planctomycetales bacterium | reverse complement strand
TCTGCTCTGAAGATTGCTCACGCCGCGGTGTCAAGAGTGACCCGATACCCAAGCTTCTGCAGGCTGCGAACGTGGTGCCGGGTGAGTCTCTTTGCATCAGGCCGCCGGAAGTAATCGTACCCAAGGTCCCGATAGGGGACCCTTCGGCCGAGAATGTAATACACGATTCCCAGGATGCTGTGCGCGACGGCAATGACGGCGCGCTTCTGCCCTCGGGTCCGAGCCACGCGTTTGAACTGGGCACCCAGATACGTATTCTTGCTGCGACTGGCCGCCCAGCCGGCCTGGGACAGCGCCTGCCGCAGCCAGCGACTGCCTTTGGTCGTTGTTCCCTTCTTGCGTTTGCCGGCACTCTGATGGTTCCCCGGGCACAGCCCTGCCCAGGAGGCCAGATGCTTGGCCGAGGGAAAGCGGCTCATGTCCGGCCCAATCTCAGCCAGAATCACTTCCGCCAGACAGCGGTTGACCCCCGGGATCTCGTCCAGCCGGTCGATCTGCTCCTGGAAAGGGCGCATCACCACTTCGATGCGCTGGCTGAGTGTCTCAATGTGACGCTCGAGCTCCTTCAGGTGCTCGTAATGCAGCTGCAGCATGAACCGGTGGTGCTCCGTCACTCGACCCAGCAACGCCTCCTGCAGGTCCGGGATCTTTCCACGCAACCGCCGCCGAGCCAGTTCCGCCAAGGCCTGAGGGTCTGCCTCGCCGCTGATGAGGGCCTCGATCATCTGACGCCCGGATACCCCCAGGATGTCCGATGCCACCGACGCCAGCTTGATATTGGCATCCTCCAGCGTCTTGTGCAGACGGTTGGCCACCCGGGAGTGCTCGGCGACCAGTTGGGAGCGCTGTCGGGTGAGGTCGCGCAACTCCCGCAGCTCTCGTGAGGGCACAAAGCTGCTACGCAGAAGGCCGTGCTGCAGCAACTGGGCCAGCCACTGAGAGTCCGTCACGTCGGTCTTGCGGCCAGGCACCTGCTTGACGTGCTGGGCGTTGACCAGGAGAAGCTCGAACCGGCCCTCCAGGATGTTGTACACCGGCTGCCAGTACACGCCCGTGGACTCCATCGCCACCTGACGGACATTCCGTTCTGCAAGCCAGTCCGACAACGCCAGCAGGTCACGGGTCATCGTTCCGAATCTGCGGGTCTCCGCTTCGGGACCGTCCTCCCGCTGCATGCGAACCGTCACCTCGACGGTCTTCTTGTGAACATCCAGACCGGCGCACGATCGATAGATGGTCTCCATGACGAGTTCCTCCTTTCCGACCATCCGCGGGAGGGGACGTCGCGTCAGAGTCAGTCTGCTCTGCGTGCTCTGCCGGCCCAAACCGGCGGCAACAGTCTCGGGTTCGCGGCGACATCCGGGCCAGACTCAATTGCGGGCTCGCCCGCGCCAGAGAAAAACAGCCTCATTCCTCCCGTTGACAAGAGATCATAGGAATAGCGCCAGCCCCATCTTCATTGTCTCAGGGTGCCGCCCTGCGGCATGACGACTCAATTCTCAATTCCCAACTCCCAACCCGCCTCTGCCCCTTCTCACTTCCTGGCCTCTCGTCCGACCGTGTCCCGCGGCGACGTGTATCCCGGCCCACCCACCCCCACGTAGCCGCCGCTCGCCCCCGAGGCATCCCGGCTTACCCAGAATGCGTAGAGGCTTCCTCGCGTTAAATAGAAACGAAGCCGGACGCCGTCTCGGCCCGCCAGGCCGGCGAGATCCTCGATTCCCTCCCATCGCACCTCCTGCAGCGTGCTGTCGACCCACAGCGGAATGCACTTCTCGCGGCTGAAGCCGGCGATCACTTTCCCATCCCGATCCAGTGCCTCGACCCGCAGCGTCCCCGCCGGGCAGTCCACGTTCACGAAGAGCCGGCGGCCTGTGAACGTCAGCGGCCGTGTCGTCAGCGTTCCCTCCGTGGCTCCTGCATCCATGGAGACGAACCCGTCGCGCCGCAGCACACCCAGGCCCGTCGAACACGGCTCGCCCGTGCGTCCCCGCCCGCTGACGTAGAAATACAGCGAGTCGCCCATCACGAGGCACCCGCCGCACGTCGACTGCACGTTCGAGTAGTTCCACGCGCCTTCTACCTCGTTCACGCCGGCGAACGGGCGCCGGTCCGGGCGGTACCAGTGGAATCCGTCGCGCGTGTACCCCACGAGCACCTCGTTTCGCTTCTGCTGCCCCTTCGGAGAGTCCTGCCAGATCGAAAACAGCCCGACCAGCAGGCTTTCGTACGCGAAGACGTCCAGGTTGTAGAGTTGCGGGTGCACCTCGCGCAGCGCCGGGTTCGGATTCCGCGGATCGAGCGAATCCGCCGTCATCCACAGCCGGCTGATCGTCCCCAGGTCGCGCAGCCCCTCCACGAGATCGGTGCACTCCGCGTATCGCCGGGAACGCCCCCACGGCTCGATCAGGCTGCGAATGCTGTACACCCAGCGGTTCCGGAATGGGTTGTAGAAGATCGTGGAGCGGTCCCCAATGCCTCCCCCGATGATGAGAGGCTCGCCCCAGTGAATCCCGTCGCCCGAGTAGAAGATGGCGGGCTTGAAGCCGTTCCCTTCGGGTCGCGGCACGGTCGTGAACATCTTGTACCGCCGCGCGGAGTCCTTCTCGTTCAAATCGATCCACACTGTCGTCGAGTCGCGTTCCGCGTCCCGCACGATGTTGGTGCCGGGCACGACGTCCAGCGAGGGCTTCTCCCACCGCAGGCCATCCGCGCTCGTAGCGTAGCAGACCCGCTTGAGATTGCTCCCCATGTACCACATTTTGAAAAGCTTGTCCGAGGGGTCATACCACACGCCGTCGCCGAACGGGATCGCTGTCGCGAGTTTCGGCTTGTCTTTCATGCCGTCGCGTTCCCAGGGTCGATCCGGCACGAGCACGGGCGAGGCGGAGTGATACCGCAGCCGGTGATGCGTGCGTTGCAGCATCGTGTCCTCGATCAGGAAGTCGTCCACGAACAGTTGGCGTCCGACGTCGATGGGCACGACCTCGGGCCGCTGAGCGAGGTACGGCACGGGCATCGGCTCGCGGCTGAGCGACTCGATCCGCGGCGGCCAGTCGTCGGGCAGGACGATCCCGTTGTAGAGCGTCTCTCCGGCCATGACCGGCGCCGCCGCTGTCAGCACCAGCCCGCACGCGATACTCAACTGAATTCGATGTCGGCGCATGATCGATCCTCCGTCGGGTCGCACAGTGTAACGGGCCGCGGTCGATGGGCGAAACTGCACGAGTGCTTGCACTTTTCATTCACCCCGCCGAGACTCATCGAACGGGCGGTGCACTGAGACGCCGAACCGCCCCCTTCAGACAAGCGCCCGCTGACCGGGCATGGAGATGCTGATGCACGCACCTGATTGGCACCTTGCGTTTCGATTCTGCCTGGTCCTTCTGTTCGCGGCCGCCGGCCCCATCTCTGCCGCCGAGCCGGTCACCTTGCACGTCGCACCGAACGGCAAGGGCGGCTGGTCCGGCACGCTCGCCTCGCCGAAAGCCGACGGCACGGACGGCCCGCTCCCATCGATCGAAGCGGCCCGGGACGCGATCCGCGCCCGCCGCGCGAAGGGCGAGTGGAAAGGCCAACCGGTCACCGTGTCCATCCGCAACGGCACCTACGCGCTCGAACGCCCGCTCGAATTCACCGCCGATGACAGCGGCGCCGCCGGCGCACCCGTCACCTACGCAGCCGAAGCTGCGGGCAAGGTAATCATCAGTGGCGGCGTGGCGATCACCGGCTGGGCGCCGGACACGCTGAACAACCGGCCCGTCTGGTCCGTCACGATCCCCAAGGTGAAGGACAGCAAGTGGTACTTCCGGCAACTGTTCGTCAACGGCGCCCGGCGCGCCCGCACGCGCCTGCCGAGCGACGGCTATTACACCCTCGCCGGCCTGCCGACGACACGCCCCGACACCGGATGGGGCGAAGGCCAGGACCAGGCGGCATTCAAGCCCGGCGACCTGAAGAAGTGGGAGAATCTGCCCGATGTCGAGGTTGTCGCCCTCAGCCTGTGGATCGAGTCACACCTGCCGATCGCTGAGGTCGACGAAGCCGCGCGGATCGTCAAATTCGGCAAGAAAAGCGTCTTTCGGCTGACGAACAGCCACGCCGCGGGCGATTTCTCGCGATATTACGTCGAAAACGTCAAGGAATCGCTCGACGCGCCCGGCGAGTGGTACCTGGATCGTCCCACCGGCAAGCTGTACTACATTCCCATGCCCGGTGAAACGCCGGAGTCCGTGCAGGTGGTCGCGCCGCGGCTGACGCAGTTAATGAAAATCTCCGGCGCGACGGATCTGGTTTTCAAGGGGGTGGCGTTTGAGCACGTGGACTGGCAGATTCCGCCCGCGATCGCCGGCTGGAACCAGGCCTCCAACGGCGTGCCGGGAGCAGTGGTGCTCGAGAAGGCCCAGCGGTGCCGCTTTGAAGACTGCCGCGTCTCGCATGTTTCGACCTACGCTGTTGAACTGCTGGAGGGCTGCCAGGAGAACCACCTGGTCAACTGCGAATTAACCGACCTCGGAGGAGGCGGCGTCAAGATCGGCCACCACACGTCAAAGACGACCGTCACCAACTGCGACATCGGACCCGGCGGGCTGATCCATCATGCGGCTGTCGGGGTCTGGATCGCCGGCAGCGGCGAGAATACTGTCACCCATAACGACATCCACGACCTGTACTACACAGGGGTCTCCGTCGGATGGTCGTGGGGCTATGGCTGCAGCCCGGCCGCCCGCAACATCGTCGAGTACAACCACATCTGGAACATCGGCAAGGGGATGCTCAGCGACATGGGCGGCATCTATACGCTCGGGCTCTCCCCCGGAACACGCCTGTGCTACAACCGTATCCACGATATCGCTGCGTCAAGCTACGGCGGCTGGGGCATCTATAACGACGAAGGCAGCACCGGGATCCTCATCGAAAACAACATCGTGTATCGCACAACCCACGGCGGCTATCATCAGCACTACGGCTGCCAGAACCTGGTCCGCAACAACGTCTTCGCGTTCGCCATGCACTGGCAGATCCAGCGGTCACGCGAGGAACCGCACATCTCCTTCATCTTCGAACGCAACATCGTGTACTGGCTGGCCGGACCACTCCTCGGCAGCACCTGGAAAAACGGCATGTTCGCAATGGACGACAACTGCTACTGGCGGGTCGACGGCAAGCCGATCGACTTTGCCGGCATGACGCTCGAACAGTGGCGCGAAAAGGGCTGCGACGTCCACTCGATCATCGCGGACCCCGGCTTCGCCGACCCACAAGGTGGCGACTTCACTCTCTCGCCGAGCTCGCCGGCACTCAAGACCGGCTTCCGGCCGATTGACACGGGGAAGATTGGACGGCAGAAGCGATAGGAGTTTCGAGATCCCCGACTCTTGATTCAGAGCCATCACTCGGATGCGGTCCGCCCTTCCAAGCCCGGCTCGCTCGCAGGCGTGCTGGCAGGCAGCGGCGGCAGGCGGCGTTGATCGGGCCTGAGCAGCACGAATCCGACGTCCTTTCGCGGCTGCCCCCGGGTCTTTGCGACGTCTCCGCCCTGATCCTGCTTGTCGTCCCCGATGCTGTAGATGATGACGCCTGAGTCGGTTGTCTTGTAGCGGAGTGGGACGGTATCAAACGGGTCCATGGGCACCGCGGGCAGGTAAGCGGGAACCAGTTCAAGAAGGTCCGCGGGGAATGCCCCCTTGGCCTGCCGGTACCGCTCGATCGCCAGCCCTGCCCGCGCACATCGGAGTTCCGCCGTGCCGTTGAGACTCATTTCGCAGGCACGCCTGAGCGACGGCATCACATTGCGCGTGAACACGTAGTAACGCGGGAGCGCGAGGACCTGCCGGTCCAGCTCGTTGGCCACGGTAAGACGTGCCTGCGGGTTCTTCAAAACGCCCGCCATCTGATTGTACAGGTCCAGCCCGGCGGCCACGTCGCGCTGCCCCATCCCCCGCAGGATCGGCAGACGCGAGAGTGCCGGAATGCCCTGCGTCGGTGGGCGTCGTTTGTTCAGCGACCATTGGGCCATGCTGACGAACATCGCGCGTTCGCCGAGGAGCCCCCAGTAGAGCGGATCCTCGGCTTCCATCTCGGTGAGGATCTGCTCGATCCGCTTCAGCGCATCCGGTGCGGGCTCGGTGAGTGAACAGACCCGCTCGACCGTCGAAACCGTCAGCGAACCGCACGCGATTGTCACCAGCGACGACACCAGCGTCGGCTGCTGGGCCACGAGATGCCCCACCCGGCGCATGACCGCCACGTCATCCGGCAGTTGCCCGGCTTCACCGTCCATCGCCCGAGCCGTGGCGGCAAGCGACTGGAGCCGGACGGCTACCCGCACGTTCCCGAGGAATGGCAGCAGCGTATCGATAGGGTTTTCGGCGACGGAAAGCGGAATGGCGCCGCCTGCGTACTCCTTGATCCGCGATAATGCGTTCAACTCATCCGAGGCAAGCTGAAGCCCCGTCGACACGGCCGCGGAGGTCTGCGAATCCCAGAGCCGCCCCAGCGCCGGCAACTCACCGTCGCCCATGATGGGCAGGTTTTTCATGGCTGCAGCCTGTGCGGCCAGTCCATCCTGCAACTGCAGGAAGACCGGTGCGGCGTCCTCTTGCTCCGCAACAGGCGTGCGTGCGGCAATGATCTCGTCAAACGTGAACGGCAGGCCCTGGCTCCTGGCCTGGTCCATCAGGCGGTCCATCCGACGTTTCCCGCTGCGATCGGCCAGGTACACGCAGAAAACGACCGCGACCGCGACGATGAGGAGCACAAATCCCCTGCGCTTCCAGCGGTTCGCCGGAGGCGGGGCCGGCGTTTCGTGTTCAATCTCCATGCGCACTCCTTCACCACTGATTATCCAACGGGCGACCGATCCTTACAGCCGCGGGCAACGGTGAGCTCTGGACAGTCCCCCACGTGTCCGCTACGTTCGGCCCGGCCTCGCAGGCCCCATGCAAGGAGTGACATGACCGCCATGCTCATGTGTGTTCCCCTGCTTCTCACGATCGGTTTGAGTGCGTCGCAGCCTTCGACCAAAGAAGAGAGCGTTCGCATCCGAGCGGGCGAGTCGCAACTCTTCGTGGACAACCACCTGATTGCCACGCAGGATCGGCTCCAACGCACGCTGCACAGCCCGACCAAGGACCATGGCGGCAACGTGCCGATTCTCGAGGCGCCGGAAGGCAGCACCTACATCGCCTACGGCTCGATCGTTTTCGACGAGAAACTGAAGCGCTACGTCATGCTGTTTTTCGAACGCGGCAAGGGCCGCGGCGGCCTGCGGCGATACACCTCGGCCGACGGACTTGAGTGGGAGAACTCACCCGCGGAAATCCGCGAGCGGCTTGGATTCCGCGTGCCCTTCGAGCCCGAACCCGACTTCCGCAACCGTGGCGGCTTTGACCTGTTCAGCTTCTACTACGATGCGAAGGACGCGGAGGCCCCCTACAAGGGCTGGATCTACCTGGCGAATTACGGCCTGAAGCGCGAAGGCGCCTACTACACCTGGTCGCGAGACGGCATCGTGTGGGAACTCGGTCGCCAGGTCGTCGACGCCTACGCCGGCGAGGGGGATACGAGTTGTACGCGAATCGTCCAGGACGGCAAAACGGTCTGGGGCCCCGGCGACGTCACCCTCATGGCACCAGACGGGGAGACGGGGACGTTTATCGGGCTGTTCAAGTTCTACGATCCGCGAAAAGACATCGCCAGCGGTCTGCGGAGCCGGGCATACCTGCGGCTGAACCGGCTGGACGAGCCGGTGGATCTGGCCCGCTTTAAGCACGTCGAACTGCTGCCGCCGCTGATCGACACCGGCGCCGACACGCGGCACGACGAGTTCTACGCGTCGACGGCATGGCGGTATGGGCCGCTCTGGCTGGGCGAACTCAAGGTGATCCACTTCGAGGGGGACTACCCCTGGTCGAGAGCCGGCGGCGCGTTCATGAAGCTGCTGGTCAGCCGCAACGGGCTCGACTGGCAGAAAGTCCCCTTCCAGAACGAGAACGGCTTCCCCGAGGTGTTCATCCCGAACGGCATCGAGGGCGGCAACCACGGGCGGAA
>CAZJTF010000329.1:0-8055 GCA_964548565.1 uncultured Planctomycetales bacterium | reverse complement strand
CTGGTCGGCGCGGAGGGCGGTGAAAGCGCGGTCGATGATGTTGCGGAGGCGCGTCCCGGGATCGGCGAGAATAACCTCGCGCAGGCGGATGTCATCGACCAGATGGCCGGTCTCGTCCACGATGTACAGAACGTTGAGCGTTTCCTTGTCGCGGCCGACCCGCCGAACGTGCTCGATGACATCCCCGCAGGTCATTTCCTCCTGCACGGCGATGTAGTCTGGCGTCATGCGCCGACCGACGGACTGCGGCGGGTAACCCAGCAGGCTCGTGGCGATGCGCCGCTCCTCGGGCGAGAGCATCGCGATGAGGCGCTGCGTCACAGTGCCGGGAAGTTCCTCCAGGAGGGTCGTGCGATCGTCGGGGGCCATGTCGTTGAGGACGTTCGCGACCTGCTCCTGGCCAAGGCTGCGGAGCAGCTCCTCCTGCTTGTCGACGGGCAGATACTCGAAGATGTCGGCGGCGAGCGGGCGGGGGAGGATCCGGAACAGGACGGCCAGTTCCTGCCCCGGCACGTCGACCAGGATTTCGGCTACGCTATCGGAGCTGATGGACGTCAGCGCGCGGCGGAGGGCTACGAACTGCTTGTTGCGGATCATTTCCGCGATGTCAGGCCCGACGAGCTGCCCAAACATGCGACCTCCTGCCGGGCGAACCCGGACGGGGGCAGTGCTTCGTCTCCGCAAATCCGGCGCCCGATGCCGGAGGCGGTAAAGAACGGACGCCGGGGCTCGCAGGAGTCCCGGCGTCCGGTGGTCATCAGATGTCAGGCTTGCCCGCTGATTTACCGGCGAGCCATGGCCTTGCCATTCTTCTTGCCGGCGAGTGCCTTCTTCTTCGGCATGGACTTGCCCTGCTGGTCGGCGATGACAGCCTGGGCCGCCGCCAGGCGTGCGATCGGCACGCGATAGGGCGAGCAGCTCACGTAGTTCATCCCGACGCGGTGGCAGAACTTGACGCTGTCGGCCTCGCCGCCGTGCTCGCCGCAGATGCCGACCTTCAGATTCGGGCGGGCGGTACGGCCCTTCTCAATGCCCATCTGGACCAGCATGCCGACGCCGGTCTGGTCGAGGCTCTGGAAGGGGTCGGCCTTGAAGATGGCCTTGCCGCCTTCCTTCTCGTTGGCCACGTAGACGGGCAGGAACCTTCCTGCATCATCTCGCGAGAGCCCAAGAGTCATCTGTGTGAGGTCATTCGTTCCAAACGAGAAGAACTCCGCAACCTCGGCGATCTGGTCGGCCAGGAGGGCGGCCCGCGGAATCTCGATCATGGTGCCGACCATGTAGGCCAGTTTGACGCCGGCGGCCTTGATCAGACGGTCGGCGACGGCGCGAGCCTGCTGCTCGAGGATCTGCAGCTCCCGGCGGTCCATGGTGAGGGGGATCATGATCTCGGGGAACACCTTCACGCCCTGCTTGGCACACTGGATGGCGGCCTCAATGATCGCCGTCACCTGCATGTCGAGGATCTCGGGGTAGGTGATGCAGAGGCGGCAGCCGCGGTGGCCGAGCATCGGGTTGGCCTCGTGGAGCTGCTCGCAACGGTGCCGGATCTTGTCGGGGCTGATGCCGGTGAGCTGGCTCAGCTTGTTCACACCCGCGTCGTCCTTCGGTGTGAACTCGTGCAGCGGCGGGTCGATCAGGCGGATCGTCACCGGCTTACCGTTCATGGCCTTGAAGATGCCGTAGAAGTCGTCCCGCTGGAACGGCAGGAGCTTGGCCAGGGCGGCCTTCCGCGCATCCTGCGTCTCGGCGACGATCATTTCCTGGATGGCCAGCCGGCGTTCCTCGGTATCGAAGAACATGTGTTCTGTACGGCAGAGGCCGATACCTTCCGCACCCATCTTGATGGCATTCTCGGCGTCGTAGGGGGTGTCGGCGTTGGTGCGGACACGGAGCGTGCGGATCTGGTCGGCCCAGCCCATCAGCGTGTAGTAGGCCTGCGGCAACTCGGGGTCCTTGAGCGGGAGCTCGCCCGCGTAGACTTCGCCGACGGAGCCGTCGAGGGTGATGAACTCACCCTGCTTGATCGTCTTGCCGCCGACGTTCATCTGCTTGGCGTCGTAGTTGATGTTGAGGGCCTCGCAGCCGACGACGCAGCACTTGCCCCAGCCGCGGGCGACGACGGCCGCGTGGCTCGTCTTGCCGCCGGTCGCGGTGAGGATGCCCTTGGCGGCGTGCATGCCGCCGACGTCTTCGGGGCTCGTCTCCTTGCGGACCAGGATGACGGAATCACCCTTCGCGGCCATGGCCTCGGCCTCGGCCGCGGTGAAGACCACCTTGCCGGCCGCCGCGCCGGGAACGGCATTGATGCCGCCCGCCAGGCGCGCGTCCTTGAGCTGCTGGACGGTGACCTTCTTGTTGTCGATGATCGGATAGAAGAGGCGCTCGATATCCTCCGGGCTGATGCGGGCGACCGCCTGCTCCTTCGTGATCACCGGCTTCACGGCCAGATCTGCCCACTTCTTCGGCAGGTACTTCTTCTTGACGAGGTTGCTGGCCTGGGGCTTCGAGAGCAGGGGCTTGGTCGCCTGGTCCACCGCGATCGTGAAGGCGGCTGCCGGCGAACGCTTACCGGTGCGGCACTGAAGCATGTAGAGCTTTTCGTCCTCGACGGTGAACTCGAGGTCCTGCATCTCCTTGTAGTAGCTCTCGAGGATCGCGCGAACGGCGCAGAGCTGGTCGTATGCCTTGGGCATGTGCTCCTGCATCGTGGAGAGCTTGAGCGGGGTGCGGATGCCGGCCACGACGTCCTCGCCCTGGGCGTTGATCAGGTAGTCGCCGTAGAACTCGTTGGCGCCGCTGTTGGGATCACGGGTAAAGCACACGCCGGTGCCGGAATTCTCACCCTTGTTGCCGAAGACCATCTGCACGATGTTGACGGCGGTGCCCTTCAGGTCGGTGATCTTTTCGACGCGCCGGTAGGTGACTGCCTTCTCGGCCTCCCAGCTGTTGAAGACGGCCATGATGGCGCCCCAGAGCTGCGTCATCGGGTCCTGCGGGAACTCGTCGCCCTTCTTCTGGCGGTAGAAGGCCTTGAACGCGTCGCAGAGTTCCTTGAGGCTCTCGGCGGGAATCTCGGGATCGGTCTTGACGCCGAGCTTGTGCTTGAGCTCGTGGAGCATTTCTTCCATGGGTTCCTTCGAGAGGCCCATGGCGGTCGTCGAGTACATCTGGATGAACCGGCGATAGGCGTCGTAGGCGAAGCGCGGGTTGCCGGTCTTCTTCGCAAGGCCCTCGACCGAGATGTCGTTCAGGCCCAGATTCAGAATCGTTTCGAGCATGCCCGGCATCGAGCGGGCCGCGCCGGAGCGGACCGACACGAGCAGCGGGTCCTTCGGGTCGCCGAACTTCTTGCCGGTCGACTTTTCGAGCTTGCGGACGGCTTCCTTCACCTCGTCGGCGAGGCCCGGCGGGAGCTTGCGCCCGATGCGGTAGTACTCCTCGCAGGTCTGGATGGTGATGGTGAAGCCGGCCGGCACGGGAAGACCGATGCTGGTCATCTCCATGAGGCCGATGCCCTTGCCGCCGAGGACATTCTTGGTGAGGTTTTCACCCGTCGCTTCGGCCTTGCCGCTTCCGAAGAAGAAGACGCGCTTCGTCTTGCCGGCAGGTTTACCGAGTTTCTTGTTCTGGCTGACCATCGAAGGAATCTCCTAAGCTCCCGGAATCAGGGTCATGCGGGTTGGATCACTTCTGTCCTGAGGCAGGCTAGTCCGGTATGCCTCTCGCCCGCGTCGGCCGTCCGCCCCGCACATCCTGAGCGGATGCGGCTTTCGGGCCGTGTCTACAGGGGTCGCAGAATATAGGGAAGGGCGTCGGCAGTGTCAATTTAGACGGCCAGTTCCGAAGAGCGTGCCAATAAAAGCTTCCGCTCTTTTCGATGACGCGCTGTCCTGCCACGGTTCGGCGCAGCGGGGCGGGGCGCGTTCTGCCGGAGCCGGTCGCTTCAGTTCGAACCTGGTGATGGCCATGACGCCCTCGCGTGCCCGATCGATTGTTCGGATGCGCGCCTTGGCGTCGCATGGCAAGTGTCGCCGCAGCGGCAGGGGCGGCGACGTCGGCAGCGACCGGCTCCGCCGGGTCAGGCATCTGTTCGAGGTGAGCCGCGGTCCCCGCACGTCACGTGAACCCTGACATCCCGAATCCCAATAGCTGGGTGCGGGGCGCAGAGACGAAGGGTGGCGTCTTCGTAAACGACGATACGGCATGAGGTTGCAGGACATCGAGGAATCCAGTGTGCTTCCTCGGACGCCCTTCTCGAGGCGCTCAGCGAGAGACTTGAGCGAGACGATCCGGTAGACTTCATTTGCACCGTGTTCAGCATCAAGGAGTGCTTCTGATGACGAGGAGAAAGGCGTGCCTGGCAGCCATTGCCGTCTGCGCTGCGGTTTTCTGCTCAACAACACTTATGTCAGTAGGGGCGACACTGCATCAGCAAGGGACTGGCGTGTCCTGCCCCGCTTCGACGCTGCCGATCACGTCCAGCGTCGTCCGAGCCAACCTGAGGCAGATCGCGAAGCTGCTCTTCGTCTACGCGAATGAGTACGGGCGGTTTCCCGCAACGCTCTCGAGCCTGGTCACCACGTATCCCGGCGTTCTCAACCCGTCGGTGTTCTGGAATCCCGGCGATGCGGATCCCTGCCCCGACGTCATCAGCAGCGATCAACCCAACGCCGCCGGCAGCACGCAGGTGAGCTTTCGCTACTTCGGGGGCAACCCCGAGAGCGGAACCACCGTCGTGCTGCAGGACGATACGCTGGCTCAGAACACCGGCGTCGGCGTGCACGCCTTGCTGGCAGACGGGATGGTGTGGTTCTTCAGCGAAATGGAGAGCACGCCCGCGCCCGCGGCGCTCGGGCGCGACAGGCTCGAGGCCATCGGCGCGGCGCTGAACGCCTACGCGATCGATCACGGCGGCGAGTATCCGCCGGTGCTCTCCGCCCTCTACCCCGTGTATGTGCCGGATCCGCTGCTCTTCTGGAACCCGGGCGACAGGTTCCCCCGGCACGCGGCGCCTCCGACACGGATCGACAACGATACGCTCAATGCGCCAAACAGCGCCCAGACCAGCTTTCTGTACTTCGGCGCGGGACGCACCACGTCGGACGATCCGCAGGCCATCCTCGTGGAGGACAATTCCCCCGCAAACAACGGCGGTCTTGTGCTCAACATCCGGACGATCGGCTCGATCGTGCGGTCTTACGTGGCGAACCGACCGTGCGAGAGTCCGCTGGCGTGCAGAGCCTCGGCCATGGCGGGCGTCCGGTCGATCGCGCTGGGGGTGCTGACATACGCGAATGATAACATGGGCACGTTTCCCCTGTCCCTCTCAACGCTGGTCGAGAACGGATCGATCAGCTACCCCGACACGTTCTGGAACCCGGGGGACAGCGATCCGCGCCCGCTGATCATCGACCGCGACCTGCCGGACCAGGAAGACAGCACGCAGATCAGCTATGCGTACTTCGGCGGTTCGACGAATCAATCGAGTGCGGCCGTCGTGCTTCAGGATAACGCACTGGAGAACAACCATGGCGACGGTCTGATCGTCCTGACCGCCGATGCGACGGTGGAGTTCTTTGTCACGCGGGCGTCCAGGAACCCCGATGTCGAAGCTGCCCAGACGAACCTGGCGCAGATCGGCCAGGCACTGCACGCATACGCGGCGGATCATGGCGGCCTGCTGCCGGATCGTCTCTCGTTTCTCTACCCGGCCTACATCGCGAGCCCTGCGGTCTTCTGGAATCCCGGCGATTCGAACCCCGCGCCGGCGAGCATCGACAACGACAAGCCGAACGCCGCGCGGAGTGCGCAGATCAGCTTCCACTACCACGGTGCGGGGCGCACGCTGGAAGGTCCTCCAGGCCTCGTGCTGGTCTCTGACAACTCGGCGGCAAACAACGTGGGCTGGGGGATCAACGTCCTCACGCTGGACGGGCGGGTGGACTTTTACAGCCCGGAAAGCCCGGCGTGCACGTCGGCTGATGTGTGCACCGAAATTGCGATGTCAAAGCTCCGGAGTATCCAGAGGGCGCTGCAGGTTTATGCGAACGATCACGACGGGCTGCTGCCGCCGGCTCTTTCGCTGCTGTATCCGGAGTACGCTGCGAGGCCCACGGACTTCTGGGATGCAAGCGATAATGATCCGCCGCCGGCGACGATCGACAACGACGTGCCGAACGCTGCGAACAGCGCGCAGATCAGCTATGAATACTTCGGGGCCGGGCTGAACCTGGACACGATCCCGTATACGACAGTGCTTGTACGGGATTCGACGCTGGCGAATCATGGCGGCAACGGAATCATCGAGGTTCGTCGCGACCGCGTGCGGTTCGTGGCGACCCGGCAGGTCACGCGGATCTCGATGTCCGGCCCGGACGTGGTCCCCGGCGGCACGAGTGCGCGTTATACGGCCACTGCTACGCTCAGCGATGGCACGACCCAGGACGTCACCGCATCGGCGGACTGGACCGTGGCGAGCGGCCAGGGGGCCTTCAAGACGGCGGATCTGCCGTGGTGGGTGCCGGACCAGCGCGGCGTGTACCAGGCGCCGCCGGTCCAGAGTGACACACCTGTGACCCTCAAGGCGACCTACTACGGGTCCGGCTACACCGGTCACGTGGCGACGATGAACATCACGCTTCAACCCGATGGCGATCTCGACGGCGTTCCCGACGTGTCGGACCAGTGCGGGAACACAGTCCCCGGAGCCGGCGTGGACGTTGCCGGCTGTCCACACGTCTTTGGTGATGCGGACCAGGACGGCGACGTCGATGACCCCGATTTCCAGGCGTTCGCATCCTGCCGGTCGGGTCCGGCGGTCGCGTTCCGCACCGGGTGCACGGTGTACGATCGCGACGGCGACCAGGACGTGGACCTCGACGACTTCGGCGTACTTCAGCGGTGCTACAGCGGGTCATGCAGACCCGCGGATGTGAACTGCGCGGATTGAAGCCTTCGCGTGTGCAACCCGGCATCAGCAACCGCGACATCTTGTCGAATCGGATCAGTATTCCGCGTGCGTTGTTGCGGGGGGCACGTTCTCCAGGCCCTGAACAGGTGCCGGCCGCCGGCGGCGCAGCGTGAGCCATATGGCGGCCATCAGGCCACCCGTCAGCAGCACTGCCTGCGAGACGGTCACCGGGCCGAGCAGAAATCGCTGCGCGCGATCACCGCGCCAGATCTCCACAAACGCGCGCCCAAGCCCGTAGAGCAGGATGAACCACGCCAGCAACGACCCGGGCAATGCGCCAAACCTGTTCGCGCTTGACTCGGACTCGCCTCCAGATCGATGCAGCCACAGCAGGGCGACAAGGACAACTACCAGCACGAGAATTTCATAGGCCTGAGTCGGATGCAGCGGTACGTCGGGTGGGGCACTGCCATCAGAATGGAAGCGGAGGGCCCAGGGCCATGCGCACGGCTTCCCGGCGCAGCAGCCCTGACAGAGGCAGCCCAGTTTGGCCAGGATCAACGCCGGGGGAAGCGTCAGCGCGATCAGATCAAGGCCGGCCCGCCTCTCCGCGGCGCTTCGGCCGGCGACGACCACCACTGGAACCGCCAGGGCGAGGTACGCCAGCGGCCCGCCCCACATTCCGCCTTCACGCACGTAACGCTGCAGTTCGATCAGGCCGTGCCAGGAGAAGCTGCCGTGCAGCAGGTCATAGAGCGTCTTCGCGCCGACGACCATTCCAAGTGTATAGAGGAGACCGATGGCCCATGCGAGTTGACGACGGACACCAAAGCGAGGGGCCAGGTTGAGCACGAGCAGAAGTTGAGCGATGAGCCCGGCACTGTAGAAGATCGCGTAGGTCGGGATCGGACCGCACCTGGGGAGCATGGGCGGACCCTCCACCTCCAACCGGAACGTACCGAGTATGACGCGCCGTCAACCGGGTTGCAATGTCGGCGCAGGAAAACGGCGCGGTGTTGAGACCGCGCCGTGCAGCACAACTTACGGAGTCGCGGGACTTAGCGGGCGGCGGTTGCCTGGGCGAAGCGCTCGGCGACCTTGCTCCAATTCACGACGTTCCACCAGGCGGCCAGGTAGTCGGC
>CAZJTF010000328.1:0-8104 GCA_964548565.1 uncultured Planctomycetales bacterium | reverse complement strand
GGAGTTCACTTCGCCGCGGAAGTTGATGATGCCGGTCGCCGGGTCAAACGAGACGCCGAAGTCCGCCATCTCCCGAGCGGACCGCTCCAGTTCCGGGAACAAGCGCCCGACCGCCTGTGCGTAATGCCAGACGTGCGTGCAGGTGCCCGGGCAGCACCCGACACCCTCCCAGCCGTAGAAACGCCCGTTCGCCAGCCAGTGCGCGGTCGAACTCGCCAGGATCGCCACATTCGCGAACGTCCGATCCAGGAACCAGTACGGCAGCGTCGAGTCGTACCACGTCCGGCTCCACAGCCGCGTCTGCTCGCACAGAGTTTTCAAATTCTCGGCGACGCATTTCACGACGTGCGCCGCGGACACGAACCGGGTGGCATACCGCCGCCCCACCTGCCCGGGCAGGCCCTCGAGCCGCAGATTCGGAAAGTGCCAGGCGACCGCAAACGTCGTGGTACGCTCCTGCCCCGGCGCGAGGGTCATGCTGCGGATCACCGCTCCGCACGGCCGCTCCGGGAACGGTCGCGTCGCCTCGGAGGCAGCCTTCACCTCCGGCGAGAATACGGCCGCCGGTCGCGGCCTTGCCGGGACCTCCGCGAATGCCCGATCACCGTCCCCTGCCTCGAGAAGGGCCAGTACCATCGAACCGAAGTCCGCCTGCTCCTCGAGTCTGCCGATCTCCGCGCGTGGCACGTCGGCGAATTCGATCTGGTCGATGTCGATGTGTCCCCATCCGCCGGAGTGCTCGTCCACGATTTCGAAGTGAGCGCGCCTGCCGATCAGCGTGCGGACATTCCAGTCCTCCCACAGCATGCCATCACTGTTGCGGCCGGTTTGTGTGCGGGCCACCTTGCCGTCAACCACGAGATTCATGCAGGTCTGGCCGGGATGGCGCCCACCCCCGATCAGGAACCGGATAAACGGACGTTCGATCGTGAATTCCGGCGAGATCAGCCGCCCTGTAGGGGCGTCCGACTTCGCGTATGAGTTGACGAGCCCCTTGCCATGCTGGCCGGCGAGGCGCTGCTCGGGAGCCGTCGCTCCGGCGGCAGGCGCGGTGCCGAATGCCTCTCCCACGACCTTCCATGCGCCGTAATGACCTTCATCGAACGACGCAAACACCTGCGGCGGGCGATCCGCCGGCGGTGCTGCGACGGGTTCGGCCGTGCACGCGATCAGAATCGTCCCGTGCTCACGGACAGCGCGATTCCGCCGGATCCCGCTCGCCAGTTCCGCACTCTCGAGGCACACTGCGTTTTCAAGGAACCCCGCGAGCTCGACTTCGACCGCCTGGGCCCCGGTGTTCCGCACCGTGAACTGCATGAGAACGACCGGCAGGCTCGATTCCTCCGCACGGAGCGGGATGAACGGCGAAAACGCCTCCAGCGTCACCGCCACCGGGCAGTTCGCGTCGGCGTATTCCACGCGCCCGATCGGGTACGCCCCGCGGAAACGCACGTCGGCGAACCCGGACGCGTCGAGCGGTCGAACCTGTTCGTCCTCGCCAGTCCGGACGCGGATCGCGAAGCCCTGCTCGAAGGGAGAGGTCGCCGCCATGGGGGCCGCGTAATGCGGACCGTGCCCTTCACCGGGCGGCGTGCGGTTGAAGATGTCCCAGTGCCACAGCCGACCGTCGCCCCCGAGGTACACCTGCCCCGCGCAGATCCCGCCGACCGGCATGCCGATCGTCCTCAACTCCGCTCCCCTGTAGACCGCCGCCTTCCCACGCTCAAACAGCGAGCGCACCCACTCGGGCGTGAGCTTCTTGTCCGCGGGGATCAGCTTCTCGAACTCCGACCCCTCGAACGGCCCCGCCATGGTCGCCAGCGGCGAGAATGCCGCCAGCCCGCTGCCCACGAGGCCCAGGAACTCGCGACGGCGGAGCGGCCCGCAGCAGGTGTCGTCGCACACCGGGCGACTATCCTTAGGTTGAGGGGTGACGTCGGGCATGGCCCGATCCTACCCCGCCGCGGAGAGTGCGTCACTGCCCCGAGGCCAGTGCAGAATCGGAGGTCAGACGTGGTTCGCCTGAAACGCGCATACGAAAAGCCTTCCCCTTCGGATGGGTACCGCGTGCTGGTGGAGCGGCTCTGGCCGCGCGGCGTGACCAGGGCGGCCGCGGCTCTGGACGCGTGGCTCAAGGAGATCGCACCCAGCGCCGAGCTGCGGACCTGGTTCTGCCACGACGAGGAAAAGTGGCCCGAGTTCCGGCGCCGTTATCACGCGGAGCTCGCCCGGCACCCCGATATCGTGGAGGATCTCCGCGCCCGTGCGCGCAAGGGCACCGTCACCCTCGTCTACGGTTCGCGCGACCAGGAGCACAACGCCGCGACCGTCATCAAGGACTACCTCGAGAAGGCGCCCCGCGCCGTCCGGTCTCGCACGGCCTGACGGCCTCCAGGATCTCGTGTTGTCTTTCAAAACCACCGGGCGCAGAATTGCCTAAGGATCCATCGAAAGGCCTGCTGACATGCCCAAGACATCCGTCCAGGAGATTCTCCGGGACATCGAAGCTTTACCCGAGAGCGACCGTCTCCTCCTCGAGCAGGAGCTGGCCCGCCGCCTTGATGCCGAGTGGGACCGCACAAGCCCGTGAGGAGGCCCGCCGTCGCGGGATTACTCAGGCGACAATTGACAGCGCGATCGAGCAGAACCGCTACGGCCTCGTGACCTCCGTCCGACTGACTGACAACCCTACCGCCGCTTCATCGCACCACGCCGGGAGCGCGGTTTTCCTCGGAGCCGATGTCCGACGCCGCTGGCCGTCGGGAGCGACCGGGGCTGCAGCGTCAGCGGCCTGGAGTCGACCGCAAGCGTCGCAGTGTCACCACGGGCCGCACCCGCGTGCTCCACGGGACGAGAATCCTGACGCGAGCCCTGCCGGCGCCCGCGTGAACCGTTCTGGCCGCGAGACTGCGAACGCCCCGGGTGCGGCAGGAGCGTCTCACTGCTGAACCGCGCCGTCTGCTCGATGGCCGGCAGGCTCGGCACCGCGCCGCTCGTCGAAACCGGGATCGGACGGCGGATCAGACGCTCGATGTCCCGGAGGAACGGACGTTCTTCCACGCTGCAAAATGAGACTGCCAGTCCGGAGGCTCCGGCCCGCCCCGTGCGACCGATCCGGTGCACGTACGTCTCCGGTTCGTTCGGCAGGTCGTAGTTGAACACGTGCGAGATCTCGTCGATATCGAGCCCGCGGGCCGCGATGTCCGTTGCGACGAGCACCGGCGGGGCGCTCGACTTGAACCGGTTCATCGCCCGTACGCGCGCGTTCTGACTCTTGTTGCCGTGGATCGCCTCTGCGACGATACCCGCCTTGCTCAGCAGGCGCGTCACCTTGTCGGCCCCGTGCTTCGTGCGCGTGAACACCAGTGCCCGCGTCACCGCGCTCGTGTTGAGCAGGTGTGCGAGCATCGCGGGCTTCTCGCGCTTCTCGACGAAGTAGAGGGACTGCTCGATCTTGTCCGCGGTGGCCGCCACCGGCGCGACCTGCACGCTCACAGGCGCACGCAGGATGTCGTTGGCGAGTTCGCGGATCTCCGGGGGCATGGTCGCCGAAAACAGCAGTGTCTGCCGCTCGCGCGGGACCTGCGCGACGATCCGGCGAATGTCGCGGATGAACCCCATGTCGAGCATCCGGTCCGCCTCGTCGAGCACCAGCACCTCGACGCGCCCCAACTGCAGGTAACCCTGCTCCATCAGGTCCAGCAGCCGCCCGGGCGTGGCGACGAGGATCTCGACGCCCGCCTGCAGTGCCCGCACCTGCGGGTTCTGGTTGACGCCGCCGAAAATGACGGTGCTGCGCAGCGCCGTGTTGCGCCCATAGGCGACGAAGCTTTCGCCGATCTGCGCCGCCAGTTCCCGCGTCGGCGCGAGCACCAGCACGCGAATCCGCGACGACGCCACGCCGCTCTCTCGTCGCCGCCCCTGCAAACTTTCCCTGCCGGAATGGTTCTCACTTCGAACGCTTCGAACCCCCGCACTCCCGGAGTGCCCGAGCCGGTGCAGGATCGGCAGCGCAAACGCCGCGGTCTTCCCGGTGCCCGTCTGGGCGCAGCCGAGCACGTCGCGGCCCTCCATCACGAGCGGGATCGCCTTGACCTGGATGGGGGTGGGGTGGGTGTAGCCCTCGGCCCGAATAGACCGGAGGATCGGCTCAGCGAGCCGCAAATCATCAAACGTCATCAATACATCTCTTTTTGACTGCGAGGCGAGAGTGGATCGTGCCGGGGAATGGTGCCGGACGCTGAGTGCGTCCTGAAAGCGATCGGTACCTGGCCCTTCTCCTGTGGCTGTTCGCCCATTGAGTACTATCGAAGGATAGCGAGTCTCACACGAGATGTCCATGAGATGCCAACCCACAGCGTCAAGGCTCGCTGCCGCCGGCGGGAGGTGCCGAGGCCGTTTTCAGTATCAATACGGGCCTCCGAACGGGTTCGAGCACGCAGCCGGGCTCGCGAAACAGCAGGATTTTGCCGGGTGAGCCGAAGATTGCATGCCGACAAGCCCTGCGTACACTCGTACGGAGCGTGCGGACCGCCGGGCCGGCCGGTTCGACTGCCGCAGCCCGGATTCGGCACGCTTCGTATCGCAGAGAGGACGGATTCGGACGTGAAAATGCTTGTTTCGGCAGGACCGACCCGGGAGTTCTTCGACTCGGTCCGCTTCATCTCCAATCCCTCCTCCGGCCGGATGGGATACGCAATCGCCCGGGAGGCCGCCCGCCGCGGACACCACGTCACGCTCGTCACGGGTCCCGTGTCGATTGATCCGCCTCCGGGCGTCGGCGTCGTTCGCGTCGTCACGGCTGCCGAGATGGCGGTCGCCTGCAAGCGAGCCTTTCGGTCAGCGGACGCGGCCGTGATGACCGCCGCCGTCTGCGATTATCGGCCCCTCCAGCGGGCGACCCACAAGCTGGCCAAGAAGGACCAGCCCCGGCGGGTCATCCTCGAGCCCACCGAGGACATCGCGGCCGCCCTCGGAGAACGGAAAGGAAAGCGGATCCTCATCGGATTCGCCATGGAGGACACCGATCCTCATGCCAGGGCCGAGCGTAAACTGAAGAGGAAGAACTGCGACCTCATCGTCTTGAACGGCCCCGAAAACGTCGGCGGCGACCAGGCGACCGTCGAGTTCTTCACGCCCGTTGACGGCTGGATGCCGCCGATCCGGGGCTCGAAGACGCAGGTCGCGCGACAGATCCTCAAGCGGGTGGAGTTGCTCGTCGCCGCCCGCCGCCCGGGAAACACGCGAGGAGCACGCGCGCCTGTGTCGCGCCTGTCGACATCCCCGGGCAGCAGATCCTGAACAATCGTCTACACAAGACAAGGGGCAGCCATGTCCAACCTGTTTGATTCGATCCGGGAGCGGCTCGGGTACGTGTTGTCGTTGCCGGAACGGACGCTCCGTTCGCTGGCCGCCGTCACCGGCGGCGCGACCTCGCTGCTGACGGAAACGCTGTTTCCCGAGTCCATGCGCGAGACGACGCTCTACCGCTTCTTCATCGGCGACGCCCAGCGATACCTCGTCGAGCGGGTGGCGCAGGTCCAGACCGAGGCGGGCGGTGCAGTCGTCGACTCGACCGACCCTTCCTACGTCCAGCGTAAGATGCTCGGTGGCGCGCTCGAGACGGCCGGTCTCCTGGCGATGCATCTCTCGCCACTCTGGGTGTTCGCCCTCGCCAGCGACGTGGCCGGCGGCGGCGGGGTCGCCCTCGCCCGCCTGACCGAGCGTCTCAAGCGGAACGGCGTCATCCCCAAACACACCGAGATCCGCGGCGTTTCCGACCTGCTCGTCGCCATCCAGGAGGCATCGCGTCAGAGCGCGTCAGCCGTCGATACGCCTCCCCTCTCACGCGAGGAGTTGAAACGTCTGGGCGACGATATGACCGCTCGCTACCGCGAGCTGTTCTCGAAAGTGCGCGGCGTCATGCCGAAAATGGAAGACATCTGGCATCGCATGCAGGAGGTAGCGAAGCGCGAGAACATCTCCCTCGAACGCCTCGGCGGAATCCTGAGCGTGGACGTCGCAAACTGGGCAAAGAAGGGATTCGGCACGATTCTCTCCGTTGGGCAGACCGGAAATGACCTCTTCGGTGAGCAGGTGCTCGACAGCTACTCCCGCACGCTGGACGAAATCTCCAGGGAGGGTGCCGGCAAGTACGTGTCAGGACGACTGCGACCGTTCATCCGGAAGGCGGCGGACCACTTCGATCCCGGCCACAAGACCTGGACGGAGGCGTTCCTGGAGCGCATCGAGCAGGACGACGTCACCGTGCAGGACCCGGTGGATAAGCCGACGCCCGAGTGGCCGGCCACCGACGTCGTCGATGGGCCGGACCCCGAGAATCCGCCCTGCTGCAACGACAAGCCCGTCTGATCGGTTCACCGCCACGTGTGGCCGTGGCGCCGACCGCGGCAGGCGTGCGCTCCGGCTCCCGCGCCGAATACCCGCATCCGGAGCCCTCCCGGGGAGCACCGCAGCGTTGATCCGCGCACCCTCTGGATTGTCAACAGAATCGCCGCTATCCTGCCAACCAATCTCGCGTTGCGCTCGTCCAACCGGAGGTCGTTCGATGCCGAAAGCCGTATCACTCGCATTCTGTGTCGCCGTCACCGCCCTGTTGTCTCTTCCGGCGCTGGCTGCCACCTCGTTCCCGTCCGGGATCCAGGGGATCCCCGGCCATTGGCAGCTTTTTGTCGACGATCACCTGATCGCCTCGAAGAACAACGTCAAGCGCGCCTGGCATGCCATCGAGAAGTACTCCGCCAACCCGATCATGAAGGTGGACCAGCCCTGGGAGTATGACGTCATCACCGCCACGACCGTGCTGCCCGCCGAAGACGGTTCCGGCTACCGCATGTGGTACTACTGCTGGAGCCGCCCGGACGACACGAAGCACGGTGGCTACGCGCTCTACGCGACCAGCACAGACGGCATTCAGTGGGAGAAGCCGAAGCTGGGGGTCCAGCCCTTTCACAAAACCGGCAGCAAGGACACCAACATCGTCGAAGCCGGCGGCTCGATCATGTTCACGCCCGAGGATCCCGATCCCTCCCGTCGCTACAAGGCGATCAGCCCCGGTGAGTTCCGCTTTAGCTCCTCGCCCGACGGCATCCGCTGGGAGAAGCTCTCGAAGGACCGCATCTTCAGCGCGGGCGACACCGGGCACCTGATGTGGGACACATTCACGGGCAAGTACCGCGGGTACGCCAAGATCAACGCGACCGTCACCGGCCAGCGCCGACGTGCGATCGGCTACAGCGAGGGCGCCGGCTTCGAGTCGTGGCCGGCGATGCGCCTCGTCATGGCCCCCGACGACTTCGATGATCGCTGGGTGAAGCCCGGCTCCGTTCAGCGGACGCACATGTACAACTGCCCGGTCATGATCTACCAGGACATGTACATCGGCCTGCTCGTCGTGTACCGCGCGGACGACGACGAGGGCTACTTCCACGGCCCCCTGTTCGTCGAGGTGGTCTCGAGCCGCGACGGCTTCCACTGGATCCGCCAGGACGGCGATCGCAACCCGCTCGTTCCGACCGGTCCGGAGCGCACGTGGGACCACGGCATGGTGTTCGCCTGCTCCATCGTGCCGGTCGGTGACAAGCTCCGCGTCTACTACAGCGGTTACGACGGCCTGCACGATTATCTCCCCTTCCATGCGGCCATCGGCTTCGGCGACCTTCGCAGGGATGGCTTCGCGTCGATGGACGGCGGCGACGTGCCGGGGGAATTCGTTACAAAGCGTCTGAGCAGCCTCGGCGGCAAGCTCCATCTCAATTACGCGGCCGACAATGGCCTGATGCAGGTGGAAGTGCTCGACGCGTCGGGCAAGGTCATCGAAGGATATCACCGCAACGACTGCGACAAGCTCCGCAAGGATTCGGTGGACGAGATCGTCAGCTGGCGCGGCAAGCAGGTTTTGCCGAAGCAGGATTCACTGCGTTTCCGGTTCATCCTGCGCAACGCGTCGATCTATTCGTTTTACGCAGGCGACTCGGTCCAGGTGATCGAGGACCCGAAAGGCCCGGTGCTCGCGGCCCTGTACACCTTTGAGGGCGACGGCGGGCGCCAGGCGAGCGACAAGCTGGCCGCCGACGGAAAGAAC